>JANPHA010000508.1:0-5453 GCA_031424255.1 Burkholderiales bacterium | reverse complement strand
GCGATCGACGAGGCGATGATGGCCGAGGTGAAGGCGATCCACGCGGCGGTGAAGCCGATCGAGACGCTCTTCGTGGTCGACTCGATGCAGGGCCAGGATGCGGTCACCGTGGCCAAGGCGTTCGCCGAAGCGCTGCCGCTTACCGGCATCGTGCTCACCAAGCTGGACGGCGATGCGCGCGGCGGTGCGGCGCTCTCGGTGCGCCAGGTGACCGGGCAGCCGATCAAGTTCGTCGGCGTCTCCGAGAAGATGGACGGGCTCGAGGTGTTCCACCCCGAGCGCATGGCCTCCCGCATCCTCGGCATGGGCGACATCCTCGGCCTGGTGGAGGAAGCGCGTGCCAAGGTCGACGAGAAGGAAGCCACGCGCATCGCGGAGAAGTTCAAGAAGGGCAAGGACTTCGACCTCGAGGATTTCAAGAGCCAGCTGCAGCAGATGAAGAAGATGGGCGGCATCGCGGGGCTTACCGACAAGCTGCCGGCGCAACTCACGCAGATGGCGCAGGGCTCGCCGGAGCTGCAGGAGAAGGCGATGCGCAGGACCGAGGGCATCATCAACGCGATGACGCCGCTCGAGCGGCGCAAGCCCGAGCTGCTGAAGGCGTCGCGCAAGCGCCGCATCGCGGCCGGGGCGGGCGTGCAGGTGCAGGAAGTGAACCGGCTGCTCGCGCAGTTCGAGCAGATGCAGAAGATGATGAAGATGGTGAGAAGCGGCGGGCTCGCCAAGATGATGCGCAACATGAAGGGCATGTTTCCGGGCGGGCGTTGAGCCCGCTTTTCCGCCGCATCCTCGGCGCGGCCTTCGATACGCTCCCGCCTGCGATCCGCTCGGTCCACGATGGCCGCGCCGAGCACGTCCTCGCGGGCCGCTGCCGCGTCGAGCGCGGCCGCTCGCTCCTTTCGCGATGCATGGCCGCGGCCGCGCGCTTGCCCCCGGCGGGCGACGATATGCCGCTGCGCGTCGTGATCCGCGCCGATCGCGGCGCGGAAACCTGGACGCGGCACTTCGGCAGCCGGCGCATGCATTCGTCGCTCGCGGAGCGCGATGGCCTGCTCGAAGAGCGTCTCGGCCTGGTGCTCTTCCACTTCGCGCTCGATGCGAGCGATGCACGCATCGTGTGGCGCGTCGCGCGCGTGAGCGCGCTGGGCCTCGTTCCGCTTCCGTGCGCATGGTTCCGCGCGGTCGTCGCGACCGAGTCGGCTTCGGGATCGTCCTATCGGTTCGACGTGCGCGCCGAGCTTCCGCTCGCCGGGCTGCTGGTGCATTACCGGGGCGAGCTCGAGGTTCGCGAGATGACGCCATGAGCGCGATGCGCGTCGTGGTGCTCGGCGGCTACGGACATTTCGGCGCGATGATCTCCGAGCGCCTGGCTCGCGACCCCGCGTGCTCGGTGGTGGTCGCGGGCCGCGATGCGCAAAAGGCGCGAGACCACGCCGCCCGGATCGGCGCCGGCGCCGCGCGCGTCGATGCCGACGATCCGCGGCTCGCCGCGGTTCTCGCGGAGCAGGGAGCGCAACTCGTGATCTCCACGGCCGGGCCGTTCCAGGGACGCGACTATGGCGTCGCGCGCGCGGCGATCGCGGCGGGAGCGCATTACATCGACATCGCCGACGGCCGTGCCTTCGTGACCGGCATCGTCTCGCTCGACGCGGCGGCGCGCGACCGCGGCGTGCTCGCGGTGAGCGGCGCCAGCTCCCTGCCGGCGTTGTCGTGCGCCGTGGTCGATCGCTTCCTCGCGGAGTTCTCGGAGCTGCGCGAGATCGACATCGGCATCTCCACGGCCGCGCGCATCCCGGGCGAGGCGACGTTCGCCGCGGTGCTGGGATACTGCGGCAAGCCCTTCACGCAATGGCGCGCGGGCGCCTGGAGGACGGCGCACGGCTGGCAGGGCCTGCGCCGCCACGCGTTTCCCGGCGACCATGGCACGCGCTGGCTCGGCGATTGCGACGTGCCCGACCTCGCGATCTTCCCGGTGCGGTACGTGTCCGCGCAATCGGTGCGCTTCGGCGCGGGAGTCGAGCTGGGCGCCGCGCAATTCGCGCTGTGGCTGCTGTCGTGGGGCGTGCGTTCGGGCATCATTCGCTCGGCGGCGCCGTGGGCGGGCGCGCTGCGTTACGCCGCGATCCGGCTGCAGCGATTCGGCACCGGCCGGAGCGCCATGTTCGTGGCGCTGCGCGGGCGAGGCCGCGACGGCGCCGAGCACCTGCGGCAGTGGCAACTCCTGGCACGGGGCGATGACGGCGCGCGCATTCCGTGCCTGGCGGCGGTGCGGCTTGCGCGCAAGCTCGCGGCCGGCGAGACCGAAACCCGGGGCGCGATGCCTTGCGTCGGCCTCCTTACGCTCGAGGAATTCATGGACGAGATGAAAGACATGAAAGTGACCACCCGATGAGATCCCTGATCCTGCTGCTCGCCGTCCCGTCGCTCGCCGCGGCGCAGGCGTTGTCGCCCGAGGCGCAGCTCACACGCGACATCTACCAGGAGCTGGTCGAAATCCGCACCGTGCATCCCGACGGCGACAACTCCGCGGCCGCGCGCGCGATGGCGCGCCGGCTGCTCGATGCCGGCTTCGATCCGCGGGACGTCGATGTGATCGAGCCCGCGCCGCTCAAGGGCAACCTCGTGGCGCGCTACCGCGGAAGCGGCGAGATGAAGCCGATCCTGCTGCTCGCGCACATCGACGTGGTCGAGGCGAAGAAGGAGGATTGGTCCGACGGCCTCGACCCCTTCCGGCTCACCGAGCGCGACGGCTACTTCTACGGCCGCGGCACGCTCGACGACAAGGCGATGGCGGCGATCTTCATCGCCAACCTCGTTCGCTACAAGCGCGAGGGATTCCGGCCGAAGCGCGACCTCATCGTGGCGCTCACCGCCGACGAGGAGACCGGGACGCACAACGGAGTCGGATGGCTGCTCGCGAACCGGCGCGCGGCGATCGAGGCCGAGCTCGCGTTGAGCGAGGGCGGCGGCGGCACCTGGAAGGGCGGCAAGCCGTTCGTGCAGAGCGTGCAGGTGAGCGAGAAGATGTACCAGTCGTTCGACTTCGAGGCGACCAGCGCGGGTGGGCACAGCTCGGTGCCGGAGAAGGACAACGCGATCTACGACCTGGCTTCCGCGCTCGAGCGCCTCGCGCGCCTGCAGCTGCCCGCGCGCCTGTCGCTCGTGACACGGCTCTACTTCGCGAAGCTCGGCAACATCGAGAGCGGCGCGCTGGCCGAGGCGATTGCCGCGATCGCGGAGAACCGCGCGAGCGATGCGCAGATCGCGCGCGTCTCCGATACGCCGCGCTACAACGCGCAGCTGCGCACCACCTGCGTGGCCACGCGCATCGAAGGCGGCCACGCCGACAACGCCTTGCCGCAGCGTGCGCGCGCGACCGTGAATTGCCGCCTGCTTCCCGGGGAGAAACCCGAATTCGTGCTGCAGGAGCTGCGGCGCGTCGCGGGCGATCGCGTGAGCGTGCAGGCACGCGGCGGCGTGCGCGTGAGCGATCCGTCGGATCCCGAATCGCCCGCGATGAGGACGATCCAGCGGGTATCGGAATCGATGTGGCCGGGGACCCCGGTGATCCCGGTGATGAGCGCCGGCGCCACGGACGGATCGCGGCTGCGCAACGCCGGCATCCCGGTCTACGGCGTCTCGGGCCTGTTCGTCGAGCAGGGCGAGATCCGCATCCACGGTCGCGACGAGCGCGCCCCGGTGCGCGCGTTTTTCGATGCGTCCGAATTCCTCTACCGGCTGGTGAAGGCCCTGGGCGCGGGCGAGTGACTTCTCTTTCAGTTGTAATGCGCGCGCTGGAATAAACCCGAGGAGCGGGTTTATAGTCGGCTACGCTGCGGCCACTCCGCACCGCTCCAAAGGCGCCCGCCATGAAAAAAACACTGGGCCTTTTCGCCGCACTCGCCCTGGCAGTTCCCCTGTCCACGCTCGCCGCGGAGAAGATCCTGATCGGCCAGTCGGCCCCGCTCACCGGCTCCAACGCCGAGATCGGCAAGGACATCCGCGACGGCGCGCTCGCCTACTTCCGGAAGGTCAACGAATCCGGCGGCGTGAACGGGCGCACGATCGAGCTCGTCTCGATGGACGACAAGAACGACCGCAAGACCGCGGGCGCCAACGCGGTGAAGCTGGTGAACGACGACAACGTGCTCGCCCTCTTCGGTTTCGCTTCCGCGACCCTGTCGATGGATGCGATGCCGATCGTGAAGGAGCGCAAGGTGCCGTTCTTCGCGCCGTTCACCGGCGCGGACGCGATCCACAAGCAGAATTCCTACGTCTTCGTGCTGCGCGCCTCGTACGCCGACGAGCTGGTGAAGATCCTCGAGTACTGGGGCAACCTCGGCGCCGACCGCGTGACGGTCCTGCATTACGACGACGAGATCGGCAACCAGAACTTCGCCACCGTCGAGCGCATCATGAAGGCGGCCGGGAAGAAGGCGGTAAGCGTGAAATTCCTGCGCAACGGCGAGGTGCAGCCGGCGCAGATCGACGCCATCATGAAGAGCGACCCGCAGGTGGTCGTCTCGACCATGCTCTACGGGCCCACCGCGAAGGTGCTGAAGGCGCTGAAGGATGCGAAGCGCCCCTACAACATGACCTCGCTCTCGTTCGTGGGCCCGAGCCAGCTTGCCAAGGCCGCGGGCACCAATGCCGCCGGAGTCTCGGTGGCGGGCGTGGTGCCGCCTCCGACCAAGACCGTGCTTCCCGTGGTCGCCGAGTGCGCCGCGGCGGTGAAGAAGGCGGGACTCGCGGAGCTCAACTACACCAATCTCGAGGCCTGCATCGCCGCCAAGGTGCTGGTCGAGGCGCTGCGTCGCGCCGGCAAGGACCCGACGCGCGAAGGCCTTTACCGCTCGCTCGCCTCGATCGAGCACTACGATGCCGGCGGCTACATGGTGAGCTTCGGTCCCCAGGACCGCCACGGCAGCCACTACGTGGAGCTCGCCGTCATCTCGAAATCGGGGCAATTCCGCTTCTAGGCAAAACCGTGGTCTGTCCCCGGTTGTGCCTTTCGGTATATAATCCAAGGCTTTCCGGCATTTGCGTTCGCCGGCAACCGTCTTATCGTTACCCGTTTTCAACGGGACAGGAGCCAGCAACATGGTGGTCATCAGAATGGCGCGTGGCGGAGCGAAGAACCGCCCCTTCTACAACATCGTCGTCGCCGATTCGCGCATGCCGCGCGACGGGCGCTTCATCGAGCGCATCGGCTACTACAACCCCAAGGCCGCGGAGAGCGAGCAGAAGTTCCGCCTGGCACTCGATCGCGTCGCCCATTGGGTCGGCCACGGCGCGCAGCCTTCCGCCGCGGTGAAGAAACAGATCAAGCGTGGCAAGAGCGAAGTCTCCGGCAAGCAGGAAGCCCCGGCCAAGTAAGGCTCCTCCCCGTTTCGACGGGGACGAATCGCGGCTGGTGGTGATGGGCCGCATCGTCGGGGCCTTCGGCATCCAGG
>JANPHA010000507.1:0-7998 GCA_031424255.1 Burkholderiales bacterium | reverse complement strand
GAGGTGCCGTTCGACGACAACCCCGACGCCTTCCTCAACATCAACACCCGCGCGGAGCTGGACAGCCTCGAGCCGCGCGGCACCTGAATGCCCGCCGCGCTCCGGCGATCGCGCCCGCCGCTGCCGCGCTACGCGGTCGCGTGGTTCCCCGCGTTCAAGGGCATCGATCGCGTCGAGGCGTTTCGCGAACGCCACGATCCGATGGCCGCGCACATTGCAGCAGTGCCTGCGCCGCGACCTGCCCTACTCGCCGCACATCACGCTCGCCCGCAACGCGAGCTTCCCGCTGCTCGAGACCGCGTTCGAGGAAGCACGCGACGAATTCGGTGCCGAGCTCGACGACCTGCTGCGCAGTGTGTCGCTGCTCTCGGTCGAGCGGAACGGTAAAATCACACGCTTGAGGGAAATCTCCCTGGATACTTCTTGAGAACCCCGCCATGGCCACGCTCACCATCTCCGCCGCTTCCTGCGCCGACGACTACGACCCGAACTCGATGCCGGTCGCGAAGGCGCGCGCGTTCATCCACCAGTTCCTCGATCCGATCACGGGGACGCTGCGCGTCCCCCTGCGCTCGGCGTTGGGACGCGTGCTGGCCGAGGACGTCCTCTCGCCCGTCGACGTGCCGGCCCACCGCAATTCCGCGATGGATGGCTGGGCGATGCGCGGCGCGGATCTCAAGGCCGACGCGGAAACCACGCTCACGGAAATCGGCGCCTCGTTCGCCGGCCAGCCGTACCGGGGAAGCGTCGGTCCCGGGCAATGCGTGCGCATCATGACCGGCGGTGTCGTGCCCCGGGGCGCCGATACCGTGGTGATGCAGGAGCGCGCGAAGGCGAACGGCAAGTCGATCGCGTTCGCCGCGGGGCAGAAGACGGGCCAGAACGTGCGCGAGGCGGGCGAGGACCTGAAGGCGGGTTCGCTCGCGTTGAAGCAGGGCCGCATCGTGCGTCCCGCGGAGCTCGGCCTCATCGCATCGCTCGGCGTGGGCGAGGTCGCGGTCTATCGGCCGCTGCGCGTGGCGTTCTTCTCGACCGGCGACGAGCTGAAATCGATCGGCACGACGCTCGGCGAGGGCGAGATCTACGATTCGAACCGCTACACGCTGCACGGCATGCTGACGCGCCTCGGGTGCGAGGTGCTCGACATGGGCGTCGTGCGCGACGACCCGAAGCTCCTCGAGAAGGCGTTCGCGGAGGCCTCGGCCCATGCCGACGTCGTGATCACGAGCGGCGGTGTCTCCGTCGGCGAGGCGGATTTCGTCAAGGCGATGCTCGACAAGCTCGGCGAGGTCGTGTTCTGGAAGATCGCGATGAAGCCGGGACGCCCGCTTGCCTACGGCAAGATCGGCGGCGCGCATTTCTTCGGCCTCCCCGGCAATCCCGTCTCGGTGATGGTGACGTTCTACCAATTCGTGCGCGATGCACTGCTGGTGCTCTCCGGAGTGAATCCGGTGGAACCGGTGCCGACCTTCAGCGCGACCTGCAGCGCGCGCCTGAAGAAAGCGCCGGGGCGCACCGAGTTCCAGCGCGGCATCCTCACGCGTTCGCCGGACGGCACGCTCAACGTCAAGCCCACCGGCGAGCAAGGCTCGGGGATCCTGAAGTCGATGAGCGACGCCAACTGCTTCATGATCCTCGGCGATTCCACCGGCAACGTGGAGCCCGGCGCGATCGTCGAGGTGCAGCTGCTCGAAGGCGTGGTGTGAGCAAGCACGCGCGCAGCACCCACGGGCTCGAATACCTGCGGCGCATGATCGCCGGCGAGCTGCCCGGGGTGCCGATGGGCGAGACTCTCGGGTTCCACGTGACCGAGGCGGAGAAAGGCCGCGTCGTGCTGGCGGGAAAGCCCGACAAACACTCCTACAACCTGATCGGCACGGTGCACGGCGGCTGGGGCGCGTCGATCCTCGACAGCGCGATGGCGCTCGCGACACTCTCCACGCTCGACGACAAGACCGCCTTCACCACGCTCGACATCCGCATCAACTACCTGCGGCCGATCACCACGGATCACGGCGAGCTGCGCGCCGAGGGTCACGTGATCCAGGGCGGTCGCAAGATGGCCTATTGCGAGGCGAAGCTCACCGATTCCGCCGGCAAGCTGCTCGCGCACGGCACGGGGACGTGCCTGGTCTTTCCGCGTACCTGAAAACCAGGGTTGACAAACTGACTGCGGGTCAGTTAAGGTGGCGGGCAACTGACCCGGAGTCATTTCATGGCTTTCAAGCAACGCGCGGTCGCCGTCGCCGACAAGCAGGAACGCCGCCAGGCGCTGCTCGACGCGGCCGAGGCGCTTTTCCTGCAGCAGCCCGACCGCATGGCCAACGTCTCGGAGGTGGCCGAAGCCGCCGGCCTCGCCAAGGGCACGGTCTACCTCTACTTCCCGAGCAAGGAAGAGATGCTTCTGGCACTGCACGAGCGGCACGTCGCGCATTTCTTCTCCGAGCTCACGAAGAAACTCACGGAGCCCGGCCCGCTCGGCTTCGACGACATCTTCCCGGTCACGCGCGAGCACCTGATCCGCGTGCCCGGCTATCTCGCGCTCACCAGCCGCTGCTTCGGCATGATGGATCGCGAGATCCCGCTCGAGACCGCGATCGCATTCAAGGGCCGCGTGAACCAGTTCCTCGGCATCGCGGGCCAAGGGCTCGAGCGCCACTTCCCCGCCCTCGAGCCGGGCGACGGCGTGACGCTCCTGCTGCATAGCTACGGCCTGATCGTCGGGCTCTGGCAACTGCTGCATCCCAACGAACGCTTCGGCAAGGCGATGGACCGCCCCGAGGTGCGCGCGCTCAAGCGCGACTACGAGAAGGAAATCGAGAAGGCGTTGCGCGAGCTCTGGGGCGGTGCGCTCACGCCCAGGCCGCGCGCCGCGGCGCCGGTCACCAAACTTCCGAGGAAGCCACGATGAAGACCTCGCTATCGATCGCCGTCCTCGCCGCGTGGGCGTTGGCCGCGTGCACCAGCCACACGGAAGCGCCGGAGCCGATTCGCCCGGTGCTCGCGCAGACCGTCGTGCCCGGAGCGGCCGCGAGCCGCGACGTGTATTCGGGCGAGATCCGCGCGCGCTACGAGACCGACCTCGGCTTTCGCGTCGGCGGCAAGCTCCTCGCCCGCGCGGTGGATGCGGGCGCGCGCGTCACCAGGGGACAAGTGCTCGCGCGCCTCGATCCCGAGGATGCCCGCCTCGCGGTGCAGTCCACGGCTGCGCAGCTCGCCTCCGCCCAGAGCGATCTCGCGCTCGCGAAGTCGGAGCTCGACCGGCACGCGGACCTGCTCGCGAAGAAATTCATCAGCCAATCGGCGTTCGACGTGAAGCAGAACGCGTTCAATTCCGCCAAGGCGCGCGTCGACCAGGCGCATTCGCAGGCGTCGATCAGCGCGAACCAAGCGGGCTACACGACGCTCGTGGCCGATGCCGACGGCGTGGTGATCTCGGTCGCGGCCGAGCGCGGCCAGGTGCTTTCGGCGGGCCAGCCGGTGCTCAAGCTCGCGCAATCGGGCGAGAAGGAAGTCGTGGTGAACGCGCCCGAAAGCCAGCTCGCGCGCTTCAAGGTGGGACAGGATGTGGCGATCTCGCTCTGGTCCGATGCGACGAAGGTGTTCCCCGGGCGCATCCGCGAGATCGCGGGCGGCGCCGACCCGGTGACGCGCACCTACGCCGTGCGCGTGAGCGCGCTCGCCGCACCCGCGAGCGCGCAGCTCGGCATGACCGCGAACGTGATCCTGAGCCCGACCGCGGAAGCGCAGCTCGTGCTGCTGCCGCTCACCGCGGTGGCCAACGAGCGCAACGATCCCGCGGTCTGGGTGATCGATCCGAAAACCAGCCAGGTGAAGCTGCGCAAGGTCACGATCGGCCAGTTCCGCGAGGACGGCGTCACCATCACCTCGGGGCTCGAGCCCGGCGAGGTCGTGGTGACCGCGGGCGTGCACAAGTTGAAGAGCGACCAGGTGGTGCGCCGTGCTGCGACGCTTTAACCTCTCCGAGTGGGCGCTCTCGCACCAGACGCTGGTGCTGTATCTCATGGTGGTGCTGGCGCTCGTCGGCGTGGGCTCATACCTGCGCCTGGGCCAGGCCGAGGATCCCGACTTCACGTTCAAGCTGATGGTCGTGCGCACCGGGTGGCCGGGTGCCTCCGCCGACGAGGTCGAGCGCCAGCTCACCGACCGCATCGAGAAGAAGCTGCAGGAAACGCCGCACCTCGATTACCTGCGAAGCTATTCGAAGCCGGGCGAATCGCTGATCTTCGTGGTCGTGAAGGACTCGTCCTCCCCGGCCGAGATCAAGGACGCGTGGTACCAGGTGAGGAAGAAGATCGGCGACATCCGCTCCACACTTCCCGCCGGCATCCAGGGGCCCTCGTTCAACGACGAGTTCGGCGACACGTTTGGCAACATCTACGCGATCACCGGCGAGGGCTTCACCTACGCGCAGCTGAAGGAGACCGCGGATCGCATCCGCAACCAGCTGCTGCGGGTGAAGGACGTCGCCAAGGTGGACCTGATCGGCGAGCAGGACGAGAAGATCTACGTCGAGCTCGCCAACGCCAAGCTCGCCACCATCGGCATCGATCCGGCCGTGGTGTTCGCGGCCCTCGCGCAGCAAAACGCGGTCGCCGCGACCGGCAGCTTCGAGACTCCGAGCGACCGCATCTACATCCGCGCGAGCGGCGCGCTCGACTCGGTCGAGAGCGTGAAGGCGATCGCGATCCGCGCCAACGGGCGCCTCTTCCAGCTGGGCGACGTGGCGAATGTCTACCGCGGCTTCGTCGATCCGCCGCAACCGCGCATGCGCTTCATGGGCCGCCAGGCGCTCGGCATCGCGGTCTCGATGGCGCCGCGCGGCGACATCATCTCGCTCGGCAAGGCGCTCGACGCTCAGGTCGCGAGCATCGAGCGCGAGCTGCCCGTGGGCCTGGAGCTCGCGCGCGTGAACGACCAGCCGGCGACGGTGAAGCGCTCGATCAGCGAGTTCACGCGCTCGCTCGCCGAGGCGGTGGGCATCGTGCTGGTCGTGAGCTTCCTCTCGCTCGGATTGCGCACCGGCTTGATCGTGGCGCTCTCGATCCCGCTCACCCTCGCGGTCACGTTCCTCTTCATGTTCTATACCGGAGTCGACCTGCACAAGATCTCGCTCGGGGCGCTGATCCTCGCGCTCGGCCTGCTGGTCGACGACGCGATCATCTCGGTGGAGATGATGGTGGTGAAGATGGAGCAGGGCTGGGAGCGCGTGAAGGCCGCGAGCTTCGCCTACAACTCCACCGCGATGCCGATGCTGACCGGCACCGTCGTGACCGCCGCCGGGTTCCTGCCGATCGGGCTCGCGCGCTCCTCGACCGGCGAGTACACGTTCTCGATCTTCGCGGTGGCGACCATCGCGCTGCTCGTCTCGTGGGTCGTCTCGGTGGTGTTCGTCCCCTACCTCGGCTACAAGCTGCTGCCCGATTTCGCCAAGGCCGGCGCCCACTCCGACGAGAACGCGGTCTACCGCAGGCCCTTCTACCTGCGCTTCCGCAAGCTGGTCACGTGGTGCCTCGAGCATCGCTGGATCGTGATCGCCGCCACCGTCGCGGTGTTCCTCGCATCGGTGTTCGTGTTCCGCTTCGTGCAGCAGCAGTTCTTCCCCGCGGCGAGCCGCCCGGAGCTCATCGTCGACATGCGCCTGCCCGAAGGGGCGTCGGTGCTCGCGACCGAGGCGCAGGTGAAGAAGCTGGAAAAGATCCTCGCCACCGACCCGCAGATCAAGGACCGCCTCGAGAATTTCGTGAGCTACGTGGGCAGCGGCAGCCCGCGCTTCTACCTGCCTTTCGACCAGCAGCTCGTCAACGCGAACTTCGGGCAGTTCATCCTCAACACGCGCAGCAACGCCGACCGCGAAGCGGTGCGCGCGCGGCTGATCAAGATCTTCGAGGACGACTTCACCGAGATCCGCGGGCGCGTGAACCGCCTCGAGACCGGCCCGCCGGTGGGATTCCCGGTGCAGTTCCGCGTGATCGGCGAGGACAAGCAGGTGATCCGCGGCATCGCCAACGAGGTGGCGGCGGCGATGCGCGACAACCCGTGGATGCGCGACGTGCAGTTCGACTGGGACGAGCCGTCGAAGGTGATCCGCCTGACGATCGACCAGAACCGCGCGCGCGTGCTCGGCATCACCACGCAGGAGCTCGCGAATTTCCTCAATACCGTGCTGAGCGGCCAGACGGTGACCGCGTATCGCGAGCGCGACAAGCAAATCGACGTGATCGCGCGCGGCGCGCGCGAGGAGCGCGTCTACCTGAGCCTGCTGAAGGATCTCGCGGTGCCGGTCGGCGGCGGCGGGCGCACGGTGCCGCTCGCGCAGATCGCCGATCTCTCCTACGGCTTCGAGCAGGGCATCTACTGGCGGCGCGACCGGCTGCCGGCGATCACCGTGCGAAGCGACCTGAAGGACGGCGTGCAGGCGCCGGTGGTAAGCCAGCAGATCGAGGCGAAGCTCGAACCGATCCGCGCGAAGCTGCCGGCGGGCTACCGGATCGATACCGGAGGTGCCATCGAGGACGCGGGCAAGGGACAGCGCTCGATCGCGGTGGTGGCGCCGGTGATGATCCTCGTGATGGTCACGGCACTCATGCTGCAGCTGCAGAGCTTTTCGCGCCTGGCGCTGGTGCTGCTCACCGCGCCGCTCGGCATCATCGGCGTGGCCGCCGCGCTGCTCGTCTTCAATGTGCCGTTCGGCTTCGTGGCCATGCTCGGCACGATCGCGCTCGCCGGCATGATCATGCGCAACTCGGTGATCCTCGTCGACCAGATCGACCAGGACATCCTCGGGGGCTCGGAGCCGACGGATGCGATCGTCGACGCGACGGTGCGCCGCTTCCGCCCGATCATGCTGACCGCCGCGGCCGCGGTGCTCGCGATGATTCCGCTCACGAGGAGCGCCTTCTACGGGCCGATGGCGGTGGCGATCATGGGCGGGCTCGTGGTCGCGACGGTGCTCACGCTGCTCTTCCTGCCGGCGCTGTATGCGGCGTGGTTCAAGGTGCCTCGGCCTTCGGAAATGGCCGCGACCCGAGGTGAGGAGTCTCCTCCGCCGCGAGTCGTGGCGAAGGAAGCGCCCGCGCGCCCGATCGATGGCGGCTTCGAGGATCTCGAGCCCGCCGAGTGAGCGAATTTTCGGCGAGAATGGGAGCTCCTCCCGACCGCCGAAACAACCGTCCGATCCATGAAGCGCCGCGAGTTTGTCCGGGTCTGCGCCGCGTCCGCCGCCAGCGTGACCCTTCCCCACGCTGCGCAAGCGGCGAATCTCACCGCGCGCATGTACCGCCGCGCGAAGCTCGTCGACGAAAAGGGCAAGCCGCTCGTGCTCGCGCAGCTGCAAGCCGGCGTCACCTACGTCTTCGACTACCCGTTCTCGGCGACGCCGTGCTTCCTGATCCGCCTCGATCGCGCGGCGCCCGGTGGCATCGATCTCAAGACGGAATCCGGTAATCCCTACCGCTGGGAAGGCGGCGTCGGCGCGGGCAAGGCAGTCGTCGCGTACTCGGCGATCTGCGCGCACAAGATGACCTATCCCACGAAGCAGGTGAGCTTCATCGGATATCGCAACGAGCCCAGCCCGGTCGCGCCCTCGGGCAAAGTGATCACCTGCTGCTCCGATCGCAGCGTCTACGATCCTTCAGCCGGCGCGCGCGTGGTGTCGGGTCCGGCGCCGCAGCCGCTCGCCACGATCCTGCTCGAGCACGACGCGAAGGCCGACGAGGTGTGGGCCGTGGGCACGTTCGGCGGCGAGATGTTCGACGAGTTCTTCCGCAAGTACGACTTCCGCCTGCAGCTCGAGATGGGCGGCCGCGCGCGCTCGCAGGTGGAGGGCACTACCGTCGTACGCGAGCTGTCGACGTACAGCACTCAATGGGCGAAGTGCTGATCCTCTACCGAGGACGCGGGACTAAAGCGGGGAACGCAGATGAACGCAGATAGAAGCACGCAGATGAGCGTGGATGATTTCAGAATCGCGTATTC
>JANPHA010000506.1:0-18698 GCA_031424255.1 Burkholderiales bacterium | reverse complement strand
GGTCTTCAGGGGATCGGCGGGAATGAAGTTGTTGTACTCGAGGAAGTAGCCGCCCATCTCGGGCGAGAAAAACACGATCACCGAGAAGACGATGAGGAAGACCGCAACACCGAAGGTGTCCTTCACCGTGTAGTACGGATGGAACGGGATGCCGTCGCGCGGATGGCCGCTCGCCGGGTCGATGTCGTCGTAGATCTCGACGCCGTCGGGGTTGTTCGAGCCGACCTCGTGCAGCGCCATGATGTGCGCGGCGACCAGGCCCAGCAGGACCAGCGGCAGCGCGATGACATGCAGCGCGAAGAAGCGGTTCAGCGTGGCGTCGGAAACGTTGTAGTCGCCGCGGATCCATACCGCGAGGTCCTCGCCGATCACCGGCACGGTGCCGAACAGGTTGATGATCACCTGGGCGCCCCAGTAGGACATCTGGCCCCAGGGCAGCAGGTAGCCGAAGAACGCCTCGGCCATCAGCGTGAGGTAGACCAGCACGCCGAAGATCCAGATCAGCTCGCGCGGCTTGCGATAGGAGCCGTACATCAGCCCGCGCGCCATGTGCAGGTAGACGCAGATGAAGAACATCGAGGCGCCGGTGGAATGGATGTAGCGGATCAGCCAGCCCCCCGGCACGTCGCGCATGATGTACTCGACCGAGGCGAAGGCTTCCTGCGCGCTCGGCTTGTAGTTCATCGTGAGGAAGATGCCGGAGACGATCTGGATCACCAGGCACAGCAGCGCGAGCGACCCGAAGTAGTACCAGATGTTGAAGTTCTTCGGCGCGTAGTACTCGGAGAGCTGCTCCTTCCACATGCGCACCAGCGGGAAGCGCTGGTCGACCCAGGTGAGCGCGCCGTTGAACGGCCCGGCGCCGGTGACGGGAGGTTTGTCGAGCACGGCCATCGCTATGCTCCTTTCGGGTCTTCGCCGATCACGACCACGGCGTCGCTCGCGTAGCGATGCGACGGGATCGTCAGGTTGGTCGGCGCCGGAGAGCCCTTGAAGACGCGGGCGGCGAGGTCGAAGCGCGAGTTGTGGCACGGGCAGTAATAACCTCCCGGCCAGTCGGCGCCCATGTCGGAGGCGGCCCCGACTTCCTTCTTCAGGGTCGGCGAGCAGCCCAGGTGCGTGCACACGCCCGTCACGATGAAGACTTCGGGCTTGACCGAGCGCTCCGGGCCCTTCACATAGGGCGGCTGGATCGAGGCCTGGGAGTCGGGATCGACGAGCAGCGGGGCATTCTGCGGCAGGCGCGCGAGCATCTCGGGCGTGCGCTTGAGCACGAAGACGGGCTTGCCGCGCCATTCGATCGTGATCTGCTGGCCCGGCTCGACCTTGGAGATGTCGGCTTCGACCGGGGCGCCGGCGGCCAGTGCGCGGGCGCTCGGGGCCCAGCTGGCCAGGAACGGCACCGCGACGGCCACGCCGGCCACGGCGCCTGCGGCACCGGTGGCGACGAGCAACAGGCGGCGTCTCTTTTCATCGACTTCGTCCAGGACGATGGCGGTCATTGGGGGCGGGAGGGAGTGGTGAAAAAGGCGGGGAAACGGGCGAATTGAACATTTTAGCGGATTTGGGGCCCTCTCTTAAAGCCCATCGGCCGATTGTCCATTGACGCCGGGCTCGAGCGGCCCCTAGATTGCGGTTCGAAAAGGGAGAACAGCCATGAGCATGATGTCGGAATTCCGGGAATTCGCGGTAAAAGGCAACGTGATCGACCTCGCCGTAGGCGTGATCATCGGCGCGGCGTTCGGCAAGATCGTCGACTCGCTGGTGACCGACATCATCATGCCGGTGATCGGGCGGATGATAGGCGGCCTCGACTTCGCCAACTACTACATCGCGCTGGCGCCGATCCCGCCCAATATCCCGCAGACGCTCGAAGCGATCCGCAAGGCCGGGGTGCCGGTGATCGCGTGGGGCAACTTCGTCAACATCCTGTTCAACTTCGTGATTCTCGCGTTCGTGGTCTTCCTGATGGTCAAGCAGATCAACAAGCTCAAGCGCGAGACGCCGAAGCCGCCCGCCACCCCCGAGGACGTGCTGCTGCTGCGGGAGATCCGCGACTCGCTGAAGAAATAGGCGATGCGCAAGCTCTGGCTGGTCTTCACCCAGGCGGTGACCGTCACGCTCGCCGCGATCTTCGTGGTGAGCCTGGTGAAGCCCGAGTGGATGGCCTGGAGGGCGCAGGTGGTGGAAGTGCGCGAGATGGTCGCCGCGCCCGCGCTCACGATCGGCCTGCCGGGCACGCGCCCGGCTTCCTTCAGCGACGCGGCGAAGAAGGCGATCCCGTCGGTGGTGAACATCTCGGCCACCCGCCAGGTGAAGCGCAAGAACCCGCTGCTCGACGACCCCGCGTTCCAGCGCTTCTTCGGCGACCGCTTCAACATGCCGCAGGAAACCCAGCTCTCGCTCGGCTCCGGGGTGATCGTGAGCCGCGAGGGCTACATCCTCACCAACGACCACGTGGTCGAAGGCGTCTCGGACATCCAAGTGACCCTTCACGACGGCAGAACGCTCGCCGGCAAGATCGTCGGCATGGATCCCGACACGGACCTCGCGGTGGTGCGCGTGTCCGCGACCGGGCTGACGCCGATCACGTTCGGGCAATCCGACAAGGCGCAGGTCGGCGATATCGTGCTCGCCATCGGCGACCCGTTCAGCGTGGGCCAGACCGTCACCATGGGCATCGTGAGCGCGGTCGGCCGCGAGATCGGCCAGGCGAACCCGTTCGGCAGCTTCATCCAGACCGACGCCGCGATCAACCCGGGCAACTCCGGAGGCGCGCTGGTCGACGTCAATGGAAACCTGATCGGCGTCAACACGCTGATCTTCTCCCGCTCCGGCGGCTACCAGGGCATCGGCTTCGCGATCCCGGTGGCCCTCGCCAAGCGCGTGATGGAGCAGATCATCGAGACCGGCACGGTGACGCGCGGCTGGTTCGGGGTGGAAGTGGCGGACATCACCCCGGAGCTGGCCGAGTCGCTCGGCCTGAAGGGCACGCGCGGCGCGATCGTCGGCGCGATCGAGCGCGGCAGCCCCGCGGACAAGAGCGGCATGAAGCTGGGCGACGTGATCGTCGCGGTGAACGGCAAGCCGGTGGGCGACGTGAGCACGGCGCTCGCGGCGATCGCGGAGATGGTGCCGGGCAAGTCGGTCCCGGTGAAGGTCGTGCGCCGCAACCAGGAGCTCGGCCTCGACATCATGGTGGGCAAGCGCCGGCCGCGCCCGAAGGCCGAGGAGTAGCGCTACTCGCGCGAGGTCTCGCCGAGCGCTTCGGCCGCCTTGCGCCGCTTGGTGATCACCTGCCCGAAGACGATGCCGATCTCGTAGAGGATGCACATCGGCACCGCGAGCGCGATCTGCGAGACCACGTCGGGCGGCGTCACGACGGCCGCGACGATGAAGATGGCGACGATCACGTAGCCGCGCCATTCGCGCAGCTGCTCGACCCTGACCAGCCCGGTCATCACCAGCACCACCACCACCACGGGAACCTCGAACGCGAGGCCGAACGCGAGGAACATGCCGAGCACGAAATTGAAGTACGCCTCGATGTCCGGCGCCACCGTGATGCTCTTGGGCGCGAAGCTCGCGATGAACGTGAACACCTTGCCGAACACGATGAAGTAGCAGAACACCATGCCGGCGAGGAAAAGCAGCGTGCTGCTCACCACCAGCGGGAGCACCAGGCGCTTCTCGTGCGTGTACAGGCCCGGGGCCACGAACGCCCACGCCTGGTAGAGGATGAACGGCAGCGCCACCACGAAGCCCGCCATGAACGCGATCTTCATCGGGATCAGGAACGGCGAGATCACGCCGGTGGCGATCATCTTCGAGCCCTGCGGCAGGCTCTGGATCAGCGGCATCGCGAGCAGGTCGTAGAGCTCGGCGCTGAAGTAGAGCGCCGGGATGGCGCACACGCCGAACACCACGAGGGCGCGCACCAGGCGCTCGCGCAGCTCGATCAGGTGCGAGAGGAAGGTTTCCTGGGGCGAGTCTTCGGTCACGGCGCGGGCTTGTCGGCCGCTCGCGCGTGCGCATCCGGGGCGCTCGCGCTCGCCGGGGGCTCCTCGATGCCGAGCTCGAGCTGCGGCGAGGGCGGCTCCACCGCGGGCGCCACGACCGGCTCGAGCGTGGGCGTGGCGCGCCGGGCCGCATCGAGCTCGCGCTCGATCGACGCCTGCGCCTCGCGCATCTCGCGCTCCACGTCGGACGCCTTCGATTCGATGTCGCTCTTGAACGAGCGCGCCGCGTTCTCGAACTCGGTCTTCACCTTGCCGAGCTCGGCCATCTCCATCTCGCGGCTGATGTCGGACTTCACCTGCGAGACGTAGCGTTGCAGGCGCCCGAACAGGATCCCCACGGTGCGCGCCACCTTGGGAAGGCGCTCGGGCCCGATCACCACGAGCGCGACTATGCCGATGACGAGAAGCTCGGAAAACCCGATGTCGAACATGGGATGCGGATCACGCAGCGAATTGCGGGGAGGCAGGCGCCTCCGCGAGGGTCAGCTCTTCTGCCGGTCCTTGACCTCGCCCTCGATGGTCGAGCCCGAAGCCGATGTGGACGAGGCAATCTGGCCGTCGGGCGGCTTCACCTCGTCGCCCTTCATGCCGTCCTTGAAGCCCTTCACCGCGCCGCCGAGATCGGTGCCCATGTTGCGAAGCTTCTTGGTGCCGAAGATCAGCAACACGATGACAAGGACGATCAACCAATGCCAGATGCTGAACGAACCCATGGAATTCTCCTGGTGTCGCGAGCCGTCTATTCCTTCGCGATCATGCGCGGAAGTGGATCCGGGCCGCCGATGATATGGACATGCAAATGATACACGTCCTGACGCCCCACACGGCCGGTGTTGATGATGGTCCGGAAGCCGTCGGTGGCGCCTTGCTCGCGCGCGAGCTGCCCCGCCTTCGCGAGTATCTTGCCGAGCACGGCGGCGTGCTCCGGCCCGCAGGCGGCGAGCGAATCCACGTGCTCTTTCGGGATGATCATGAAGTGCATCGGGGCGAGCGGATTGATGTCGTGGAACGCGAGCATGTCGGCGTCCTCGTACACCTTGCGGCTCGGGATCTTGCCGGCCACGATCTTGCAGAAGATGCAGTCGTCTTTCATGGGTTGGCCTTCGGGCGGGAGTTCTTCTCGTCGATGCCCGAGCGGCCCTCGCGGCGCTCGAGCTCCTGCAGCACCTCGGACAGCGGCACGCCGTGATGCGCGAGCATCACCAGGCAATGGAACCAGAGGTCCGCGGTCTCGTGCACGATCGCATCGCGGTCGCCGCTCTTGGAGGCGAGCACCGTCTCGATCGCCTCCTCCGCGACCTTCTTCAGGATCTGGTCGAGGCCCTTCGCATGCAGCGCGGCGACGTAGGACGAGGACGGATCGGCGCCGCGGCGCGCTGCGATCACCGCCTGCAGGCGCTCGAGCGTGTCGCGCTCAGCCATCCTTGAAGCTCCCCGGGGCCGCGACCACCGGATCGGTCTCGACCCAGCGGCGCGCCGCACCCTCGCCTTCCAGCAGGTTGAAGAAGCAGCGCCGCCGCCTGGTATGGCAGGCGATTCCGGCGACCGACTCGACTCTCAGCAGCACGGTGTCGGCGTCGCAGTCGAGCCGCACCTCGCGCACCTTCTGCACGTGGCCCGAGGTCTCGCCCTTCCTCCAGAGCTTCTTGCGCGAGCGCGACCAGTACACCGCCTCGCCCGAATCGACCGTGCGCCGCAGCGACTCGCGGTTCATCCACGCGACCATCAGCACCTCGCCCGAGTCGGCGTCCTGCGCCACCGCGGGCACCAGCCCCTCGGTGTTCCACGCCACGTTTTCGATCCAGTTGGAGCTCACAGTCGCATCTCGATTCCCCGTGCGGCGAGAAAACGCTTCGCCTGCGGGATGGTGATCTCGCCGAAGTGGAACACGGAAGCCGCGAGCACCGCATCGGCGCCGCCACGCTCGATCCCGAGGGCGAGGTGCTCGAGGGAACCGACGCCGCCGCTCGCGATCACCGGCACCGTCACCGCATCGGTGACCGCCCGCGTGAGCTCGAGGTCGAAGCCGCTGCGGGTGCCGTCGCGGTCCATGCTGGTGAGCAGGATCTCGCCCGCGCCGCGCCTCGCCATCGTGCGCGCCCATTCTACGACATCGAGGCCGCGCGCCTTGCGCCCGCCGTGCGTGTACACCTCCCAGCGCCCCGGGCCGGAGGCTCTCGCGTCGATCGCGACCACGATCGCCTGCGAGCCGAAGCGGCTCGCGGACTGCTCGACCAGGTCGGGATTGTCGACGGCGGAGGTGTTGATGCTCACCTTGTCGGCGCCGGCGTTCAGCAGCTTCCTCACGTCCTCGACCGCGCGCACGCCGCCGCCCACGGTGAGCGGGATGAAGACCTGGTCGGCCACGCGCGCGATCACTTCCACGATCGTGTCGCGCGCGTCGCTCGAAGCGGTGATGTCGAGGAAGGTGATCTCGTCGGCGCCGGCCGCATCGTAGCCGCGCGCGATCTCCACCGGGTCGCCCGCGTCGCGCAGCTTCACGAAGTTCACGCCCTTCACCACGCGCCCGGCGTGCACGTCGAGGCACGGGATGATGCGTTTCGCCAGCGGCATCAGCCCTCGCCCGTGGCGACCTTCAGCGCCGCGGCGTAGTCGAGCTTGCCTTCGTAGATCGCGCGCCCGGTGATGCAGCCGGTGATGCCCTCGCTTTCCACCGCGCAGAGGCGGCGCACGTCGTCCAGGCTGTTCAGCCCGCCGCTCGCGATCACCGGCACGACCAGCGCCTGCGCGAGCCGCACGGTCGCCTCGATGTTGACGCCGGTCATCATGCCGTCGCGCCCGATGTCGGTGTAGATCACCGCTTCCACGCCGTAGTCCTGGAAGCGCTTCGCGAGGTCGACCACGTCGTGGCCGGTGAGCTTCGACCAGCCGTCGGTCGCGACCTTCCCGTCCCGCGCGTCGAGGCCGACGATGATGTGGCCGGGGAAGGCATCGCAGGCTTCATGCAGGAAGCCGGGGTTCTTCACCGCGGCGGTGCCGATGATGATGAAAGACACGCCGTCGTCGAGGTAGCGCTCGATCGTCTCCAGGTCGCGGATGCCGCCGCCCACCTGCACCGGGACGTCGGAATCCACCGCCGCGATGATCTCCTGGATCGCCGCCTCGTTGCGCGGCTTGCCGGCGATGGCGCCGTTGAGATCCACCACGTGCAGGCGCCTCGCGCCCTGCCCCGCCCATTGCGCCGCGGCCGCGCCCGGCTTCGTCGGGAACACCGTGGCCTTGTCCATGCGCCCCTGCTCGAGGCGCACGCACTTGCCGTCCTTCAGGTCGATCGCGGGGATGATAAGCATGGGGGCGGGGTGGAATCAGGGATTCCAGGTGGCGAAGTTGCTGAGTAGCGTGAGCCCCGCGGTTGCGCTCTTCTCGGGATGGAACTGCGTCGCGAAAATGTTATCCCGCGCGATGGCCGAGGTAAAGGCATGCGGATAGCGCGTCGAGGCGGCCGCGAGGCTCGCCTCCGCGGGCTCGCAATAGAAGCTGTGCACGAAATAGAACCGGCTGCCGTCGGCGATGCCCTTCCACAGGGCGTGCGGCTGCGATTGCCACACCTCGTTCCAGCCCATGTGGGGGATCTTGATCCCGGGCGAAAGGCGCAAGCCCGTGACATGGCCGCGAAGGATGCCGAGCCCCGGAGTGTCGCCCTCGGCGCTGCGCTCGAACAGCATCTGCTGGCCGATGCACAGCCCGAGGAAGGGCCGGGAGCGCGCCGCCTCCTCGACCGCCTCGCCCAGCCCGCTTGCGGAAAGCGCGCGCATGCAATCCGGCATCGCGCCCTGCCCGGGGAAAACCACGCGGTCGGCGGAGCGTATGGCCGCGGGGTCCGCGGTGATGCTCACCTCGGCATCGGGCGCGACATGCGCGAGCGCCTTCTGCACCGAGCGCAGGTTGCCCATTCCGTAGTCGACGATCGAGATGCGTTGGGACATGTCGGGGGCGCGAGGTGCGGAATCGGACCTACAACGTTCCTTTCGTCGAGGGGACCACGCCGGCGGCGCGGGGATCTGCCTCCACCGCCATGCGCAGCGCGCGTGCGAAGGCCTTGAACACGGTCTCGCACTGGTGGTGCGCGTTGTCGCCGCGCAGGTTGTCGACGTGGATCGTGGCCTGCGCGTGGTTCGCGAAGCCCTGGAAGAATTCATGCGTGAGGTCGACGTCGAATTCGCCCACGCGCGCACGGGTGAACTCGCAATGCCATTCGAGGCCCGGCCGCCCGGAGAAATCCAGCACCACGCGAGACAGCGCCTCGTCGAGCGGCACATAGGCGTGGCCATAGCGGCGGATGCCCTTGCGGTCGCCGAGCGCCTTTCCGAGAGCCATGCCGAGCGTGATGCCAATGTCCTCGACGGTGTGGTGCGCGTCGATCTCGAGATCGCCCTTGGCGCGCACGGTGAGGTCGAGCGCGCCGTGGCGCGCCACCTGGTCGAGCATGTGATCGAGGAATGGAATGCCGGAAGCGAGGCTCGCCTGCCCGCGCCCGTCGAGGTCGACGGCGACGAAGACCTGGGTCTCGTTGGTATCGCGCTGGATTTCCGCCTTACGCATGGTGTGGGCCGAGGACCGAGGCGAGAGCCTCGATGAGTCGAGCATTTTCTTCGGCGGTTCCGACCGTGAGCCTCAAGCAGTGGGCGAGGAGGGGATGCGAGCCATGAAAGGACCGGACCAATATACCACGCGCCTTCAGCTCCTCGAAGGCGCGCGGCCCGTCGCCCACGCGCGCGAGGACGAAGTTCGCCGCCGAGGGGAAGCGCGTCACGCCGGGAAGGGCGTCGAGCGCGCGTTCCAGCCGCGCGCGCTCGGCCAGGATGCGCGCGGTCTGCTCCTCGAGCACGGCGAGGTTGCCGAGCAGGAATTCGGCCGCGGC
This sequence comes from Burkholderiales bacterium, assembly GCA_031424255.1. Taxonomy (GTDB): domain Bacteria; phylum Pseudomonadota; class Gammaproteobacteria; order Burkholderiales; family Usitatibacteraceae; genus Usitatibacter. Next base: position 9,797 of record JANPHA010000506.1, on the reverse strand, counting down.
CATCGAGAGCGCGTTCACGTTGTAGGGCGGGCGCAGCTTCTCGAATTCGTGGAGCCAGTCGCGCGTTCCGATCGCGAGGCCGACGCGCAGGCCCGCGAGGCCCAGCTTGGAGACCGTGCGCACCACCACGAGGTTGGCATGGCGCCCGAGCTCGTCGAGCAGGCTCGCGCCACCGGAAAACGCGTAGTACGCCTCGTCCACCACCACCAGCCCGGGAGAGGCGGCGACGAGACGCAGGATCGCCTCGCGCGGGAAGAGATTTCCGCTGGGATTGTTGGGATACGCGATCCAGGTGAGCGCCGGCTTCTCGGCGGCGATCGCCGCGAGCATCGCCTTCTCGTCGAGCGCGAAGCCGGCCGCCAGCGGCACGCCGACGTAGCGCATGCCCGCCGCGATCGCGTCGATCCGGTACATCGCGAACGAGGGCTCGGGCGCCAGCGCCACCGCCCCGGGACGCGCGAGTGCCAGCGAGATCATCTGCAGGATCTCGTCGGAGCCGTTGCCGAGCAGGATCTCGAGCGAATCCGGGATCGCCATCGCCCGGCGCAGCGCCGCCTTGAGCCCGGGTGCCGCGGGATCGGGGTAGCGGTTCACGGCTACTTGTGCGAGCCGCGCGCCCATCTCGGCGGCGAGCGCCGGCGGCAGCCGATACGGATTCTCCATCGCATCGAGCTTCACCAGCCCCTCGGCGGGGGACACGTGATACGCCTGGAGCGCGCGGATCTCGTCGCGCACCCAGCGCTCGGGGCCCTTGCTCACGAAGTTCTCCCTCTTCCCGGGGAGAGGGTAGGGGTGAAGAGTGATCCACAAACAAATCTTTGAATCCGCCGATGAACGCCGATGAACGCCGATGCTTCGCTGAAGGTCCGGCCAAACCATCTATCCATTCGTTCGTGGCATCGGATCCAGCGTCGCGAATTCATTCCATTGGAAGTGAAGCATCGGCGTTCATCGGCGTTCATCGGCGGTTTCAAAGCCTTTTGCCCCGCATCACTCGCGTTCATTCCTTTTCCATCCGCCATTCCGCGCTGCGCGCATGCGCCTCGAGTCCCTCGGCCCGCGCGAGTGTGGCCGCCGCACGCCCGAGCGGCTGCGCCGCTGCGCGCGAAACCGAGATCACGCTCGAGCGCTTCTGGAAATCATAGACGCCGAGCGGCGAAGAGAAGCGCGCGGTGCGCGAGGTCGGCAGCACGTGGTTCGGGCCGGCGCAGTAATCGCCCAGGGATTCGGAGGCGTAGTGGCCGAGGAAGATCGCACCGGCGTGGCGGATCCGCGCAAGCCAGGCCTGCGGATCTTCGACCGCGAGCTCGAGGTGCTCGGGCGCGATCCGGTTGGCGATCTCGCACGCCTCCTCGAGGTCGCGCACCAGGATCAGCGCGCCGCGCGCGCCGAGCGACGCCTCGATGATCGCGCGGCGCGGCATGCGCGCGAGCTGCGTGCGCATCGACTCGGCGACGCGGTCGAGCAACTCCCGATCGGGGGTGAGCAGGATCGCCTGCGCGATCTCGTCGTGCTCCGCCTGCGAGAAGAGATCCATCGCGACCCAGTCGGCGTTGGCGCTGGCATCGGCGATCACCAGCACTTCCGAGGGCCCCGCCACCATGTCGATGCCGACGTGGCCGAAGACGCGGCGCTTGGCCGCGGCGACGTAGGCGTTGCCGGGCCCGACGATCTTGTCGACCGCCGGGACGCTCGCGGTTGCGAACGCGAGCGCGCCCACCGCCTGCGCGCCGCCGATGCGGAAGATGCGATCGACGCCCGCGAGCGCCGCCGCGGCGAGCACCGGCGCGTTGACGACGCCGTCGGGCGTCGGAGTCACCATCACGAGCTCGCGCACGCCCGCGACCTTGGCGGCGACCGCGCTCATCAGCACCGACGACGGATACGCGGCCTTGCCGCCGGGAACGTAGAGGCCGACGCGATCGAGCGGCGTCACCTGCTGGCCGAGCACGATGCCGTTGCCGTCGTCGACGCGCCACGAGGCCTGCACCTGGTGCTGGTGATAGCCGCGGATGCGATCAGCGGCGAAGGCGAGCGCCTCGCGCACCTCGCGCGCGAGACCGACGAGGGCCGCGCGCGCCTGCTCGAGCGGGACCTCGAGATCCGCGGCATTCTTCGGCGTCCAGCGATCGAAGCGCGCGGTGTATTCGAGCAGCGCGGCATCGCCGCGCGCGCGCACCGCGTCGAGGATCGCGGCGGTCGCGGCTTCCACGCCCTCGTCCTGCGCCGACTCGAACGCGAGCAGCCGCGCGAGCTCCGCCTCGAAGCCGGGCGCGGAGCTCTCGAGGCAGCGCGCCTCAGCCACGGCACGCCTTGCGGAATTTCTCGATCAACGGGGCCAGCGCCTCGCGCTTCAACTTGAGCGAGGCCGGATTCACGATCAGGCGGCTCGATACCGGCATGATCTCCTCGACCACGCGCAGGCGGTTGGCGCGCAGCGTGTTGCCGGTATCGACGAGATCGACGATCGCATCGGCCAGGCCGACCAACGGCGCCAGCTCCATCGATCCGTACAGATGGATCAGGTCCACATGCACGCCCTTCGCGGCGAAATGCTCGCGCGCCGTGCCGATGTACTTGGTCGCCACGCGGATGCGCGCGCCCTGCTTCACCGCGCCGGCGTAATCGAAGCCCTCGGGCACCGCCACCACCATGCGGCATTTCGCGATGCCGAGGTCGAGCGGCTGGTAGAGCCCCTGCCCGCCGTGCTCGGCGAGCAGGTCGCGGCCCGCGACCCCCATGTCGGCGGCGCCGTATTGCACGTAGGTCGGCACGTCGGCCGCGCGCACCAGGATCAGCCGCAGATCGGGGCTCGCGGTGGCCAGGATCAGCTTGCGCGAGGTCTCCGCGTCGTCGGTCGCACGGATGCCCGCCGCCGCGAGCAGAGGCAGGGTTTCCTCGAAGATGCGTCCCTTCGCGAGGGCGAGCGTGATCATGAAACCCGCGCGATCCGGGCGCCCAGCACCGCGAGCCGCGCCTCGATGCGCTCGTAGCCGCGGTCGAGGTGGTAGATGCGCTCTATCACGGTCTCGCCTTCGGCCACGAGCGCGGCGATCACCAGGCTCGCCGAGGCTCTCAGGTCGGTCGCCATCACGGTGGCGCCGGTGAGCTTCTCCACGCCGTGCACCATCGCGGTATTGCCCTGCACGTCGATGTGCGCGCCGAGGCGGCGCAGCTCCTGCACGTGCATGAAGCGGTTCTCGAAGATCGTCTCGGTCACGAACGCCGTTCCCTCGGCGACCGTGTTGAGCGCGAGGAACTGGGCCTGCATGTCGGTCGGGAACCCGGGATACGGCGCGGTGCGCACCGGCACCGCCTTCGGCCGCCCCGGCATCGTGAGGCGCACGGTGCGCTTGCCGACGTCCACGTTCGCGCCCACGTCGCGCAGCTTCTCGATGATCGCGTCGAGGCTCGCGACCGGAGCCTCGGTGAGGGTCACGTCGCCGCGCGTGGCCGCGGCCGCCGCGAGGAACGTGCCCGCCTCGATCCGATCGGGCATCACCGCGTATTCGGCGCCCTTCAGCTTCGCCACGCCCTCGATCGCGATCACGTCGGTGCCGTGGCCGTGGATGCGCGCGCCCATCGCGATCAGGCAGCGCGCGAGGTCGACGATCTCGGGCTCGCGCGCGGCGTTCTCGAGGATCGTCTCGCCATCGGCAAGGCACGCCGCCATCATCAGGTTCTCGGTGCCGGTGACGGTCACCGTGTCCATGAAGATGCGTGCGCCCTTCAGGCGTGTGGCGGTCGCGTGAATGTATCCCGCCTCGATCGCGATCTTCGCCCCCATCGCCTCGAGGCCGCGGATGTGCAGGTCGACCGGGCGCTCGCCGATCGCGCAGCCCCCGGGCAGCGAGACGCGCGCCTCGCCGAAGCGCGCGGTGAGCGGCCCGAGCGCCAGGATCGACGCGCGCATCGTCTTCACCAGCTCATAGGGCGCGAACGGCTCGGTGACCGCGCTCGCATCGAGCTCCACCCAGCCGGGCCCGGCGTTGGCCTTCACGCCCATGCGCGCCAGCAGATCGATCATCGTGTCGACGTCGTTCAGCTTCGGCAGGTTGGTGATGCGCACCGGCGCCGCGGTGAGCAGCGCCGCGGCGAGGATCGGCAACGCCGCGTTCTTGGCGCCCGCGACGCGCACTTCGCCCGATAGCGGCACACCGCCCTGGATGGATAGTCTCTGCATTTTTCTCGTCGGGAAAGCCCGTTCCGGGCCGTGACTCAGGTCAGCGCGATGCCCATTCTTCCGGTGAAAAGGTCTTCATGGACAAGGCGTGGATCTCCTCTCGCATGCGATCGCCGAGCGCCGAATACACCAGCTGGTGCTGCTTCACGCGCGACAGGCCCGCGAAGCTCGGGCTCACGACGACCGCCTCGAAATGCGCTCCGTCCCCGCTCACCGTCAAATGGGTGACCGGCAGGCCCGCGCGGATGGAGTCTTCGATGGAGCTGGATTCGACCATGGTGCTAGTGGCGGAGCTTGTAGCCCCGGCGAAGGAGGTGCAGGGTCAGCCATGATAGGACAGCGAAGGCGCCGCTCGCAAACGCGAGGCTCAGCCAGGGCGAGACGTCCGACTGGCCGAAGAAGCCGTAGCGGAATCCGTCGATCGCGTAGAAGAACGGATTCAGCCTCGACACCATCTGCCAGAGCGGCGGCAGCGAGTGCATCGAGTAGAACACGCCGGCGAGGAACGTGAGCGGCATCACGAGGAAATTCTGGAACGCCGCGAGCTGGTCGAACTTCTCCGACCACACGCCGGCGACGATGCCCATCGTGCCGAGCATCCCGCAGCCCACGAACGCGAACGCGATCGCCCACAGCGGATGCTCGACGCGCAGCGGGATCAGCCAGATCGTCGCCGCGAAGACTCCGAGCCCGACGGTGATGCCGCGCACCATCGAGGCCAGCAGGTACGCGAGGAAGATGTCGAGCGCGGACAGCGGCGGCAGCAGGATGAAGACGATGTTGCCGGTGATCTTCGACTGGATCAGCGACGAGGAGCTGTTGGCGAAGGCGTTCTGCAGCATCGCCATCATCGCGAGCCCGGGCACGAGGAACTGCGTGTAGGTCACGCCGGGAAACGCCTGCACATGATCGGAGAGCGCGTGCGCGAACACCATGAGGTAGAGCAGCGTGGTGAGCACCGGCGCCGCGACCGTCTGGAAGCTCACCTTCCAGAAGCGCAGCACCTCCTTGTAGAGGAGCGTCGGGAAGCCGCTGTGCGTCATGGCGGGAACGGGACCCCCTCCTCGCGATGCATGATCTTCACGAACACCTCCTCGAGCTCCGGCTCGGCCACCTCGAGGCTCGCGATCGCGGCTCCGGCCTCGCGCAGCTGCGCGAGGGCCTCCTCCACGCGGGCGAGGTCGGCGATCGGGATGCGCCAGGCGCCGGTGGGATCGCGCGTGGCGCGCGCCGCGAGCGCCGGCGGCAGGTCGCCGTGCTCGAGCTTCACGCGCAGCACGCGCTCGGAGAACTCGGTGAGCAGGCGCGCGGTGGAATCGAGAGCCACGATGCGCCCTTCCTTCATCATCGCGATGCGCGAGCATAGCTGCTGCGCCTCCTCGAGGTAGTGCGTGGTGAGCACGATCGTGTGCCCGGCCTCGTTCAGCCCGCGCACGAAGGTCCAGAGCGTCTGGCGCAGCTCCACGTCCACGCCCGCGGTCGGCTCGTCGAGCACGATCACCGGCGGTCGATGGACCAGCGCCTGCGCCACCATCACGCGGCGCTTCATGCCGCCGGAGAGGCTGCGCATGTTGGCGTCGGCTTTCGAGCCGAGTGCCAGGCGCTCGAGCAGCTCGTCGATCCACGCGCGGTTGCGGCGCAGGCCGAAGTAGCCCGACTGCAGCTCGAGCGTCTCGCGCACCGTGAAGAACGGATCGAACACGATCTCCTGCGGCACGATGCCGAGCGCGCGGCGCGATGCGAAGGAATCGCGCGCCACGTCGTGCCCCTCGACCTCGAGGCTGCCCGAATCGACGTGCGTGAGCCCGCCGAGCGCGGAGATGAGCGTGGTCTTGCCGGCGCCGTTGGGGCCGAGCAGCCCGAAGAACTCGCCGGAGCGCACCTCGAGCGACACCCCGGAGAGCGCGCGCACCGCTCCGAAGCGCTTGTGCACCTCGCGCACGCGGACCGCGGGAGATCTCATCGCTACGCCGCGCTGCTTTGCGGCACGGCTGGCGCAGCGCTTGGCTGGCGGTGGGGAAGGATCAGGTCCGCCACCCCGTAGAGCTCGGCAAGCTCCATCAGGTTGTCGGGCAGGTTCACGAACTGCAGGTTCTTGCCGCGCTTCAACGCCTGGCGGCGCCATTCGAGCAGCAGCGCCACCGCGGAGGAATCGACGTGCGTGATGCCGGCGAAGTCGATGGTGAGCTTGTCGGGAAGATCGGGACGCTCGGCGTACGCGACGCTCTCGGCGAGGACCGCCGGAAGGGTCTCGAACGCGAGCGCCCCTTCGAGCTTCAGCACCTCGCCGGAAGCCGCGTCGTTCACTTCTTCGGCGCTCCCCCGCCCGAGGACTGGTTGCGATCCTGCAGGGTCTTCACGAGGCCGTCGATGCCGGACTTCTGGATCTGGTCGTTGAACGAGCCGCGATAGGTGGTGACGAGCGAGGCGCCGTCGATGATCACGTCGTAGACCTTCCAGCCCTCGGCGCCCTTGTCCATCGCGTAGTCGATCGGGATCGGCGGGCCGCCCTGCTGGATCACCTGCGTCTTCACCACGACGTCCTTGTCGCCGGCGCCGACCTTGGTGGGCTTCACTTCGATCGTCTGGTTGCGGTATTGCGTGAGCGACGTCGAGTAGGTGCGCACCAGCAGCGTGCGGAATTCCTTCACCAGCGCGGCGCGCTGCTCGGGCGTGGCCGTTTGCCAGTTCTTGCCCACGGCGAGGCGCGTCATGCGCTCGAAGTCGAAATGCGGCAGCACCTTCTGCTCGGCGAGCTCGGTCACCTTGCGCGGATCGCCCTTCTGCAGGTCCTTGTCCGACTTGATGATCGTGAGAACCTCGTCGGTCACGCGCTTCACCAGCTGGTCGGGAGATTCCTGGGCCGAGGCCATCGCCGGGAGGAAGCCGATCGAAAGCGTGAGCAGATATCGCAAGGCGGTACGCAACATGGGAATTCTTTCGTGGGAGAAGGGAGAGCTGACCCGGTTCGACTCAACGCGCGATGCGGGGTTCCGGTGGACCTACTTCTTCGCCGGCTCGGGCTTCTTCGCCGACTCGGTCTTCTTCGCCGGCTCGGCCCTGGACGGCGTCTCGTCCTTCTTGGCGCCGTCGTCCTGCGCCTTGCTGAACAGGAATTGCCCGATCAGGCGCTCGAGCACCACCGCCGACTGCGTGATCGTGATGCGGTCGCCGGCCGCGAGCTTCTGGTCGTCGCCGCCCGCCTCGAACCCGATGTAGGTCTCGCCCAGCAGGCCCGAGGTGAGGATCGAGGCGCTGGTGTCCTTGGGGAACGAGTAGCGCTTGTCGAGCGCGATCGCGACCGCGGCCTGGTAGCGCTCGTTGTCGAAGTGGATGTCCTGCACGCGTCCCACGAGCACGCCGGCGCTCCTCACCGGGCCGCGCACCTTGAGCCCGCCGATGTTGTCGAAGCGCGCCTCGACGCGGTAGGTCTCGGTGGCGCGCTCGGCGCCGAGGTTCCCGACCTTGAGGGAAAGGACCAGCAGCGCCACGAATCCCGCCGTCACGAAGGCGCCGAACCAGAGATCGATCGTCGTTCTGTCCATCTTGTTTTCGCTCGTTCGAGTGGGCCGCGGTTAGTAGGGGCCGCGCAGCATGAAGGCGGTAAGCACGAGGTCGAGCGCGAGGATGGTGAGCGCCGAGCTCACTACCGTGCGGGTCGTCGCCCTCGACACGCCCTCGGCGGTGGGCGGCGCGTCGTAGCCCTCGAAGGTCGCGATGACGGTGACGGCGATTCCGAACACGAAACTCTTCACCACGCCGTTCAAAACATCATACCGGAAGTCCACCGCGGCCTGCATTTGCGACCAGAAGGCGCCGTTGTCCACGCCGATGAAAACCACGCCGACGAGGTAGCCGCCGAACACACCCATCGCGGCGAAGAGCGCGGCGAGCAGCGGCATCGAGATCACACCGGCCCAGAAGCGCGGCGCGATCACGCGCGCCATCGGCGAGACCGCCATCATGTCCATCGCGGCGAGCTGCTCGGTCACCTTCATGAGCCCGATCTCGGCGGTGATCGCCGAGCCCGCGCGCGAAGCGAAGAGCAGCGCCGCCACCACCGGCCCCAGCTCGCGCACCAGCGAGAGCGCCACGAGGACGCCGATCGATTCGGTGGCGCCGTAGCGCTCCAGCGTCTGGAAGCCCTGCAGCCCGAGCACCATGCCGACGAACAATCCCGACACGATGATGATCACGAGCGACAGCACGCCGCTGAAATACACCTCGCGCATCACCAGGCGGAAGCGGCTGAAGCTCGTGCCCGACGAGGCGATCACGAGGGTGAAGAAGCGCGCCATCACGCCCACGCGCCAGACGCCGTCGATGAACTTGTGGCCGAGCGTGATCAGCGGCTTGCGCGCGCGCTCAAGCACTGGCGCTCCCCGCGACCCCGAGGCCGACATCCTCGGGATAGGGCCGCGCCGGGTAGTGGAACGGCACCGGCCCGTCGGTCTCGCCCTGCACGAACTGCTTCACGTACGGCAGCTCCGAGCGGCGGATCTCGTCGGGCGTGCCCTCGCCGACGATCACGCCGTCGGAGATGAAATACAGGTAATCGACGATGGTCAGGGACTCCAGCACGTCATGGGTGACGATGATAGACGTCGCGCCGAGCGCATCGTTCAGCTTGCGCACCAGCTGCCCGACCACGGCGAGCGCGATCGGGTCGAGGCCGGCGAACGGCTCGTCGTACATCACCAGCATCGGGTCGAGCACCATGGCGCGCGCGAGCGCCACGCGCCGCGCCATGCCGCCGGAGAGCTCGGCGGGCATCAGCCGGTGCGCACCGCGCATGCCGACGGCCTCGAGCTTCATCAGCACCAGGTCGCGCACCATCCGCGGCGTGAGGTGCGTGTGCTCGCGCAGCGGGAAGGCGACGTTGTCGAAGACGCTCATGTCGGTGAACAGCGCCCCGAACTGGAACAGCATGCTCATGCGCCGGCGCATGCGGTAGAGGCCTTCGAGGTCGAGTCCGGAGACGTCCTCGCCCGCCACCTTCACCTCGCCGCTTTGCGCTCGCAGCTGGCCGCCGATGATGCGCAGCAGCGTCGTCTTGCCGCTGCCGGAAGCGCCCATGATGGCGACGACCTTGCCGCGGGGAACCCGCATCGAGATCCCTTTCAGCACCGGCCGGCGGCCGTAGGCAAAGCTCACCGACTGGATATCGACCAGGGTCTCTTCGGGCACGCGGGAAATTGCGCAGGAAAGGGAACGGCATTCTAGCAGTTTTGACGCCTGCGCCTCCCCTATAATCGGCGCGTGAAGAAGCCCCGCCTGTTGCTGGTCGACGACGATCCGCTGATCTCGGAAAGCCTGGCGTTCGCGCTCGCGGCCGACTACGACGTGACGCGCGCGCCGGATCGCGCCGGCGCGGTGACGGCGCTGCGCGCCGGCTTCAAGCCCGACCTCGCGTTGATCGACTTGGGCCTGCCGCCGGTCGCGCACCTTCCCAACGAGGGCTTCAAGCTGATCGGCGACCTGCTCGCGCACGTTCCGCTCGTGCGCATCCTGGTCCTCACCGGCCAGAACGAGGAATCCAACGCGCGGCGCGCACGCGCGCTCGGGGCCGTCGACCTCGTGCCCAAGCCGTGCGAGCCGGAATTCCTGCGCGCGG
>JANPHA010000505.1:0-3068 GCA_031424255.1 Burkholderiales bacterium | reverse complement strand
CACGGTTTTCCGCAGGGCAGAAAACCGTGGTCTGTCCCCGGTTTTCTACTTGAGCAGGAGCGCGATCGTGAGGCCGATGGCGGCGAGCGACAGGACCACGATCGCGATCATGGCGGCGTAGCTGGTGACCGGGCTCGGGGCGCCCGCGCCGAGGAGATACGGTGGCGGGGCGGCCGGACGCGGGGTGGGCTTGCGCTCCTCGGCGGCGGCTTGCTGCCCGAGCGGGCTTCCCGCCTCGATCTTGCCGCGGTACGCGCGCATCTTCTGCGTGGCGGTGATGTAGTCGCGGAAATCCTCGGTCTGGTCGGTCATCGCCGCGAGGCGCAGCGTGGCGTCGAAGGAATCGAACGTCTTCGCGAGGGAGAGCGCCTTGATCTCCTCGTCCTTGGTCTTGGGCGCGGCACTCTCCAACGGGATCGTGCTGGTATCGACCATGCGCTCGGGCACCGCGATCGGCGGCGAGCTCGCGCGCACCGGCGGCGGCGAGGTCGTGGCCTTGAGCGCGTTGGCGGGGCGCGTCGAATCGATCTGCCGGCGCACTTCGCGCAGGTCGTCGGCGAGCTCCTTGATCGACTGGTAGCGGTCCTCGAGCAGCTTCGCCATCGCCTTGGCCGCGATCAGGTCGAGCATCGGCGGAAGCGAGCGGTTGTGCGACGAAGGCGGCGGCGGCGTGGTGTTCACCGTCGCGTACATGATGGCGTTCACGTTGTCGCCGTCGAAGGGTGCCACGCCGGTGAGCGCTTCGTAGAGCACCACGCCGAGCGAGAAGATGTCGCTCCTCGCATCGATCGTCTTGCCGATGACCTGCTCGGGCGACATGTAGCGCGGCGAGCCCAGGATGAGGCCGGTCATCGTCTTCACCGCGGAATTCGGCAGCCGCGCGATGCCGAAGTCGGTGATCTTCGCGATCCCGCCCTTCATCACCATGATGTTCGACGGCTTCACGTCGCGATGCACGATGTCCTGCTGGTGGGCGAACCACAGCCCGTCGGCCACCTGCGCGATGATGTCGACGACGCTCTCGGAGGGCGGCAGGCGCCCCGAGGCGATCATGTCCTTCAGCTCCGCGCCCTCGAGGAACTCCATCGCCATGTAGGCGACCTGGTCGGTCTTGCCGACGTCGTAGATGGTGACGATGTTCGGGTGGTTGAGGCGGCCGGCGGCCTTGATCTCCTGCTGGAAGCGCGCCTCGTACTCCTCGAGCTCCTGGCGCGACAAGTTCAAATTGATCGTCTTGATCGCGACCGTGCGGTCGATGATCGGGTCGACCGCCTTGTAGACGACGCCCATCGCTCCCTGGCCGATCTCGGAGACGATCTTGTAGCGGCCGAGTGAGGAAATCATGCTCAGTTCTTCTTCGGCGTCACGACCGGCGCCACCGGCAGCGTGGCCCTGTCCCTGGCGGCTCTTTCCTTCGCGGCCTTTTCGGCCAGGACCCTCTTCGCCTGGTTCTTCGCCGCGGCGAACGTGCGCGCCCACGACGGGTGCCCCGCTTCGGCCGGCGTGAGGTCGAAGTTCGGATCGAGGTCGTAGATCCTGACGAACTCGGCGCGGCAGGCGGCGTGCTTGCTCTGCAGGCAGAGGGAGAATGCAGACTGCTTCATCGCGCGAATCTGCTCGGACTTCTCCTTCAGGCCTTCCTTCACGGCCGCATCGAAGAGCTTCTGCGCGGCGTCGAAGTCGCCGCTGTCGTACTTCACCATGCCGTCGGCGAGCAGCTGCTCGGCCTTGCCGAGCGGCAGCAGCGTGATCGGCTTGCGCTGCGCGGCCTCGCGCTCGGCGATGAGCTGCGTGCGCACGTTGCGGTAGACGGGGCCCCAGATCGGATGGCCGTCCTCGGCGGGGGTGAGCGCGAATTCGGAATTGATCTCGAAGGCCTTGCGGAACTCGTCGCGGCACTGCGCCTCGCGGTTCGACATGCAGTGGATGAACGCCAGGTTCTTGCGCGCGGTGGACTGCTCCACCTTGGACAGCAGGCCGTGGTCGAGCGACAGGTGCAGCGTCTTGTCCGCGTTCTCGAAATCGCCCGCCTCGTACTGCTTGATGCCGAGGGTGAGCTGGTCGCGCGAGCGGTCGCGCAGCACCGCCTCGGTGATCTGCGGGGAGACCGGCTGCGGTTTTTCGGCGGTCATCTGCCCGAACTGCTGTTCGAGCTGCGCGCAGGCCGCGAGAAAAAGGGCCGCGCCGACCGCGGCCGCCCGCGATATGTGGATGCCGCGCTTCACTGGAACTTGTGCCTTACGGTGATCTCATCGCGCGCCTTGAGCTCGAGGCTTTCGACGTGCACCGGGAACGTGGTGTTGCGCACCTCGATCCGGTATTTGCCGGGATCGAGCTTCAACGATTTCTTCGGCGGCGTGACGCCTTGCGACTTGCCGTTCACGAAGATCTCGCCCCACGGGACGACCGCGAACACGAGAGTCGCGGGGACCGTCGCGGGCCCCTTTTGCAGCTCGTTCGCCGGGGCGAGTTTCAATCCATCGGGCCTCGACGGCTCGCCGCTCTTCGCCGGGGGCTTGCCGTTATCGCCCTTGCCAGGCTCGATCGAAGGGGCAGGCGCCGGGATGATCGAGGGCGAGGGCGCGGGCTCGAGCACTTTCTGCTCGGGGCGCGTCACGACTTCGACCGGCTTCGCGGGCTCGCCCGAGTTGGATGGCGGCAGGGCGGCGGGCCGGATCGCCTGGACCGGCACCGCCGCCGTGAGCGTGGGGTCGAGGGCCGAGGACCTCTTGGTCACGACGAGCACGGCGAGAATCAGCACCAGGCCCGCGAGACCGCCCGCGACCATCGTGAGCTTGCGCTTGTCCTGGACGAACGACGGAATCGTGAGCGTGACGGTGGCGGTGCCGGGCGACGAGGGATGGGTTCCGGACTTGGCTTTGCCGCGGATGTTCGGCGTGGTGGAGGAGGCGCGGTCCTTCATGCCGTCCTTCGCCTTCTGCAGCGCGCCCTCGTGGTGGCCGACCACGTAGATCTCGTGCTCGCGCACGTGCTTGTCGGTGCGCGAGCCCTCGTAGTGGAAGAGCTTGGCGTACTCGCTCGCGAGGTTCGACACGACGTCGTAGTAC
>JANPHA010000504.1:0-1541 GCA_031424255.1 Burkholderiales bacterium | reverse complement strand
GCGACGCGCCGCGTGACGCGTTCATGACCGACATGACGCCCGTGGCTATTCGCGGATCGGGTTTTGGTCTGCGGTTGGCGCTTTACACCATCGGAGCCGTGCTCGGCCCCCTGGCCGCCATGGCCATCATGTCGCTCAGCGGGGACAACTTTCGTCTGGTGTTCTTGCTCGCGCTGATCCCCGGCTTTCTGTCCGTGGTCGTTCTGCTTCTATGGGTCAAGGAACAACCGCGCGCGCTCCTTGAGCACGTTCATCGGCCCCTGGACGCGCGCCGGTGATAAATACACCATGGATGCGCAAGGGTATTACACCTATGGGGGCCGCTCTGACGACATGATGAAAGTCAGCGGCATGTACGTCTCGCCCTTTGAAGTCGAGGCGGCGCTGATGACGCATCCAGACGTGCTCGAAGCCGCCGTGATCGGTGTTGCGGATGACCAGAATCTGATCAAGCCCAAGGCGTTCATCGTGACCAGGCCGGGTGTCGCCGGGGCGCCTGCCCTGGCCGATATACTGAAGAGTCACGTGAAAGACCGGCTCGCGCCCTACAAATATCCGCGCTGGGTGGAGTTCATACCCGAATTGCCGAAGACGGCGACCGGTAAGATCCAGCGTTTCAAGTTGAGGCAGAAGGCGTGAAGAGTGAATAGTGAATAGTGAATGGTGAACGCGTGAATGGGTGAAGGGTGAAGGGTGAAGGGGGAAGGGCGGTCAGGATAAACTCGCGAGGACAGGAACAGGGGCGAAGGAAAATAGCCATGAATGACAACAAATACTACCAACAAGGCAGGCGCGAATTTCTGATCGGGGCGGGGGCGTTTGCGGGAGCCGCGCTTCTGCCGTCGATCGCTCGTGCGCAAGCGGCGAAGTTGCGGCTCGGCCTGATGCTGCCCTACACCGGCACCTATGCCCAGCTTGGGGCCGCCATCGAAAACGGATTGAAGCTGGCGTTGGAGCAGGGTGGCGGCAAGTTCGGCGGGCGTGAAGTGGAGTTTTTCAAGGTCGACGACGAGTCGGAACCTTCCAAGGCCACCGACAATGCCAACCGCCTCATCACACGGGACAAGGTCGACGTGCTCGTCGGATCGGTCCATTCGGGTGTAGCGATGGGCATGCTCAAGGTAGCGAAGGAAAGCGGCACGCTGATGCTCATTCCGAATGCCGGCGCGGGTGCTGCGACCGGCGCGCTTTGTACGCCGAACGTGTTTCGCACATCGTTCAGTAACTGGCAGCCCATTCACCCGCTCGGCAAAGTGATGGTGGATAAGGGTCACAAAAAAGCCGTATTCATCACCTGGAAATATGCAGCGGGCGAAGAATCGCTGGCGTCGTTCAGCGAGGGTTTTAAGGCCGCTGGCGGAACGGTGATCAAGGAATTATTCGTGCCGTTCCCCAACGTCGAGTTCCAGGCGTTGCTGACCGAGATCGCGGCAATCAAACCGGATGCGGTCGCCTGCTTCTTCGCCGGCGGCGGCGCCGTGAAGTTCGTCAAGGATTACGCCGCTGCCGGACTGAAGGACAAGATTCCGCTGTACGGAGCC
>JANPHA010000503.1:0-9957 GCA_031424255.1 Burkholderiales bacterium | reverse complement strand
CGGTCGCGGACCGCGCCTCGAAGAGGTTAAGCGCCGTGCACGCAACGAGGATATCTCCAACGTACGTTTCGAGCCTCACCAAAGCCGTGACTCGCTCTCTGAGAGCCTCGGTGTAGCCGATGTTCATGTCTCCACACTCTTTCCCTGTTTCGAGGGGCTTGTCCATCCGAGCAAGCTTTACGGCGTGATGGCGGCAGGTCGACCCACGCTTTTCATCGGTGACGAGCAAGGCGAAACGGCCTGCATCCTTCAAGAAAATCGCGCCGGCATTTCCGTGTCTACCGGCGACAGCGAGCGCTTGGCCGAGGAGATCCGCGCACTTCGCGACGATCCAATTCGACGCAAGGCAATGGGCGAATATGCGCGACAGGCCCTCGAGCTCAAGTACGATATGCGCGTAGCGTTGGCTAAATGGGATTTTCTGCTTGACTCCGTGGCAGTGCACGCTTGAATTCGTCGTATCGCTTGCCATAGAAGAGCATCGTCGCCCGCTGTGGCGCTTCCCTGGACTTGCTAATAATCTGCGAAGTAAACGACTGATGGAAGCGCGTCTTATTCCATTCCAAGCCATCCTCGGCGTCTCCTGTCCAAGAGCTACTTGAGGGCGCACGCTCGCCGTATCTTGCTAACATCGATCCGATGAGCAGCTCCGGCGTCACCAAGGCATCCCGTCAAGTCCTCACCTCCGCGGCAACCATCGGCGCCCTCACCGTCCTGGTGAGCCTCGCCGCGTTCGTGCGGGACCTCATCGTCGCGGCCAAGCTCGGGCGCGGTGATGAGTTCGATGCCTACCTCATCGCCCTTCTACTCCCCAGCTTCCTCATCAGTGTCCTCACGCTGACCCTCGCGCCCGCCTACATCCCCGCCTACTTCCAGGCCCGCGCGGCGCGCGGCGAAGCAGCCGGCCGGCGGCTCCTGCAGATGGTGATCGCGATCGCGCTCGTGGTCCTCGGGATCGCGGTGATTGCGCTGATCGTGGCGTTCGTCCCGCTCCTCCCCCTGCTCGCTTCCAACTTCAGCGCGCAGAAGCAGGATCTCGCGATCCATCTCTTCTGGGTGCTGGTGCCCATCCTCTTCCTCACCGGGATGGCGAACGTCCTCGGCACGGCGCTCAACTCGGAGCGTCAGTTCGCATGGGTCGCCATCGCGCCCGCATTCCCGCCGCTTTTCGCGGCGATTGCCCTGCTCCTCGTCTGGCACGATGGCGGCGTCTATGCGCTGGCTGCCGGCACGGTGGCGGGGGCACTCGCGCAGATGCTGGTCGTGGCGACGAGTGCCGCACGCGCCGGCCTTCCCCTCGTGCCGCGCGCGCCGAAGCTCTCCGATCCGGATCTCGCCCGCTTGCGCGAGCAATACCTCCCGCTCGCATTCGGCGCGGTGCTGATGAGCGGCACGATGATCGTGGACCAGTCGATGGCCGCCGCGCTCGACCCGGGCAGCCTCTCCGCCTGGAGTTACGGAACCAAGGTGGTCCTGCTTTTCACGAGCGTGGGATCGCTCGCGCTCAATACCGCGGTCCTGCCCCACTTCTCCGAGATGGCGGCGAAGGGAGATTGGGCTCACATCCGCGAGCTCGCGCGGCGCCACGCCCTGCAGGTGTTCGTCGCGAGCATTCCGCTGATGGCGGTCCTTTTCATCTGGGGAAGCGACCTCGTGAGGCTGGTCTTCGAGCGGGGGCGCTTCACCTCGGCGGACACGATCGTGGTGGCGCGGGTGCAGGCCCTGTACGCGCTCCAGATCCCCTTCTACGTGGCGGGGGTCCTGTACGCGCGCGTGCTCTCGGCCCTGGGCCGCAACCAGATTCTCCTCGCCGGCAACGTGCTCACCATCGCGCTCAAGATCGGCCTCAACCTCGCCCTGATCCCGCTCCTCGGCGTGGAGGGCATCGCCCTCGCCACGTCCATGGTACTTTTCGCGTCATGCGCATTCCTCTGGATCATGGCAAGGCGGGAGCTGCGCCTGCGAGAGCGCCGGGGCGCGACCTGAGATGAGCGCGCACGCTCGGGAGGTCCGCGAGGGCGAGCGCTTCGAGTTCGGCGAGAACTGGTCACGCTTCCTCGCGATGGTCGACGAGGCGCGCATCGGCCGTGCGATGCAATCGCTGCGGCGCATGCTTGGGCGCGAAGACCTGAAGGATCTGCGCTTCGTGGACGTGGGCTGCGGCAGCGGGCTCTTCTCGCTCGCCGCGGTGCGCCTCGGCGCGCGAGTGCATTCCTTCGACTACGATCCCGCGAGCGTTGCGTGCGCCCGCGAGATGAAGCGGCGTTTCGAGCCCGAGGCCGACTGGGCGATCGAGCCCGGCTCGGCGCTCGACCCCGCGTATCTCCAGGGGCTCGGTCATTTCGACGTTGTCTATTCGTGGGGCGTGTTGCATCACACCGGCCGCATGTGGGATGCGATCGATTGCGCGAGCCGCCTCGTCGCGCCGGGCGGCACGCTCTTCATCTCCATCTACAACGACCAGGGTGCGAAGAGCCGGCGCTGGCGCGCCCTCAAGCGCCTCTACAATCGCCTGCCCGGGCCGCTGCGGGCGCCCTTCGCGATGGCGGTCGCTGTGCCCTTCGAGGTGTTCTTCGGGCTGAAGCAGCTCCTCACCGGGCGATTCGGCGCGGCCATCCGGCGCTGGACCGACGCCAACAGCGTTCGCGGAATGAACGTCTGGCGTGATTGGGTCGATTGGGTGGGCGGCTATCCCTTCGAGGTCGCGCGCCCTGAAGAGGTCTTCGACTTTCTCGCGCGCAGGGGATTCACGCTCACGCGCATGAGCACCTGCGGCGGGGGCCTGGGCTGCAACGAGTTCGTGCTGCTTCGCTCCGCACCGTGAAGCCGTTCTCGGTGCTGTTCCTCATCCGCTCCCTCGCGGTCGGAGGCGCCGAGCGGCAGCTCTCGCAGCTCGCGCGCGGGCTCGCCGCGCGCGGCCACAAGGTCGCCATCGCCGTGTTCTACGGCGGCGGCGCGTTCGAAAGCGGGCTCGAGCAGGACAACGTCGTCCTCGTCGATCTCGAAAAGCGCGGCCGCGGCGATCTCGCCGGATTCGCGCGGCGATTTCGCCGCGCGGTGAAGGACCTCGACCCCGACATCGTCCATTCCTACCTCGCCGATTCCAACCTGGTCGCCGCGACGCTCAAGCCTCTCCTCGGGCGCGCGCGTCTCGTGTGCGGCGTACGCGCATCGAGATTCGACACCAGCGGCTACGACTTCGCGACGCGCCTCGCCATGGGCCTGGAGCGGTTCGCGCTGCGCAATGCCGACCTGGTCATCGCCAATTCATCCGCGGGCAAGGCGAGCCTCGCTGCGAACGGCGCCTTCGCCGGGCGCATCCGCGTGATACACAACGGCATCGACACCGGGCGCTTCTTCCCCGACGAAGAGGCGCGCGAGAAGACCCGCACCCGATACGGCGTGGAGGCCGGCGTACCGCTCGTGGGCATGGTGGCGCGCTTCGATCCCCTCAAGGATCACGGCACTTTCCTGCG
The DNA here is from genome assembly GCA_031424255.1 of Burkholderiales bacterium. Classification (GTDB taxonomy): domain Bacteria; phylum Pseudomonadota; class Gammaproteobacteria; order Burkholderiales; family Usitatibacteraceae; genus Usitatibacter. Next base: position 6,481 of record JANPHA010000503.1, on the reverse strand, counting down.
GGCCGCGAAACGCGTGCTGCAACAACGCCCCGCCACGCGCTTCGTGCTCGTCGGCGACGGAACACGCGAGGAGCGCCGGGGCCTGGAGGGCTTCTCGCGCCACCTTGGGCTCGAGGACGCGCTCCTGTGGGATCCGGGTGGAGAAGCGACCGCGGTCCTTTACAATGCGCTCGATGTGCTCGTCTCCTCCTCCATCAGCGAGGGTTTCTCGAACGTGATCGCCGAAGCGATGGCCTGCGATGTGCCCTGCGCGGCGACCGATGTCGGCGATTCCGCCGAGATCGTCGGCGAGACCGGCCGTGTGGTGGCACCGCGCGATCCCGAGGACCTCTCCGCGGCGATCCTGGCGCTGCTCGACGGCGGCACCCGATCCTCGCCGCGGCTGCGCATCATCGAGCGCTTCGGCCTCGAGGCACAGGTGACCGCCACGGAGAGCGAGCTGGTGCAGCTCGCCGCGCGCTGAGATGCAATTCCTCTTCATCCTCGTCTCCCTTGCCGGCGCCGCCTATTTCCTCACGAAGCATCGCCGCTTCGACGGGGCCGCGCTCGCGTTCTTCTCGGCGGTCGTCTATTTCTCGCCGGGATATTTCGGCCACGTGCCCTATGCCTCGCGCGGATTCTGGATGGACCCGATGCACCCGCTGCAGGGCGAAACCTACGGAGTCATGTGCGCGGTGCTGGGCGCGATTCTCGCCAGCACCATCGTCAAGGATCACCTCGTGCTGCCGGAGCGGCGCACCCTCTCATTCCGCGGCATGGAGTTCCTCTCGAGCGTGCTGCTTGCGCTGTCGCTCTTCGGATTCGTGCTGACGCTCGAGACCACCGGCTGGGACACGCTGGCATCCTCCGACAAGGGCCTGATCCTCGAGAACCTCAATCGCTGGTTCACGCTGTGGTCGGTCGCGGCGACGCTCGCCACCGTGGTCGCGTTCGTCCAGCGCCGTTGGTGGCACCTCGCGATATCGCTCGTGCTGCTGGCATTGGTGGGCTTCACCGGGTTCCGCGCCGAGATCGTGGTGGCGAGCATGGCGATCGGCCTCATCGTGCTGGAAGGGCGTGGCGCGCAACGCCTGTTCACGCGCACCTGGAAATGGGTCGCGCCCACGGTTCTCGTGATGATCGCCCTCGCACTGCTCTTCCCGATGATCTCCCTCGGCATGAAGATGGACGAGCCGGGCTTCATCGCCGATCGCATGCTCGATCCGGATACCTACTACTTCTCGATCGTGTACTCGGAGCCGTTCTACGTGCAGTCCACGCTGAACGAGGTGCTCGACAACAACTTCAGCGTGGGCCTCGACCACTTCAGCACCCTCTTCATGCTGGCGCTGCCCTTTGCGCCCGAGTGGGGCCTGCAGCCGGTGTCCTTCAACGACCTCTTCCAGCCGGCGCTTTTCCCCCATGCGAACGGCGGCCTCGCCAACAACATCTGGGCCGAGATGTGGAGCTCCGGCGGGTGGTTCCTGCTGGCGCCCTTCATCCTCATCTTCGCGCTGCTGGTCCACGTCGGCGATGCGTTCCTGCATCGCACCGCCGCGGAGTTGAAGGCCGTCGTCGCCGTGTGCCTCGCCTACTGGGGCTTCTACATCCACCGCAACGACATCGTCTTCGAGCTTGTCCTGATCCGCAACGTGCTGATCGTCTTCTTCATCGCCGCGGTGTTGGCGAAATTCCTGAGCATGCTCCGCCCTCGCGTTCCCCACGCCGCGACGCGCGGGCTGGGCTGATTCCCGTGGCGGCCGCCCGCGTCGCCTTCGTCGTGACGGGATTGGGAGTCGGGGGCGCCGAGGTCCAGCTCCTGCGGCTCGCCTCCGCGCTCGACCGCGAGAAATTCGAAAGCATCGTGATGCCCCTCGGCGGCGGCGAGGCGTTGCTTCCCCAATTCGAGAGCGCGGGCGTGCGCGTGGTGCGCCGTTCGCTCGCCGCGCTGCGCGATTTCCGTCCCGACCTGGTGCAGGGCTGGATGTACCACGGCAACCTCGCCGCATCGCTCTATCGCCCGATGCTCCCCGGCCGCCCGCCGCTCCTCTGGAGCGTGCGCGGGTTGAATGCGACGGAGTACGAGCCCCGCTGGGCCTCGCGCCTCGCGTTCCGCGCGTGCGACTGGCTCTCGCGCACGCCGCGCTGGATCGTGAACAACTCGCTCGCGAGCGCGATGGTCCACGAGGCGGTGTGCGGATATCCCTCCGACCGGCGCGTGATCATCCCCAATGGTTTCGACATCGATGAATTCCAGCCGCGCCCCGGGGCGAGCGCGGAGCTGCGGCAGCGCCTCGGCGTTTCGGCGACGACGCCGGTGGTGGGGTGGATCGGGCGCAACCACCCCGACAAGGATGTCGGCAATTTCCAGCAGGCCGCGGTGCGCCTGCTCGCCCTCGGGATCGACGCGCATTTCGTCCTCGCCGGCGAGGGGCTGCCCGTGGTGAACGACCGCCACTTCACCAACCTGGGCCCGGTGCCCGGCGTGGCCGCGTTGCTGCCCGCCTTCGATCTCGTGGTCTCGTCGTCGCTGCGCGAGAATTTTCCGAACGCGATCGGCGAGGCGATGAGCTGCGGCGTGCCGTGCGTGGCCACCGACGTGGGCGATTGCGCGGCGGTGCTCGGCGACACCGGCGAGGTGGCGCCGGCGCGCGACGCGGTGGCGCTCGCCCAGGCGATGAAGCGCATGCTCTCGCTGCAGCCCGCCGAATCCACCGCGCTCGGCGCGCGCGCGCGCCAGCGCATCGCCGATCACTACGCGCTGCCGGCGATCGCGCGGCGCTTCGAAGCGCTCTACGCGCAGACGCTCGCGGAGGTTGCCGTGCCATGTGCGGCATAGCGGGGCTGCTCGGGGCGCCGGGCACGGCGCGGGACGAAGACTTGCGCGCGGCGGTGAATGCGATGCGCGATTCGCTCGCCCACCGTGGCCCCGACAGCACGGGAACGTGGACCGACGCGCAGGACGGCGTGGCGCTCGGCCACCGCCGCCTCGCGATCATCGACGTCACCGCGGCCGGCGCGCAGCCGATGCGCTCCCACGACGAGCGCTTCGTCGTCACCTACAACGGCGAGATCTACAACTTCGCCGACCTGCGCAGGGCGCTCGAGGGCGAAAGCGGCGCCATCGCGTGGCGCGGCACTTCCGACACGGAGGTGATGCTCGAGGCCTTCGCGCGCTGGGGCGTGAAGAGCACGCTCGAGCGGCTCGTGGGCATGTTCGCGCTCGCGCTCTGGGATCGGCGCGACAAGGTGCTGCACCTGGCGCGCGACCGCCTGGGCGAGAAGCCGCTCTACTTCGGACGGGCGGGCGCGCGCCTCGCGTTCGGCTCGGAGTTGAAAGCCCTGCGCGCGCTGGGCGGCTGGCAACCGGAAATCGATCGCGACGCCCTCGCCCTCTACCTGCGCTACAACTACGTCCCCGCCCCGCGCTCGATCTATCGCGGCATCGCCAAGCTCGCCCCCGGCCACTGCGTCTCGATCGATGCGCGGGCGCTCGCGCAACGCGAGCTTCCACCGTCCGCGCCGTATTGGTCGATGGCCACGGCGGTGGCGAAAGGACGCGGCGATCCTTTCCAGGGAAGCGAGCGCGAGGCGGTCGACGAGCTCGAGCGCCTCCTCGTGCAATCGATTCGCGGGCAGATGATCTCCGACGTGCCGCTGGGAGCGTTTCTCTCCGGCGGAGTCGATTCCTCGACCGTCGTGGGCCTGATGCAGTCGATCTCGGATCGGCCGGTAAACACCTACACCATCGGCTTCAGCGAGCCGGGCTACGACGAGGCGCCGTACGCGGCCGCGGTGGCGAAGCATCTCGGCACCAGCCACCACGAGCTCTACGTTTCCCCCGAGCAGGCGCGTGACGTGATCCCGCTGCTGCCCGCGCTCTACGACGAGCCGTTCTCCGATTCTTCGCAGATTCCCACGTATCTCGTCGCGCAACTCGCGCGCAGCGGCGTCACCGTGAGCCTCTCCGGCGACGGCGGCGACGAGCTCTTCTGCGGCTACAACCGCTACACGTGGGGACGCAGCCTGTGGTCGAAGCTCGGGCCGCTGCCGCGGCCGCTGCGCCGTTCGCTTGCCGGCGTGATGGGCGCCATTCCCGCGCGTGTCACCGACGGCGCGATGTCGGTCGCGCGGCCGTTCCTGCCCGCGAGCCTGCGCATGGGGGCGATGGGCGACAAGCTGCAAAAATTGTCGCAGGTGGTCGGCGCCGACAGCCCCGAAGCGATCTACCGCCATCTGCTGTCCCACTGGAAGGATCCCGACCTGGTCGTGATCGGGGGACACGAGCCTTTCTCCGTGGTCTCGCGCGCCGCCGAGTTCGATCCGGTGTCGATGGACTTCAGCGAATGGATGATGGCGATCGATGCCACCAACTATCTTCCCGACGACATCCTGGTGAAGGTCGATCGCGCCGCGATGGGTGTGAGCCTCGAGACGCGCGTGCCGTTGCTCGACCATCGCGTCGTCGAGTTCGCGTGGCGGCTGCCGCTTTCGATGAAGCTGCGCGGCGGGCAATCGAAGTGGATCCTGCGCGAGGTGCTCGAGCGCCACGTGCCGCGCCATCTGATCGATCGCCCGAAGATGGGCTTCGGCGTTCCGATCGATTCCTGGCTGGGCGGGCCGCTGCGCGAGTGGGCCGAGGATCTTCTCGACGAGTCGCGCATGCGCCAGGAGGACTATCTGCGCCCCGAACCGATCCGACGCCTCTGGAAGGAGCACCTCGACGGGCGCCACAATCACCAGTACCTTCTCTGGGACATCCTGGTTTTCCAGTCCTGGCTAAGATCACCATGATCTACAAACTCCTGATTGCCGTCGTGCTTCTCGCATCCAGCGCCGCATTCGCCGCCGCGGGATCGCTCGATCCGACCTTCGGCGCAGGCGGCATCTCGCAGATGCGAATCGGCGAGAGCAATGACGTCGCGTATGCGGTGAAGATCCAGCCCGACGGCAAGATCGTCACGGCGGGGTCTGCGAGCGGCGGACATTTCGCGATCGCGCGTTACAACACCGACGGCACTCTCGATCCGACCTTCGCTCGCGGCGGATTGTCGAAGGAGGTGGCCGGAGCAGCCGCCGCGCTGGCGCTTCAGGCGGACGGCAAGATCCTCGTTGCAGGAAACGGAGGCGGCAACGCAACCGTCGTGCGCTTCAATGGCGGCGGCTCGCTCGATACCACATTCGGCACGCAGGGCATCGCCGCATCGGCGTTCGGCATGCAGGGAGCCGGGGTCAACGCCATCGCCATCCAGGGCGACGGCAAGATCGTGGTGGCTGGATATGGGTCCACTTCCTCGACCAACATCGGCCTCCTCGTCGCACGTTTCAATTCCGACGGCTCGGTCGACGCGTCCTTCGGCTCCAGCGGCGCCACGCTCACGCCGGTGAACAGCTACAACGAACAGTTCCACGCCCTGGCTCTGCAAACGGACGGACGCATCGTGGCCGGTGGCTTCACCACCCGGAACGCCGTCGCCGGCGCCAACTTCGTGCTCGCCCGCTACACCAGCAGCGGAGCGCTGGACACGTCGTTCGCCGGCAGCGGCTTGATCGTCGGAACGGGCGGCGGCAGCTGGGACGAGGTGCGCGCGATCGCGATCCAATCGGACGGCAAGATCCTCGCCGGCGCGACCGTCTCGAATCACTTCGCCGTCGCGCGCCTGCTCGCCGACGGCTCGAGCGACACGACCTTCGCGACCACCGGCCAGGTGTCGATAACCTTCGGCACCAGCGACAACCTCACCGCGCTTGCGATCCAGCCGAACGGAAGCATCATCGCCGCGGGCTACGCCCAATCGTCGCCGTACACGAAGTTCGCGCTGGCGCGAATCAATGCGAGTGGCGGCATCGACGGATTCTTCGGCAACGCGGGCAAGGCGATGGTATCCCTGGGCGACAGCAGCGCATTCGCTTACGCCATCGCCCTGCAGCAGGACGGCAAGACCATCGCGGTGGGTGAAGGCCGCAATCCGGTGCACCAGACCCGCGATTTCGGCATCGCACGCCTGAGCGCGTCGGGCGTCCTCGATAGCTTCTTCGGATCCGGCGGCACGGTGCTCACCGATTTCTACGATGGCGCACCCGGCTCCTGGTACGCGGTGGCGACGAAGCCGGATGGGCGCATCGTCACGGCGGGGTTCAAGACGAGTATCGGCGGTGAGTTCGGTTCCTTCCGGCGTTTCGCGGTCGGCGTCACGCTTCCCGACGGCACGCCCGACCCCGCGTTCGGCGGCATCGGCAGCGTCTTCACGCATTTCGACGGAACCGAGAGTGTGGCCACAGCGCTCGCGATCCAGCCTGACGGGAAGATCATCGCGGCGGGGCGCGCGTACAACAGCGACGCGAACGTGGCGCTCGCGCGTTACCTCGCGAACGGCGCCCTCGATGCGACGTTCGGCTCCGCGGGCAAGGTCGTGACGCCGATGCCGACCTTCTCGAGCGCGCAGGGCGTCGCGGTCCAGGCCGATGGGAAGATCGTGGTCGTGGTCCAGGGAAGTCCCGG
>JANPHA010000502.1:0-1788 GCA_031424255.1 Burkholderiales bacterium | reverse complement strand
AGCGGCCAGTACCGGGCCGCTCGCGTCTCGAATTCCTCGATCGCCGCGGCAAGTCCTGGCTCGCGCGGCTTTCCGACCACGACTACCAGGACGCGCACGCGGTGCTCACGCCGCCCCGCTCAGGCGTAAATACCGCGGAGCCGATGCACCGTCGCGACGCGGCTGATCGAGAGCATGTACGCCGCGGTGCGCATGTTCACCTTGTGCTGCTTCGAGAGGCTGAGCACGTCCGCGAAGCTGCGACACATGATCTCCTCGAGGCGCGTGTTGACGGTGTCTTCACTCCAGAAGTATCCGCCGCGATCCTGCACCCACTCGAAGTACGACACGGTTACGCCGCCCGCGTTCGCAAGGATGTCCGGGATCACGAAGATGCCCTTCTCCTCGAGGATCGAGTCGGCGCCCGCTGTTGTCGGACCATTCGCGCCTTCGGCGATGATCTTCGCCTGGACCTTCGCGGCGTTCTTGGAGGTGATGACGTTCTCGAGCGCGGCTGGAACGAGCACGTCGACGGGCAGCGTCAGCAGCTCCTCGTTCGTGATCTGCTCCCCGCCCTTGAATCCCTCGAGCGACCGGTGCGCCTTGGCGTGCTCGATCGCCTTGAGGATGTCAATGCCCGCCTTGTTGTGGTAGCCGCCGGTGCGATCGCTGATTGCGACGATCTTGCACCCCTGCTTCACCAGCAGCTCAGCCGCGATCGAGCCGACGTTGCCGAAGCCCTGCACCGCCACCGTCGCGCCCTGCATGCGGACGCCGAGATGCCGAAGCGCCTCGCGCGTGACGAGCATGACACCGCGACCGGTCGCCTCGCGGCGGCCAAGCGAACCGCCCATCTCGACAGGCTTTCCGGTGACCACCGCGGTCACCGTGTGCCCGGCGTGCATCGAGTAGGTGTCCATCACCCACGCCATGACGCGCTCGTTGGTGTTCACATCCGGCGCGGGCACATCGGAGTCAGGACCAAGCGTATTGATGATTCCCGCCGTGTAGCGTCGTGTCAGCCGCTCGAGCTCGGAGACACTCATCTTCAACGGGTCGCAGATGACGCCGCCCTTCGCGCCGCCAAAGGGAATGTTCACCGCGGCGCACTTCCAAGTCATCCACGCGGCGAGGGCCTTCACCTCGTCGAGGTTGACCATCATGTCGAATCGGATGCCGCCCTTCGCCGGGCCACGCGACGTGTTGTGCAGGACGCGATAGCCGGTGAACACCTCGATCTCGCCGTTGTCCATCAGGACCGGGACCGAGATCGTGATCTCTTTCTCGGCGTGGCGAAGCACCTTGTAGAGTCCCGGTTCGAGGTCGAGCAGCTCCGCCGCGCGGTCGAACCGCGACATCATCGACTCGAACGGATTCTCCTCGTTGAGGAAACGGTCCTTGTCCGGTCGGACGATCTTGTCGGTCGGGAGGCGAAGGTCGGAGGCCATGGTTTGGTCAGAGAGGCCGGCAGCGCCGGCGTTCAGTTCAGTAAGTCGCGCGTGCGTCGAGCAGGCCATCGAGCAGCATGTCGAGCGTTTCGGCTCCCTGCTCGACGTTCACATTCTGAGAAACATACCATAACCGCGGCGCCTCGGCAGGCCAATGGGGGGCGAGCTTCACCGCATCCTTGAGCGTGCAGAGGACCAGATCGGCACCGCCTGCGTCGAGGGCAAGACGCGTCGCATCGTTCGCGCTGAAATCGTAGTGATCCGGGTAGATGCTGGACGCGACAGTCGCGGCGCCCGCGAGCTCCAGTTGGCGGACGAAGGCCGCCGGGTCACCGATCGCTGCGATGACATGAAGCCGCTG
>JANPHA010000501.1:0-1814 GCA_031424255.1 Burkholderiales bacterium | reverse complement strand
AGCCAGACGATGCCCGCGGCGGTCACCTCGTTCGTGACCGGAAGTGTCGCGGCGCTTTCGACCTGGGTGCCGTTCAACCTGCGCGCGCGCGATGCCAAGACCTCCAAGCAGATCGCCGAGGCGCACCAGTTCGCGCCCAAGGCCGGCTATGTCGTCGCCGCGTATTCCTCGACGCGCAAGGTGCTCGACACCAATCCCGACCTCGTGAAGCGGCTGGTGGCGGCGTGGGGGCCGGCCAACGAAATGATGCTGAAGAAGAAGGAGGAGGCCGCGACGATCCTGCAGACCAAGTACTACAAGGACGACATGGACATGGCCTCCATGCGCGCCAACTACGATGCGATGGACCTGTACGACAGCGCGAAGTGGTCGGCGATGGTGAAGGACGGTACGCTGGTCGGCATGCTGGATTCGGTGACGAAGATCTTCGTGGAGATCGGGGCGATGCAGTCGCCGCTTCCCGCGGCGAAGTATTCCGACTTCAGCCTTTTCTCCTCGACGTACAAGGCCTGAGGGCGCAGCCGGTCTCCAATGTCGCGGCCCGCGTCTTGCGCGTTGACCTACGCATCGGAATCTCCTTTTCATGAATGGGTGAAGCGGCGCCGGCGATGTCCCACCGTCACCACGGCGTCGTCCGCGCCCAAAACGGCGTAGGCGTTCAGGTGGCGCTCGAACGTGCGAACCGTGGAGGCGCCGAGCACCTTCTCGACCCGCCGCCTCGAGCGCTTGTCGAAGCGGACGATCCGCCCGCCGCGATGGTCGTGCGCCTCGCGGCCGAAATCCAGCAGCAGCTCGAGGGCGGCCTCGGGGATTCCGCGCTGCTGCATGCGGATGCGGGCGTGGCTGGTGAGCGGGGCGGGCATGGGCACCTCCTATCGTTCCCCAAGGCGGGAAGTCCGGTATGGGGAAAATGATAAAAGGGGGAAAGCTCACCACGTGAGCTAGCGGGTTGCTAGATTGGACCCGTCTCAATCGCTCGTGCAATTATGTACCGTATAAGGTACAATCCGTGGTAGCTGCACTTCCGCCTCCATGGATTCATCAAGACAACGCAAAAGACTCCCAACGAAGACATCTCGCTCGCCGAGTCGCGCTGGAGGGACTGGAACCGTGGCTAAAGCGAACAGACATCGCGGCGCCAGCTTCGATAGCTTCCTGCGCGAGGAAGGGCTCTTCGATGAGGTTCAAGCGGCGGCGGTCAAGCGTGCGGTTGCCGAAGCGGTCGAGGCGGGGATGGCCGCGGCGGGACTGTCCAAGGTGGAAATGGCTCGCCGGATGCGAACCAGCCGCTCGCAGCTCGACCGGGTGCTCGACCCCACTTGCACGACCGTCCAGCTCGATACGTTGATCAAGGCGGCCGGCGCGGTCGGACACGAGCTGCGAATTTCACTCAAGCGGGTTGGCTAGCAATCCGCTGTTGTCGTTCGGATCGTAGGGAAGGCCGCGCGCCTATTCCCACTTGTCCTTTTCCCTCGCCGCGGCCTTCGTTTGCCATTGCATGTTGCCCGCGGTGTCGGCGCCGCCGCGCTTCAGCGGCCTGACGTGGTCGATCACGTAGCCGGGACATCCGCCGGAGGACCTGCCCGTTGAAGGGCACGGGTGCGAGCTCTTGAATTCACTTCGGGCCCTGCCGCTGCGGGCGATCTTCCCGCGCGAGTTGCGCTGCACGCCGGGCGCCGCGCGGCTCGCGTGGCCGTGACTGTGCGAACCGCTTGAACTGTGGCCGTGCGAGCCCTTCGCGTCGCCGGGCCCGGAAAACGCCATTGCCACCGCAAACGCGATGGCTGCAAGGAGCTTCATTGATCTGCCCTTGT
>JANPHA010000500.1:0-6331 GCA_031424255.1 Burkholderiales bacterium | reverse complement strand
TCCTCGCGTACGCGCTGCATGCCGGCCGCCGGATCCTGTTCGCGAAGGAACGCCCCGCATGGCCGCTCCTGCTTCCGGCGGCCGGCATGCAGCGCGTACGCGAGGATCAGCGCCACGCCGGCCGCGCGCGTGAGGTAGACGCAGCCGAGGAGCAACCCGAAGGCCACCCAGTCCGTGGCCGTGGGCTTCACGGCGGACTGCGCGGGATCGAGGCGCGCGGCGTGCAGGCAGAGTGCCGCCAGCGAGAGGAACAGATACATCGACTCGCTCATGATCCCCTTCAGGCTGATCCACGCCGTCGGCGTCAGCAGGAACGCGACCACGACGATGAGCCCGGCGAGGTTGCGCCCGAACTGCTGCGCGGCGAAGCGGTGGATCAGCACGAGCGCGGCGACGCCGAAGGCGGCGACGACCAGGTGCGCGATGCGCAGGTTCTCGCTCCCGCCGGTGGCGAGGAGGGCCAGCGGAAAGAGCGGCGGGAAATGCGCATGCAGCCCCGCCCATTGCACCACGATCGCCTCGCCTCGCCCGAGGTAGCGCGCGAGCGTGAGGTAGCTCACGCTGTCGTCGTTGAGGGTCGCCAATCCGTCCTGCCAGACGAACGCGAACAATAAGGGCGCGGCCAGCGCCAGCAACACCAACAGGGGCGCGTGCGCGCGCCACGCCGGATCCCGGCGCTTCGGCGCGGCGCTCACCGCGAGGCCGCCAGGAAAGCATCGAGCATCGCGGGCTCCACCTGCATCAGGATGAACTCGTCGCGCCCGTTCGCCTTGTTCGCGAGACCGAAGACGGGCCGCGAGAATTTCGCCACCGACGCGAGCGTGACCGAGCGCTCGCCGCGCGTGATGGTGTCGGTGAGGTCCGCCTTGAAGAGCCCGGGCACCACGAGGTACGCGGTGCCGGTCGCCTTCACCTGTTTCGCGAGCTCTTGCTCGTCCCATTCGTAATACCACGGCACGCCCTCGCGATCGCCGAGCAGGGCCACGTACTCGGGGCGCATCCACATTACTTTGGAACCGGTGGGCGTGACCCGCGCGAGCGCCTCGATTCCGGCGAGCACCGCGAGGTGCTTGCCCGCAGCCGCGCGCGCCTCGTCGATGTTGATCGTCGTGTAGTAGTCGGTGATGTCGGAGTACGAATAGGCGAAGCCGTCGATCACGGGATTCGTGTCGCGTGCCTTGGCGAGCGTGAGCAGCGCGGCCGGCAGGCAGAGCAGCGCCGGGAACGCGGCCGCGGCGAGCACTATCTTTTTCGCATGGGCTCCCGCTCCGATCGCCCTGCAGAGCACCAGCAGCGCGTACGCCGCGAGGAGCAGCAGCAGCGGAATGAACGGATACAGCAGGCGGCGCATGTTGTCCGCCGGAAACACCCAGAACAGGATGATCGCAAGCGAGCCGAGCGTGTACCAGCCGTCGAGGTGATTGTCGAGCGCGCGGAGTATCGCACCGGCGAGTCCGAGCAGGCCGAGCGCGCCGAGCACCACCCGGGGTACCAGGCCGATGTCGGCCTGCGCGTTGAATGACGCGATCCATCCGTCCGCGAGGAAGGTGAGCGCATCGAGGGCCTGCCGCGCCGGATCGCCGCGCCACTGCCCGACCATCCACGCGGTGATCTCGCGGTAGGTGTTCGAGTCGCCGGTGGGACGCAGCGCTATCCACGCGGCGCCGAGCAGGACGACCGGCACGGCCGGCAGCAGCCAGCGATGATCCCAGTGCCTGGTGCGTGCGAGCCGCACCACGGTCGCGAGCGCATAGGCGGCGACCATGACGATCCCGATCACGCGGGTGAGGTAGACGCAGGCGAGCAGCACCCCGAAAAGCAGCCACTCGACGGCCTTCGCCCGGCCCGAGGCGAGGTGCCTCTCGTAGAACAGCAGCGCGCCGAACGACACGAGCAGGTAGAGCGACTCGCTGAGGATCCCCGTGATGCCGATCCCTGCCCCGGGAGTCAGCAGGAAGACCGCCACGAGCGCGAGCGCGGAGGCGTTGCCGCGCAGCACCGGCGCCGCGTAAAGATAGACGAGGAGAAGGGCCACGAGCGCGAAGGCCGCGACCAGCTCGTGCGCGACGAGATAGTTCGACGCCCCTCCGCTGCCTGCCAGCAGCAGCGGAAAGAGCGGCGGAAAATGCCCGACGAAAGGCACCCACGGCGCGAGGAAAGGCGCATCCGGCCGATGCGAGAAATGCCGCGCCAGCGTGATGTAGCTCACGCTGTCATCGCCCACGGTGGCGATCACGCCCTGCCACGCGAACGCGAGCGTGAGCGGTATCGCGACCGCCATCAGGACAACGAAGCCGAGGTGCGGGCGCAGGATGGAAAAAAGCCGACTCGAAGTCGGCTTTTTCACCTCGTCCGCGCCCGCCATCAGGCGGCCTTCTTCGCGTCCCCGGTGTCCCTCGCCTCTTCGGTCGGCTCCGGCCGGTCGAGCAGCTCGACCAGCGCCATCGGGGCGTTGTCGCCCTGGCGGAAGCCGTACTTGAGGATGCGCAGATATCCGCCGTTGCGCGCCTGGTAGCGCGGCCCGAGCTCGGCGAAGAGCTTGACCACCATGTCGCGGTCGCGCAGGCGGTCGAACGCGAGGCGCTTGTTGGCGAGCGTGTCGGTCTTGCCGAGGGTGATGATCGGCTCGGCGACGCGGCGCAGCTCCTTCGCTTTCGGCAGCGTGGTCTTGATCGCCTCGTGCTTCAACAGCGAGACGGTCATGTTGCGCAGCATCGCAAGGCGATGGCTGCTGGTCTTGTTGAGCTTGCGGAGCCCGTGGCGGTGACGCATTGCGATTTTCCTTTCGACTCTCTTGGCCTATTCGGCCTTATTAGTATTGTGGTTTGGAATTCGTCGTCACCCCGGCGCGTTGCCGGGGCGCAACCCTTGGGCTTACCGGCCGTTGCGCCGGGAGGCCTACTTCGTAAGTCCTGCCACCGGCCAGTTCTCGAGCTTCATGCCGAGGGTCAGGCCTTTCGAGGCGAGCACTTCCTTGATCTCGTTCAGCGACTTGCGCCCCAGGTTCGGGGTCTTCAGCAGCTCGTTCTCGGTGCGCTGGATGAGATCTCCGATGTAGTAGATGTTCTCGGCCTTCAGGCAGTTGGCCGAGCGCACCGTGAGCTCGAGGTCGTCGACCGGCTGCAGCAGGATCGGATCGACCTGCGGCTGCGCGCTCTCGACGCGCTCCTCGCTCGTGGACTGCAGCGACGCGAACACCGAGAGCTGGTCGACCAGCACGCTGGCGGAATAACGCACCGCCTCTTCCGGCTCGATCACGCCGTTGGTCTCGATGTCGATCACCAGGCGGTCCAGGTCGGTGCGCTGCTCGACGCGCGCGCTCTCCACCTGGTAGCTCACCCTGCGCACCGGCGAGAACGAGGCGTCCAGCAGGATCGAGCCGATGGAGCGCGAGTCGTCCTGGCGGCGCGAGGTCGCGGGCACGTAGCCGCGGCCCTTCTCGATCTTGATCGTCATGTCGATCTTGCCGCCCTGCGTGAGGTGCGCGATCACATGGTCGGGATTGATGATCTCGACGTCGTGGGTCTGCTCGATGTCGGCCGCGGTCACCGGGCCGGCGGCGGCCTTCTTCAGCTTCAACGTCGCCTCGCCGCGGTTGTGCAGCTTCATCACCACGCCCTTCAGGTTAAGGATGACGTCGACCACGTCTTCCTGCACGCCTTCGATCGTGGAGTACTCGTGCAGCACGCCCGCGATCTTCACTTCGGTCGCGGCGTAACCGGGCATCGACGAGAGCAGGATGCGGCGCAGGGCGTTACCCAGCGTATGGCCGTATCCGCGCTCGAAGGGCTCCATGATCACCTTCGCGTGCGTGGGTGAAAGGTTCTGGACGTCGTTGATGCGGGGCTTCAGGAAAGTCGTGGCATTGCTTTGCATTCGGGGGTACCTCTGAACAGATGCGTTTGAGGAAGCGGGCTTTCAGGCTCTTACTTCGAGTAAAGCTCCACCACCAGCTGTTCGTTCACGTCGGAGGCGAACTCCGCGCGGTCGGGCAGGTTCTTGAACGTGCCCTTGAAGTTCTTGGGATCGACCTCGACCCAGCTTGGGAATCCGTTTTGCTCCGCGAGCTCCAGCGACGACTTGATGCGCAGCTGGGCGCGGGACTTCTCGCGCACGGAGACGATATCGGTGGCGCGCACGAGATACGAAGGGATGTTGACGGGCTTGCCGTTCACCTCGATCGACTTGTGCGACACGAGCTGGCGGGCCTCGGCGCGCGTGGACGCGAAGCCCATGCGGTAGACGACGTTGTCGAGGCGGCTCTCGAGGAACTGCAGCAGGTTCTCGCCGGTGGCGCCGCGCTTCTGGATCGCCTTGTCGAAGTAGGTGCGGAACTGGCGCTCGAGCACGCCGTACATGCGGCGGATCTTCTGCTTCTCGCGCAGCTGCGTGCCGTATTCCGAGATGCGCGTCATCTTCGCGCCGTGCTGGCCGGGGCGCGAGTCGAGCTTGCACTTGGTGTCGAGCGAACGGCGCGCGCTCTTCAGGAAAAGGTCGGTGCCTTCCCGACGCGAGAGCTTGCACTTGGGTCCGAGATAACGTGCCACTGTGTTCTCCTAATCGATACTTGCGGGTCGTCGAAACGTCGGCGACTGGCGTTACATGCGGCGGCGCTTGGGCGGGCGGCAGCCGTTGTGCGGCACCGGGGTCACGTCGGCGATCGAGACGATCTTCAGGCCGAGCGCGTTCAACGCACGCACCGCCGATTCACGGCCCGGGCCGGGGCCCTTGATGCGCACCTCGAGGTTCTTCACCCCGTGCTCCTGCGCCGCGCGGCCGGCCGATTCCGCCGCCACCTGGGCGGCGAACGGGGTCGACTTGCGCGAGCCCTTGAAGCCGGCGCCGCCCGAGGTCGCCCAGGACAACGCGTTGCCCTGGCGATCGGTGATCGTGATGATCGTGTTGTTGAACGAAGCGTGCACGTGCGCGATCCCCTCGGAGACGACTTTCTTCGCCTTCTTGCGGGCGCGCGTTGCTGCGGGTGCCTTGGCCATTCGGTTCTTCCTTCCGTTCTCTGTTTAGGCAGTCGCCGCTTTGGACAGGCGGACGGCCTTGCGCGGCCCCTTGCGGGTGCGCGCGTTGGTGCGGGTGCGTTGACCACGGACCGGCAGGCCCTTCTTGTGGCGCACTCCCCGGTAGCAGCCGAGATCCATCAGCCGCTTGATGTTCATCGAGGTCTCGCGCCTGAGGTCGCCCTCGACGGTGAACTTGCCGATCTGCTCGCGCAGCTTGTCCATCTCGGCGTCGGAGAGGTCCTTGATCTTGGCGGAGTGCTTGAGTCCCGCCGCGTCGCAGATCTGGCGCGCGCGCGAGCGACCGATGCCATAGATCGCCGTGAGCGCGATCGCGGTGTGCTGATGGTTGGGAATGTTGATGCCAGCTATACGGGCCATGTCTTTTCCTCGTTACGTCGGGCGCCGGGCTCTAGCCCTGGCGTTGCTTGTGGCGCGGATCGGAGCAGATCACCCGGACCACGCGCTTGCGCCGCACGATCTTGCATTTGCGGCAGATTTTCTTGACCGAAGCCTGCACTCGCATCGCCGTTTCTCCTTACTTGGCGCGGAACGTGATCCGCGCCTTGGTCAAATCGTAGGGCGTGAGCTCCACGGTCACCTTGTCGCCCGGAAGGATCCGGATGTAGTGCATCCGCATCTTCCCGGAGATGTGGCCGAGGACGATGTGCCCGTTTTCCAGCTTCACCCTGAACATCGCGTTGGGGAGGGTCTCGACAATCTCCCCCTGCATCTGAATCGTCTCTTCTTTCGCCATCTGTGGGCCTAGCGCACCGGGAAGCCCGAGCCCTTGAAGTTGGCCTTCTTGAGCAGGCTTTCGTACTGGTGCGACATCAGGTAGGCCTGGAGCTGCGCCATGAAGTCCATCGTGACCACCACCGTGATCAGCAGCGAGGTGCCGCCGAAGTAGAACGGCACGTTGTACTGGCGGATCAGGAACTCGGGCAGCAGGCACACCGCGGTGATGTAGATCGCGCCGATCAGCGTAAGGCGCGTGATGATGCGGTCGATATAGCGCGCGGTCTGCTCGCCGGGGCGGATCCCGGGCACGAAGGCGCCGCTCTTCTTCAGGTTGTCGGCCGTCTCCTTCGAGTTGAAGACGAGAGCCGTGTAGAAGAAGCAGAAGAAGATGATCGCCGACGCGTACAGCACGATGTAGAGCGCCTGCCCGGGAGAGAGCGCCCCGGAGAGGTCCTTCAGCCATACCATGTGCTCGTTCGAGCCGAACCAGCTCGCGAGCGTGGCCGGGAACAGGATGATCGACGAGGCGAAGATCGGCGGGATCACGCCCGACATGTTGAGCTTGAGCGGCAGGAAGG
>JANPHA010000499.1:0-28901 GCA_031424255.1 Burkholderiales bacterium | reverse complement strand
CCGTGCGCCGCCTCGCGCTCGAAATGGCCGAGGAGGAGGCCGATCACGCCCGCTGGGTGCTGCAGGCGCTCGAATACCGCCTGGCCTAGCGCAAAAGACAGGATCGTTTGATGCAGGTCAAGCCGCCGCGCGGCGAGACAGGCAGGGTGGGCGCAGTGGCCAAGAAAAAAGGGGGACTGCCCATGCGACTCGAATCCTGCATCGCCGCCGCGGCCGCCGCGATCCTCGCGGGCCTGCTGGCGATGCCCGCCCTGGCGCAACGTCCCGATACCACTCCGATCTGCGCGAGTTGCCACGAGCAACCCCATGAATCGATCGCGATGACGGCGCACGGCGCGAAGAACGACGCGGCCGGGAGCATGTGCCAGGCCTGCCACGGCGACGCCAGCGCGCACCTCCAGGACCCGATGAAGAACCGGATGGTCAACCGCTTCGCCAAGGCGAGCGCCGAGGAGAAGAGCGCGGTCTGCCTCGCCTGCCACGCGGGCAATCGCCACCTCGTGTTCTGGGAGTCGGGAAAGCACGCCAAGAACGACGTGGCCTGCAGCGACTGCCACAACATCCACGACAAGGCCAAGGCACTGACGGTCGCGCCGTTCACGACCACCTCGCGTCCCATCGAGGCCGACACCTGCGGCCGATGCCACAAGCAGGTGCGCAACGCGACCCTCAAGCCCTCGCACCATCCGATCCTGGAGGGCAAGGTGAAGTGCTCCGATTGCCACAATCCGCACGGCGCGCTCACCCACGCGATGCTCAAGCACGAGACCGTGAACCAGCAATGCTTCTCGTGCCACGCCGACAAGCGCGGTCCGTTCGTGTTCGGGCATCCGCCGGTGGAAGAGAACTGCATCACCTGCCATACGCCGCACGGCTCGGCCCACGAGAAGCTGCTGAACGAGAAGGCGCCCAACCTGTGCCAGGACTGCCATGTGACCGGACGCCACCCGACCAGCTTCTACGGCTCGGGCCAGGGGTGGAACCTGCCGAGCGGTGCGCCCAACGCGGCGGTGAGCTCGCGCTTCATCGCGCGCGGTTGCCTCAACTGCCACAACTCGATCCACGGCTCCAACGCCCCGACCAATCGCGGCCGGTTCCTGATCCGCTAAGGGGGACGACGATCATGAACCAGAAACTCACCAGCATCCTGATCGCGAACCTGTTCGCCGCGGCGCCTGTATTCGCCGATGACGAGGGCTTCAAGCTCCACGGGTCGGTCAGCGTCGGCGGCATCCACGTCGACGACAACGACACGAAAGACGCGTCCAAGCTGAACGAGTACCGCGACCTGTCGAGCGGGCTGCTCACCAACTTCGACGTGAAGGGCAGGGGCAACGGCTACTGGCTCGACGCATTCGGCGAGAACTTCGGGCGCGACGACCAGTACCTGAATTTCCGCGGCGGCGTGTACGACATCTTCAAGTACCGCGTCTACAGCGACGCCCTGAAGCACAATTTCCTCTTCAACGGGATCACGCCCTACACCGGCGCGGGCAGCGCCGCCAACACGGCGACCTTCCCGAGCCTCACTCCGGCCACCTGGAACCCCATCGATATCGGCTACAAGCGCCGCGACGACGGCTTCAACTTCGAGTTCCAGGGCGCCTCGCCGTGGTATTTCCGCGCCGACGCGAACCAGGTGACGTGGAGCGGGAGCAAGCCGGGCGCATCCTCGCAGGGCACGAGCCCGGGCAACGGCTTCGTCGACCTCGCTTTTCCGGTGGACTACAAGACCCGCAACGCCACCTTCGAGGGCGGCTACAACACCAAGACGATGCACTTCGATCTCGCCTGGATGACCAGCAAGTTCGAGAACAGCAACGAGAGCGTCACCTGGACCAACGGCTACTTCGGCAATGGCACCGACCGCACCTACCTCGCGCCCGACAACCGCTACACGCGCCTCGCCGGCAACGCGACGTTTCGCCAGCTGCCGTGGAATTCCACCGTCGCCGCGCGCTACACCAGCGACGAGCTGAAGAGCAGCGCCGATCTCGGCGCCTCGGTGCTCAACGGCACCGCCGGGCAGATCGGCGCGACCGGCCCGAGCACGGCGACGTTCAACGGCAAGGTGCGCAACGAGACCTTCACGCTCGGGCTGTCGTCGTCGCCCACGAAGGGCCTCGATGCGCGCGCCTACCTGAACTACCGCAAGCGCGACGACGAGTCGACGCACGTGTCCTTCAACAGCACGGCAATCCCGGGCCCGTTCGAGAACGAGCCTTTCTCCTACAAGAAGAACAACTACGGCATCGACGCGTACTACCGCATCAACCGCGCGAACCGCGTGGGCGCCGGCTGGGATTACCTCGACACCAAGCGCGACGGCCGCTTCGACTTCGACCGCACCAAGGACCACAAGTACTTCGTCGAGTGGAAGAACAGCTCGCTCGACGAGCTGGCCGCGCGCCTCAAGTACACCTACCTCGATCGCAATTCCAACTTCCTGCTCGCCAACGACGGCACCGGCACGACGGACATCAACTATCTGAATCGATTCGTGACGGCGTTCGACGTCTCCAACGTGAACCAGGAGCAGTGGAAGCTCACGCTCGACTACAGCCCGATGCCGTCGCTCGACGTCTCGTTCGAGGGGATCGTGAAGAACAACAAGTACAAGGACAACGTGCTCGGGCGCCAGAAGGACGACCGGCGCGAGTTCTACCTGAGCGTGTCCTACGGCCACACCTCCGGCGCGCGGCTCACCGTGTTCGGCGATGCCGAGGAGATCCGCTACGACTCGCAGCACCGGATCATCGGCACCGCGACCGCGGCGGGGGCCTACGATCCCTTCGCGCCCGCCACCGCCACCAACTACGACTGGACCGGCAGGATCAAGGACCGCAACTGGGCGTTCGGCGTGGCGTTCGACTGGCCCGCCACCGCGAAGCTCACGCTCAAGGCCTCGGCGATCTACTACAAGACCGACGGCTCCGTGGACCTCGCGCTGCAGGAAGGCACGCCCGCTTCCGTCGTGCGGCCCCTCCCGATCGGCACCTGGGACGACTCGAGGAAGACGTCCTTCAACCTGAAGGCGGTCTACGCGCACAACAAGTCGTGGTCCTTCACCGCCGGCTATGCGTACGAGAAATACGAGTACCGCGATTCGCAGTTCGACGGCTACCGCAACACGATCCCGGCGGCAACGCGCCAGGACAGCTACCTCGACGGCGTCTACGCCAACCCGCAGTACAAGGCCAACATCCTCTACGGGCTGGTGAGCTACCGCTTCTGAGCCCGCCCGGGCCTCAGTAGCGGCCGTGCTGCTTGTAGATGTAGTTGGTGAGCTCGACCGACTGCATCGACAAGCGCCGCTGGATCTCGTGCACGGTGCGGATGATCGCGCGCATCACGCGGTAGACGATCTCGGGGTGCGCGGGGAGCAGCGCTTCGAGCTTCTCGCGCTCGAGGCCGAAGACCCGCGTGGGGCCGTTCGCCACGAGCGACGCGTAATGGGGCGTGGCGTCGATGAAGCTCAGCTCGCCGACGAGATCGCCGCTCGCCAGCGTGAAGAGCGTGACGGGTTCGGCCGATCCCGCGCCGCGAACCAGCGCGAGGCTGCCGCTCACGATCACGTACAAGTGGTTGTCGGAAGTGCCCTCCGCCACCAGGACCTCGCCGGAACGCAGGTCGCGAAGCGCCACGTGATTCGAAAGGGTCGCGAGCTGCGCTTCGCTCAGCTCGCGCGCGAGCCGGGAGGCGCGCATCGCCGAGAGCAGGTTCGAGTCGCTCACGATGCGCCCGCCGGGGGGCCTGGCGCGCCGCGCTCGGCGCGGCGTGCGAAGGCATCGACCATCGTGTCGGCGATGGATGCGAACACCGGGCCGGCGATGCGGCCGAGCAGCGCGCTGTGAAACGCGTAGCCGAGCTCGAACTCGATGCGGCACGCGTCCGGCCCGAGCGGCGCGATGCGCCATTCGCCCTCGAAGCGCTCGAACGGGCCTTCCTCGAGCCCGATCGCCATCCATTCGGGCCGGCGCTTCGGATTGCGGGTGGTGAACGCGAAGCGCGCGCCGTGGTAATCCACCGAGATGCGCGCGACCACCACGCTGTCGTCGCGCGCGAGCACCGTGGCCGCGGAGCACCACGGCATGAACTCGGGATAGTGCTCGGCCGCCTCGATCAGGTCGAACATCGCGGCCGAGGACCGCCCGATCAGGGCCGACTTGCGGATATCCACGAGCCGGGCGCGGCGCTCGAGCGTTACATCGCGAGGACCCATTTGACCAGCGCTTTGGTGTCGGCGGGGCTCGCCTTGACGGCGGGATGCGCCTTGCCTTCTGTGATCTTGGCCAAGAGCGTCGCCTCGGCGTCGGCGTTGCCCTTGTATTTCGCCGCGGTCTCCTTGAACGCGGGGCCGATCTTCTTCGCGTCGACCGCGTGGCAGGCGAGGCAACCGCTGCTCTTCGCGAGCGCATCCTGGGCCTGCGCCGCGCCCGCCGCCACGCCGAAGCCGGCCACCACCATCAGCTCGAGCAATCTCATGCTTCCTCCGGGGAAAATCGATGAACATTCAGGCGCGCGATCATTCATCGGGCGCCGTGTGGGCGATGCCCTTGTGGCAGTCGATGCAGGTCGCCTTGCCCGCGAGGACCTGCTCGTGCATCGGCTTGACGAAATCCTTCTGCTTCGCGACGACCTCCGCGCTGAACTTGTGGCAGTTGCGGCAGTTGCGCGAGTCGTTGGCCTTGTATTCCTCCCACACGACCTTGGCCATGCGCAGGCGTTCCTTCTTGAATTTCTCCTCCGTGGAGATCACGCCGCGCGCCTCCTGGACGACATCCTTGATACCGGCCACGGCCTTGTACCAGAGCACCTCGGGATAGCGCTTCGGGATGTGGCAGTCGTGGCATCCGGCGCCCACCCCGGTGCGGTTCACGTGGTGGGAGCTCTCCTGATGCTCGCGCGCCACCCATTGCATCGAATGGCACGCGCCGCCGCAGAACGCGTCGGTCCCGGTGACGGCGACCATGACCTGCGTGCCGATCGTCGCCGCCGCGCCGATCGCGACGCCGAGGGCGACCAGCGCCAGCACCGGCCAACGCACGCTCGGCGTCGCGAGCCCGCGCCACGCCCGTGCAAGGCGACCGCCGCGCGGCGCTCCTGGGCCGGCGGGTTCCGTGGGCATTGCGGTTCCTCCGAAGCGGGGTCGATCAGGTACCTTACGGTGCTCCCCGCTCCGGGGCTTGACGCAAGTCAAATCACCGGTCGAGCCGGGCGGTCATCGGGCGTTACGCCGCGCTCATCTCCCACGTCTCGTTGGCGTGCCGCAGCAGGCCGGGATCGGCCACGCAGCGCTCGACGAACGCGCGCACTTCGGGGCTGCGCCAGGCATCGAGGTAGGCCTTCCACGCGCTTTCGAGGGAATCGCGGCGCAGGTCCGCGGGCGCGAAGGGCAGGGCGTTCAGCAGTTTCACCCTGCCGTTGGGGACCACCAGCAGCATCACTTGCGGGTTGTCGAGTCGCGTCGCGATCTCGGTGACGATGTCCCACGGATAGATCGACAGCGCCACCGGCGAGCGCGTCGAATCCGCCCGCGAACGCAAGGCATCCACCGCGCGCCGCCACTGGTCGTCGGAGGGCGCGATCCGGTCCCAGTCCTGCGCGGCGCGTCCGAGCCGCATCAACGGCCCGGTGACGAACGCGCCGCACCCGAGCTCGCCGGCGAGATCGAACGCGGCCACGATCTCCGCCAGGTTGATGCGGGTGGGAGCGAAGACGAGCTGCGGCTTGCAGCCGCGAGAGGCGAGCCGCGCGATGGACGCGGTGGCCGAGTCGAAGCTCGAGCGCGGGCGCACGCGTTCATGGGTCGCCGCGGTGGCGCCATCCACCGAGATCTGCACGCATTGCACCGGTAGCGCGGCGAGACGGTCCGCGGCGGCCTCGTCGATGAAGCTGCCCTCGGTCTCGAGCTTGAGCGAGACGCCGGATCCGGCGAGGATCTCGAAGATCTCCCAGGCGTGGGGCACGCCGAGCGGCTCGCCGCCGCCGAAGGCGACATAGGGAATGCCGGCCGCGGCGATGGCTCGCGCGAGGCCGAGCGCCTCATCGCGCGTCAATTCGTCGCGCCACGCCTTGTCGGGCCCGGATTCCTCGCAACAGGTGATGCAGCGGGCGCGGCAGCGGTTGGTCAGCTGCCACGCGATGACGAGGGGCGCGCGGTACTCGTCGACCGAGCGACCCTGCATGAGGCCCCGCGACGTCTCAGGTGAAGCGGATGTACGGCTGGGCCATCACTTCTTCGGAGACATCCTCCAGCTTCGGCGTCTCCCACGGCTGCTTCTCGCCCGGCAGCGGCTTGCGGGTGATCGGCTCCTGCGCGGTCACGGGCTTCTTTATCGACAGGCTCTGCTCGCTCATTGGATGTCTCCTGGTTCACGCATTGATCACGTTCAGCAACTGCCACCGGTTCGCCAGCCCATGGCGCGATTCATCGTCGATCGCCTTTTGTACGGCTGCGAACATTGTATTCCCTCGCCATGCGCTTCGGTAGGATTCCCACGCATCCGCCAGCCTCACGCGCCGCAGGTCGGCGCAGATGTCGGGCAACGCGGCGGCCACCTTCACCCAGCCATTCGGCAGCACCAGCAACGTGGCCGGCGGTTGTGCGGCGCTCTGGCGCAATCCGTCTTCCATGCTGAACGGCTCGTGGCAGATCTCCATGCCGGGGATCGACGCCTGGCGCATCAACATGGTGCGGAAATCTCGATACGCCTCGACGCAGGGCGAGACGCGCGGCCAAAGGCGCGCCGCGGTTCCGATGCGCATCAGCTGTCCGGTATTGAAGCGGAAGGCGCCGAGCGCGCGGGCGCGCTCGATCACGGCCTCGGCCTCGTGGATGTTGATGCGCGTCGGCGCGAAGGTCACCTCGAGGGGCAAGCCCGCGTCGCGAGCCGCGCGGCACGCCGCATGCGCCTTCGCGAGCGAACCGCCGGGCCGCTGGCGCCCGAACACCGCCTCGGTGTCGCCATCGAGGCTTACCTGGATCGAGCGGATCGGCAATCGCGCGAGGCGCCGCGCGACCGCGTCGTCGAAGCGCTGCCCATTGGTCTCGATCTTGAGGCGGACTCCGCCGGCCCCGAGGGCCTCGGCGATCGCGAAGAAATGCGGCACGACGAGCGGCTCCCCGCCGCACAGCATCACGTAAGGCACCTGGCTCGCGATGATGTCGGCCGCGAGCCGCAAGGCTTCCTCGGCCGTGAGCTCGTCCGGCAGGCGCTTGCCGGGCGCGGACTCAGTGCAGCAATGCAGGCACGCGAGGTCGCAGTCGCGCGTGAGCTGCCAGGTGACGAGCAGCGGCGCGCCGAGGCTGTCGATGCGGTGCGCGGCGGGCATCAGGCCCAGGCCTGCAACAGGATCGACGCGGTGAACAGGCCCGTCGCAACGAGGTACGCGATCACCATGAAGCGCATCGCGGGCAGGAAGAGCCGCGGCGTCGCGAAGGTCGCGCGCGCGCAGCGCCCGCTCGCCACGACCAGCGGAGCGGCCGCGAGGGCGGCGAGGCTCGCGGCGGGAAACGCTCCCGCGGCCACGCCCGCGACGATCGCGGCGAGGCCCGCGGCGGCGAGCGCGAGATAGAGCCGCACGGCGCGCTCGCGCCCGAGGCGCACCACGAGGTTGCGCTTGCCGACCAGGCGGTCCTGGTGGAAATCCGGAATCGCGTTCACGACCGCGAGCGCCATGATGAAGCACGCGGGCACGAGCGAGGCGGCGAAGGCGGCCCACGACATCGAGCGCGTGTGCAGGTAGAGGCTCCCGAGCACCATCCACGGCCCGTACGAGAGGGCGATCACGAGCTCTCCCAGGCCGCGGTACGACCAGCGGATCGGGGGTGCCTCGTAGAAGATCGCCGCGGTACCCCCGGCGAGCGCGAACGCGAGGATCGGCCAGCCGCCGTGAACGGCGAGGGAGATGCCGACGGCCAATGCCGCCGCGAACGCGAGGCTTCCGATCCAGAACACCGCGCGCGCGATCGGCGGCACGTCTTCCGGGTTGAACACGCGATCCGTGCCCATGCGCGCGTCGAAGTATTCGTTGAACGCCTCCACGCCGATCACGCTCAGGATCACGCCGCCCAGCCCGCTCCAGAACACCGCCGCGTCGAAGGCGCCCGCGATGGCGTAGGCCCACGCCGATCCGAGGAGATAGGGCAGCAGGCCGGCATAAAGAAAGAAGCGATAGCGCACGACACCGAAGACGCGCATCAAACGCTCCGCGCCCGACGGCGCGCGCTCGAGATCGTGCGGCGCGGTGGCGTTCATACGCGCACCCATTGGTGCAGCGTGCTGGTGCGCCCGGGATCGACCGCGAGCTCGTCGACGAATCGCGCCACGCGCGGATCGTTCCAGGCGCGGCGGAAATTGCCCCACACCTGGGCCAGCGGCTCGGTGCGCAGGTCGCCGCACACGAAGGGCAGCGCGTTGATCAGCTTCACCAGGCCGTTGGGCAGCACGATCAGCAGCGCCGCCGGATGCCGCAGGCGGTAGCGCAACTCCTCGAGCAGCCCGGCCTCGTGGTAGTCGACGCGCATGCGGCCCTTGTATTCCTCGCGCTTGGCGGCGAGCGTGCGGAAGAACTGCGCGTATTGCGTGTCTTCGAGCGCGAGATGCCGCCACGCCTTCACCGCATTGCCGGTGAACATCGTCTTGCCCGAATAGAAGCTCGCGGCGCCGAGCTCGAAGGCGAGATCGACGATGCGCGCCGCCTCGTGGACGTTGAAGCTCGCGGGCGAGAAGTTGATCTCGATCGGCACGCGCGCGGCTCGCAGGTTGCGAATGCCGTCGAGCGTGCGGTCGAATTCGCCGCGCACGCGCATGCGCCCGAAGGTGGCGG
The DNA here is from genome assembly GCA_031424255.1 of Burkholderiales bacterium. Lineage (GTDB taxonomy): Bacteria > Pseudomonadota > Gammaproteobacteria > Burkholderiales > Usitatibacteraceae > Usitatibacter. The sequence goes on along the minus strand of JANPHA010000499.1, from coordinate 20,069 downwards.
CCGAGGCGCCGTCGAGGCTCACCTGCACCGCCTTCACCTCGAGCTCCTTCAGGCGCCGGCAGCTCTCCTGCGTGAGGTAATGCCCGTTGGTCTCGATCTTGAGCTGGCTTCCCCGCGAGGTGACGCGCTCGACCATCTCGAAGAACAGCGGGTGCAGCATCGGCTCGCCCCCCGAAAACGAGAGGTAGGGCACCTCGTTCGCCATGAGCTGGTCGATCACGCCGAAGACCTGGTCGCGGTCGAGCTCGTCGGGGAACGCCTTGCCGGGCCCGCTTTCCTCGATGCAGTGCAGGCAGGCGAGGTTGCACTCGTTGGTGATCTGCCACGCCACGTACAGCGGCGCGGCGAGGTCTTCCGAGGCGGCGGCTGCCGCGCTCAACCTTCCACCAGTCCCTTCTCGCGCAATTCCGCGATGAAGGCACCCACCTCGCGCTCGATGGCGCCTTCGGGGCCGTCGAAGCGCTCGGCCAGGCGCGGCGCGATCTCTTCCGGCGCGCGGCCGGCGGCGATCTCCTGCACCACCGCCGCGGCGGTGCGCGTGAGGGTGTACACCTTCTCGCTCTTCGTCTCGAAGAGCACGCCGCCGAACTTCTCCTCCCGGAACTTCACGTATTTCGCAAGTTGCATGGATCCCCCTCCCGATGGAATGCAAATTGTGCGCCGATCGTGGCCCTCCTGCGCTATCCGGGCCCGCGCATGCCCAGGACCTGGGGAAGGAAGAGCGAAAGCGTCGGCCAGTAGGTCACGATCACGAGGAACACGAGCATCGTGAGCAGCCAGGGCCAGACGGCTATGGTGAGCTCGGTGATGCCCATCTTGGCGATGCCCGATGCGACGTAGAGGTTCAGGCCCACCGGCGGGTGGCACATGCCGACCTCCATGTTGACCACCATGATGATGCCGAAATGCACGGGGTCGATGCCGAGCTTCATCGCCACCGGGAACAGGATCGGCGCCATGATGAGCACGATCGAGGAGGGCTCCATCACGTTGCCCGCCAGCAGCAGCAGGATGTTCACGAACAGCAGGAACGCGATCACGCCCAGGCCCTTGTCGAGCATCCACGCCGCCATCGCCTGCGGGATCTGCTCGGAGGTCATGAGGAACGAGAACAGCACCGCGTTGGTGATGATGTAGAGCAGCATGGCGCTCATGTTGGCCGAGTCGAGCAGCACCTTCGGCACCTGCGCGAGCTTGAGGTCCTTGTAGACGAACACGGCCACGAAGAACGCGTACACCGCGCTCATCGCGGCGGCCTCGGTGGGAGTGAAGATGCCGCTGTAGATCCCGCCGATCACCACGACGATCAGCAGCAGCCCCCAGATGCTTTCGCGGAACGTGCGCAGGCGCTCCGCCCACGAGGACTTCTGCAGGCGCGGATAGCGGTTCCTGCGCGCCAGGTACCACGTCGTCATGCCCAGCATCGTCGCGAGCACCAGGCCCGGGATCACGCCCGCCATGAAGAGCTGGCCCACGGAAGTGTTTGTGGCCACCGCGTACATCACCATCACGATCGAGGGCGGGATCAGGATGCCGAGCGCGCCCGAGGTCGTGATGACGCCGGCGCCGAAGCGCTTGGGGAAGCCCTGCTTCACCATCGCCGGCAGGATGATCGAGCCGATGGCGACCACGGTCGCCGGGGAGGAGCCCGAGACCGCGGCGAAGAGCGCGCACGCCATCACGCCCGCCAGCGCCAGCCCGCCGTGCCAGTGCCCGACGCAGGCGGAGGCGAAATTGATCATCCGCCGCGCGACACCGCCGTGGGTGAGGAAGTTGCCGGCGAGGATGAAGAACGGGATCGCCATGATCTCGAAGCGCTCGATGCCGGTGAAGAGCTTCAGCGCCACCGAGGTGATCGGCACGTTGGTCAGAAGGAAGAGGAACGTGAGCACGGTGAGGCCGAGCGAGATCGACACCGGCATGCCGGTGAGCATCAAACCGACCAGCAGCGTGAAGACGATGAGCGGCGAGGGCACCGGCAGCCCGATCGCGAAGGCCGCGAGCGGCAGCACGACCAGCGCCGGGGGCAGGAGCGCGGCGGCGCGAAGCGCGGGGCTCATCGAGGGAGCCATCGCCGAGCTCATGCGCGGCCCGCCTTCCCCTCGGCCGGATGCAGGTCGGGGACCTGGAACACGGCCGTCGAGGCGTCGATGCCCTCGACGTGGGCGACGTCATGCTTGGGCAACTCCCCGGTCCGGAAGAAGGTCCAGGCGACCTGCAGGAACCGGAAGCACATCAGGTAGGAGCCGCACGGGATGCACAGGTACACGAGCCACAGCGGCAGCTCGAGGTCGGCGGAGACCTGGTCGGTGTGGCCGATCGCCCAGACGTAGTTCGCGCCGAGCGTGCCGACGATGGCGGTGAACGTCGCCCCCGCGAGCAGGCCGAAGAGCACGTAGGCGCGCCGCGCCCCCACCGGCAGCCGGTTGATGAGGACATCCACGCCGACGTGGATGCCGGTGCGCACGCCGTATGCGGCGCCGAACTTGGCCATCCAGATGAACATGTAGATGCACAGCTCCTGGGCCCAGGAGAAACGCAGCGAGAGCAGCCAGTCCTGGACGACGGGAATGGGAACGCCCGCCGCATAGCGGTGCAGCACGGCGACGAAGATGATGAGCGTCGCCGCGCCGATGAGGAAGGCGATGAGCCATTCCTCGAGATGGTCGAGGAACCGCAGCATGGCCTAGGGCTTGAACCCGGTTTCCTGGTACACCGACTGGATCACTTCCTTGCCGATGCGCGACTCGTTCTCGCGATGGACCGCGACCAGCGCCTTCTTCCACGCCGCCTTCTCCTCGGCCGTGAGGGTGATGATCTGCGTGCGTCCGGACTTGCGCACCGCCTCCAGCGCATCCACGTTCTCTTTCATCGCGATGTCGTCGGCGTACTTGGTCGCGTCCTTCATCGCGGCTTCGAGGGTGGTGCGCAGATCGGCCGGCAGCGCGTCCCAGAACTTCTTGTTGGTGATGACCGCGTAGCCGAGATAGCCGTGGTTGGAGACGGTGAGGAACTTCTGCACCTCCTGCATCTTCTGGGTGTAGAAGTTCGATGGCGGGTTCTCGGTGCCGTCGACGACGCCGGTCTGCAGCGCCTGGTAGACCTCGGAGAACGCCATCACCTGCGGGATGGCGCCGAGCGCGCGCATCTCGCCTTCGAGCACCTTCGAGGACTGGATGCGCATCTTGATGCCCTTGAAGTCCGCGGGCGTCCTGAGCGCCTTGTTGGCGCTCATCACCTTGAAGCCGTTGTCCCAGTAGGCGAGCCCGGTGATGCCCTTGGACTCGAGCTTCCTGAACAGCGTCTTGCCGATCGGGCCATCGGTGATCTTGTGCAGCTCGGCGTAGTCATCGAAGATGTAGGGCAGGTCGAAGACCTCGAAGTCGCGCACGCCGAGCGGCCCGAACTTGGCGAGCGAGGGGGCGAGCATGTGCACGGCGCCGAGCTGCAGCGCCTCCATCTCCTCGCCGTCCTTGTAGAGCTGGCTGTTGGGATACACCTCGACCTTGACGCGCCCCTTGGTGCGCTCCTCGGCGAGCTTCTTGAAGTATTCCGCGCCCTTGCCCTTGGGCGTGTCCACCGCGACCACGTGGCTGAACTTGATGACCAGGGGCTGCTGGCCCCACGCCGCGACCGCGGCGGCGAGGGCGAGCAGGGCGACGAGCGGGCGTACGGGTTTCATGGCTTCTCCTTGCTCCAGCCCATGCCCGCCATCTTGCGGCGCATGAACGCGATCTGGGTTGAGAGGGGCAGCTTCTTGGGACACACGTCGTGGCAGGCGAGCAGCGACATGCAGCCGAAGACGCCGTTGTCGTCGCCGATCAGCTCGTAGTAGTCGGCATCGGTGCGCGTGTCGCGCGGATCGAGGCGGAAGCGCGCGATCTTGTTCAGGCCCACGGCGCCGACGAAGTCCGTGCGCATGCGCGCGGTGCCGCACCCCGATACGCAGCAGCCGCACTCGATGCAGCGGTCGAGCTCGTAGATCTTCTCGGCGAGGTCCGCGTCCATCGGCGCCTCGATGCGCTTGAAATCCACCTCCTGCTCCTTCGCGTGGACCCAGGTCTCGAGGCGCTCGCTCATGGCGCGCATCCACTTGCCGGTGTTCACCGAGAGGTCCCCGATCAGCTCGAAGACCGGCAGGGGCGCGAGCGTCGTCTCGGTTCCGAGGTCCTTGGTGACGGTGCGGCAGGCGAGGCTCGGGCGGCCGTTGATCATCATCGCGCAGCTTCCGCAGATGCCCGCGCGGCACACGAAGTCGAATTGCAGCGAGGGATCCTGCGTCTCGCGGATCTCGTTCAACGCGATGAACAGCGTCATCCCGTCGGCTTCCTCGAGCTCGAAGGCCTGCATGCGCGGCACGGCGCCGGGCTCCTGCGGGTTGTAGCGCAGGATGTGGAACTTGAGGATGCGCCGTGCGCTCGTCTCGGCCATGGTCACGCCGTCGCCGCGGGCTGGCGCTCTTCGGCGAAGCGCTCGTCGAGGCGCTCGTTGCGCCCGCGCAGCACTTGCGGCATCCAGTGCTCGTAGGGCATCAGCGACTGCTGCACGGCGAAGCGGTCCGCGCCGGAAAGCCTCGCCCTCAGGGCGTCGACCTCGGCCTGGCGTGCCGGCGTGTCGGGATGCTCGATGTAATCCTTGGCGCCGTAGCCGCGCCAGCCGGGGGGAAGCTCCATGCGCTTCACGTCGAGCGCCTCGTAGGCGAGCGTGGGCAGCGTGTCGGACTCGTCTTTCCAGGTGGCGAGCGTGCGCTTCAACCAGCGCGCGTCGTCGCGGCGCGGGAAATCCTCGCGGAAGTGCGCTCCGCGGCTCTCGGTTCGCACCTGGGCGCCATGCGCCACGGTGAGCGCCAGCTTGAGCATCTTCTGCACGCGGTAGGCGGTGACGAGCTCCGGGTTGGCGCCGTGCGAATGGGCGCGCAGCCCGATGCGGCGGCTGCGCACGAGCAGCTTCTGCAACGTGTCCACCGCCTCATCCAGGTCGGAGCCGGTGCGGAAGATTCCGACCTTGCCGGTCATCACCTCCTGCATCTGCTTCTTGATTGCGCTCGCGTCCTCGCCGCCACTGCGGCCGATCATGGCGTCGAGCCTGGCGCGCTCGCGCTCGACGAACTCGCGCGCGAGCGCGGTCGGAATGTTCACGTCGCTCGCGGCGCCGGAGCAATAGTCGGCGATATATTCGCCCACGATCATGCCGGCGACGACGGTCTCGGCCACCGAGTTGCCGCCGAGGCGGTTGAAGCCGTGCATGTCCCAGCACGCCGCCTCGCCCGCGGCGAAGAGGCCGCTGAGCGTCGGGCTCTCGCCGGTGGGCCGGGTCCTCACCCCGCCCATCGTGTAGTGCTGCGACGGGCGCACCGGGATCAGGTCGCGCACCGGATCGATGCCGAGGAAGTAGTGGCAGATCTCCCACACCTCGCGCAGGTTGTGCTTGATGTGGTGCTCGCCCAGCAGCGTGATGTCGAGCCAGAGGTGCTCGCCGAAGCGCGAGCGCGCCCCCTTGCCCTTGCGGATGTGCTCCTCCATGCGCCGCGAGACGACGTCGCGCGAGGCGAGCTCCTTTTTCTCCGGCTCGTAGTCGGGCATGAAGCGGTGGCCGTCGACGTCCTTCAGCAGCCCGCCGTCGCCGCGGCAGCCTTCGGTCATCAGGATGCCGGCCGGGAAGATCGTGGTCGGGTGGAACTGCACCGCCTCCATGTTGCCGAGGGCCGCGAGTCCCGTCTCCATCGCGAGCACCGCCCCGATGCCCTCGGAGATCACGGCGTTCGTTGTGCTGCGGTAGAGCCGTCCCGCGCCGCCCGTGGCGATCGCGGTGGCCTTGGCCACGTAGGCGAGGAGCTCGCCGCTCACCAGGTCGCGCACCACGGCGCCGTAGCAGCGCCCGCCGTCGTGGATCAACGCGAGCGCCTCGGTGCGCTCATGGACCGGGATCGATTCCGCGATCGCCCGGTCGGCCACGGCGGTCAACATCGCATGCCCGGTGCCGTCGGCGACGTAACAGGTGCGCCATTTCTTGGTGCCGCCGAAATCGCGCTGCGCGAGCAGGCCGTCGGCCTGCTCGCTCTCGGTGAGGGTGACCTGCTGGCCGTTGATGACCGCCTGCCGCGCGCCCTTGCGGATGCGCGTCCACGGAACACCCCAGGCCGCGAGCTCGCGCACCGCCTTCGGCGCGGTATTGACGAACATGCGCACCACCTCCTGGTCGGCGCCCCAGTCGGAACCGCGCACCGTGTCCTCGAAGTGCACGTCCTCGTTATCGCCCTGTCCCTTCGAGATATTGCCGAGCGAGGCCTGCATGCCGCCTTGCGCCGCCTTGGAGTGCGAGCGCTTGGCCGGGACCAGCGACAGGATGATCGCCTCGTGGCCGCGGCGCTTCGCGGCGATCGCGAGCCGCAGGCCCGCGAGGCCGCCGCCGATGACCAGCACATCCGTGTAGAGGATGTTCACCTGGATTATTGGGCCCCGGCCTTCGCCGGGGTGGCGAGGTGCGCGGGCACGTAGCGCTCGCCGTAGCGGTCCTGGTGCTCGATGCCGATCTTCACGTAGGCGGCCAGGGTGAGGAACCCCAACGCGAGGAAGAACACGCTGATCGCCCATTTGAGCCGCTTCAAGCGCACGCGCGTGGCGTCGGCGTCCGCGCCCGCGAGCCAGCCCCACTTGACCGCGAGGCGATAGAGCCCGATGCCGGCATGCAGCTCGACCGCGAGCAGCAGGAGGATGTAGAGCGGCCAGAAGTGATCGCTCCATACCCGGTCCGACGATTCGAACGGGCCGATCCGATCGGGGCGGGAGAGCATCACGAAGAGGTGCGCGGGCGCGAGGAAGAACATCGCGAATCCGGTGACGACCTGCCAGAACCAGAGCGTGGTGTCCTCGTGCCGCATCATCCGCATGTGCGCGTGGAAGGTCGCGTACTGGCGGTAGCTGGCCGGAAACTTGCGCAGCGCGAGCACCGCGTGCACGACGATCAGCGCGATCACGCCCGCGACCGCGATCGACACCACCCACGGGTGCGAGGTGCCGAGGAAGAAATAGCCCTCGAAGAGCTTGGTGATCGTCCACATCGCGTCCTTGCCGAGGAGGATCGACGAGACGAAGAACATGTGGCCCCACATGAACAGGACGAGGATGAGGCCGGTGGCGCTCTGGGTGAGGTCCAGCCGCGCGGGCCAGAGGCTCTTGCGCGCTCGATGGTCGAGCCCTACGCCGGCGATCAACGGGCTGGTGCGTTCCATCAAGGCAAACCTACGCGCGCCACGCCGCCGGGTATTGACGTGCATCAAAGCCGCCCCGCGCAATGCGCCCACGATGGCCCGCAAGGAGGATTTCGCGTGTTCCAGATCCGCATTCACGGCCGTGGCGGCCAAGGCGTCGTGTCGGGCGCCGAGATGTTGTCGGTGGCGGCCTTCCTCGAGGACCGGTACGCGCAGGCGTTCCCGAGCTTCGGCTCGGAGCGCATGGGAGCGCCGGTGATGGCCTTCTGCCGCATCGACGACAAGGAGATCCGGCTGCGCGAGCCGGTGCTGCAGCCCGATGCGCTGATCGTCCAGGACTGCACGCTGCTGCACCAGGTGGACCTGTTCAACGGACTGCAGGCCGGCGGCAGCATCCTGCTCAATTCAAGGCGCACGCCGGGCGAGCTCGGGCTCGCGAGCCTCGAGCGCGGCGCGCAGCGCTACCGGCTGTACGCGCTCCCGGCCACCGAGCTCGCCCTCAAGCACGTGGGCCGCGACGTGCCCAACGCCGCGCTGCTGGGCGGGTTCGCCGCGATCACCGGTGTCATCCGGATCGAATCGGTCGCCGCCGCGATCCGCGACAAGTTTCCCAAGGCGATCGCCGAGAAGAACGTGGCCGCCGCGATCGAGGCCCACGATCTGGCCAGCCGGATGCGGGAGGAAATCCATGCTTAGGCAAATCGAAGGCTCGCGCGCGGTCGCCGAGGCGGTCGCGCTGTGCCGGCCGCAGGTGATCTGCGCGTACCCGATCACGCCGCAGACCCACATCGTCGAGGGCCTGGGCGAGATGGTGAAAGCGGGCGAGCTGGGCGGCTGCGAGTTCATCAACGTCGAGAGCGAGTTCGCCGCGATGTCGGTGGCGATCGGCGCCTCGGCGGGCGGGGTGCGCGCGTACACGGCCACCAGCAGCCAGGGGCTGCTCTTCATGGCCGAGGCGGTCTACAACGCCGCGGGCCTCGGGCTGCCGATCGTGATGACGGTCGGCAACCGCGCGATCGGGGCGCCGATCAACATCTGGAATGATCATTCCGACAGCATGTCGGTGCGCGATGCCGGCTGGATCCAGCTCTACGCCGAGACCAACCAGGAAGCGCTCGACCTGCACATCCAGGCCTTCCGGCTCGCCGAGGAGCTCTCGTGCCCGGTGATGGTCTGCATGGACGGCTTCATCCTGACGCACGCCTACGAGCGCGTGGACATGCCCACGCAAGCCCAGGTCGATGCCTTCCTGCCGGGCTACGTGCCGCGCCAGGTGCTCGATCCCGCCGACCCGGTGAGCATCGGAGCGCTCGTCGGTCCCGAGGCCTTCACCGAGGTGCGCTACCTCTCGCACCACAAGCAGTTGCGCGCGCTGAGCCTCATTCCCGAGCTCGCCGCGGAGTTCCGCGCCGAGTTCGGCCGTGAATCCGGCGGGCTGATCCGCACCTACCGCACCGAGGACGCCGAGACGATCGTGGTGGCGCTCGGCTCGGTCAACGGTACGATCCAGGAAGTGGTCGACGAGATGCGCGCGCGCGGCGTGCGCATCGGCTCGGTCGCGATCTGCTCGTTCCGGCCTTTCCCGCTCGCGGTGCTGCGCGAAGCGCTGCGCAACGCGCGCCGCGTGGTGGTGCTGGAGAAATGCCTCGCGGTGGGGCTCGGCGGGATCGTCTCCGATGGCGTGAGGAAGTCGCTCTCGGGCATCCAGCTGGGCGGCTACACCGTGATCGCGGGGCTCGGCGGGCGCGCGATCACGCGCGCCTCGCTCACCAAGCTCTTCGAGGACGCAGGGCGCGACGCGCTCGAGCAGGTCACGTTCCTCGACCTCAATACCGACGTGGTCACCCAGGAGCTCGAGCGCGAACGCCGCACGTGGCGCAGCGGACCCACGGCGGAGGCGATCCTGCGGCGCATCGGCACCGTCGCCTCGGGCATCGGCTAACCGGAGACGAGCGTGGAAGAGCAGACCATCAAGTACTACCAGACCGGCACGTTCACGGTCGGCAACCGGCTGCTCGCCGAGGGCGAGCGCACGGTGCAGGCCGACATGCACCGCACCAACTCGCTCAACTCGGGCCACCGCGCCTGCCAGGGATGCGGAGAGGCGCTGGGAGCGCGCTACGCGATCGACGCGGCGATGCGCGCCACCAACAACCGGCTGATCGCGGTGAACGCGACCGGCTGCCTCGAAGTCTTCTCCACGCCCTATCCCGAGACCTCGTGGCAGGTGCCGTGGATCCATTCGCTCTTCGGCAACGCGGCTGCGGTCGCCTCGGGCGTGGCCGCGGCGCAGCGCGCGCTCGGGCGCAGCGACGTGCGCGTGATCGCGCAGGGCGGCGACGGCGGCACCACCGACATCGGCTTCGGATGCCTGTCGGGGATGTTCGAGCGCAACGACGACGTGCTCTACATCTGCTACGACAACGAGGCCTACATGAATACCGGCGTGCAACGCTCCAGCGCCACGCCGCCCACGGCGCGCACCGCCACGACGCCGGCCCTCGGGCCGAGCCCCGGCAACGTCTTCGGCACCGGCAAGAACGTGCCGCTGATCGCGATGGCGCACCGCATCCCGTATGTCGCGACCGCGAGTGTCGCGAACCTGCGCGACCTCGAGCAGAAAGTGACCCATGCGATGGGGATTCGCGGTGCCCGCTACATCCACATCTTCGTGCCGTGCCCGCTGGGGTGGGGATCCGCGCCCGACGACACGATCAACATCGCGCGCCTCGCGATCGAATGCGGGCTGTTCCCGCTGTTCGAGGCGCACGACGGCAAGGTCACGGCGCGCACGAGCATTCGCCGGCAGGTGCCGGTGACCGAGTACCTGAAGCGCCAGAAGCGCTTCGCGCATCTCTTCGGCAAGCCGCAGGACGTGGAGCGCATCGCGCGCATCCAGCGGATGGCCGACCAGAACATCGCCGACTTCGGCCTGCTGCAGTAGGGGAATGCCGTGGACAAACCTTTCGCGATCACCCTCGACGTGGGCTCCAGCCTCGCCAACAAGACCGGCGCCTGGCGCACCAAGCGCCCGCTCTACGTGGACCGCCTGCCGCCGTGCAACCATGCCTGCCCCGCGGGCGAGAACATCCAGGGCTGGCTCTTCCACGCCGAATCGGGCGACTACGAAGCCGCGTGGCGGGTGCTCACCGAAGACAATCCGCTGCCGGCCATCATGGGGCGCGTGTGCTACCACCCGTGCGAAACCTCGTGCAACCGCGGCCAGCTCGACGAGGCGGTGGGCATCAATTCGGTCGAGCGCTTCCTCGGCGACGAGGCGCTCAAGCGCGGCTGGAAGTTCGCGCCGCCGCAGGCCGAGAGCGGCAAGCGCGTGCTCGTGGTCGGCGCCGGCCCCTCGGGGCTTTCGGCCGCGTACCACCTGCGGCGCATGGGGCACGCGGTGAAGATCGTGGAGGCGGGCCCGCTCGCCGGCGGGATGATGCGTTTCGGAATTCCCAAGTATCGGCTGCCGCGCGCGGTGCTCGACGGCGAGGTGCGGCGCATTCTCGACATGGGCGTGGAGCTCGAGCTCGATCGCAAGGTCGACAACATCCTCGCGACGATGAAGGAAGGCGGCTTCGACGCGGCGTTCCTCGCGGTCGGCGCGCATATCGCCCGGCGCGCCTACATTCCCGCGGGCGAGGCGGCGCGCATCCTCGACGCGGTCGCGGTGCTGCGCGGCATGGAAGGCGAGGACAAGCCGATGCTCGGCCGGCGGGTCGTGGTCTACGGCGGCGGGAACACCGCGCTCGACGTGGCGCGGACCGCGAAGCGGCTGGGTGCCACCGAGGCGATCATCGTCTACCGGCGCACGCGCGAGAAGATGCCGGCGCACGACTTCGAGGTCGAGGAGGCGCTGCAGGAAGGCGTGCTGATCAAGTGGCTCTCGACGATCCGCAACATGGCCGACGAGGGCACGATCACGGTGGAGAAGATGACGCTCGACGACAAGGGCTTCCCGCAGCCCACCGGCGAGCTCGAGACGCTCGAGGCCGATAGCCTGGTGCTCGCGTTGGGCCAGGACGTGGACCTCGCGCTGCTCGACGGGGTGCCGGGCCTCGAGATCCGCGACGGCACGGTGCAAGTGGCGCCCAACATGATGACCGGCCATCCCGGCATCTTCGCCGGTGGTGACATGGTGCCGTCCGAGCGCACGGTGACGGTCGGCGTCGGCCATGGCAAGAAGGCGGCGCGCCATATCGACGCGTGGCTGCGGGGTGTGGAGCGCCCGCCCGAGCCGAAGCACGAGGCGGCGACCTTCGACAAGCTCAACACCTGGTACTACGCCGACGCCCCCAAGACCGTGCAACCGCTGCTCGAGCTCGCGCGCCGGACCTCCACGTTCGACGAGGTGGTGAGCGGTCTCGACGAGACCAATGCCCTGTTCGAGGCGCGCCGCTGCCTGTCGTGCGGCAACTGCTTCGAGTGCGACAACTGCTACGGCGTGTGCCCGGACAACGCGGTGGTCAAGCTCGGCCCGGGCAAGCGCTTCCAGTTCAACCTCGACTACTGCAAGGGCTGCGGCATCTGCGTGGCCGAATGCCCGTGCGGGGCGATCAAGATGGTGCCCGAAGAGGCCTGAGGGCCGGCGCGGCGCCTGGGGGAACTCATGCTGCACGAAGAAGAGGTGAGGGAATCGACACGGTCCGGCGCGCGCGGGGTCGGCGTGCTGCGCGACCCGGTGCTGAACAAGGGAACGGCGTTCACCGAGGCCGAGCGCGACCGCCTCGACCTGCGCGGGCTGCTGCCGCCCCACGTGTGCTCGCAGGAAGAGCAGGTGACGCGCGTGCTGGAGAACTTCCGGCGCAAGCCCACCGACCTGGAGAAGTACATCGACCTCACCGCGCTGCACGATCGCAACGAGTCGCTCTTCTTCCGCATCCTGATGGACCACCCGGACGAGATGTTGCCGATCGTGTACACGCCCACGGTGGGCCTCGCCTGCCAGCAGTTCGGCCACATCTTCCAGCGCCCGCGCGGCATCTTCGTGAGCGCGAAGGACCGCGGCCGCGTCGCGCGCGTGCTCGCCAACTGGCCGAGCCGCGACGTGAAGATCATCGTGGTGAGCGACGGCGAGCGCATCCTGGGACTGGGAGATCTCGGCGCCAACGGCATGGGCATTCCCGTGGGCAAGCTCTCGCTCTACACGGCGTGCGCAGGCGTGCCGCCCGATGCGACCCTGCCGGTGCTGCTCGATGCGGGCACCAACAATGCGGCGCTGCTGGCCGACCCGCTCTACATCGGGCTGCACCAGAAGCGGCTGCAGGGCGCGGAGTATGACGCGCTCGTCGACGAGTTCATCACCGCGGCGCGCGCAACCTTTCCGGGCGTCGTGATCCAGTTTGAGGATTTCGCCAACCACAATGCGTTTCGCCTGCTGCAGAAGTACCGCGACCGCATTCCCACGTTCAACGACGACATCCAGGGCACCGCGGCGGTGGCGCTGACGGGACTGCTCTCGGCCCTGCGCATCACCGGCGGCACGCTCGGCCAGCAAACGCTGCTTTTCCAGGGCGCGGGCGAGGCGGCCACCGGCATCGCGGACCTCGTGGTCGAGGCGATGGTGGCCGAGGGCGTCGACGAGGCCGCGGCGCGCAAGCGGTGCTGGCTGTTCGACTCCCGCGGCCTGGTGGTGAAAACGCGCACGGATCTCGCCGGGCACAAGCGGCCCTATGCCCACGATCGCGAGGGCGTCGACACGCTGCTCGCGGCCGTGAAGGCGCTGAAGCCGACCGCGATCCTCGGCGCGGCGGCGGTCGGCGGCGCCTTCACCCGGGAGATCATCGAGGCGATGTCCGCCGCCAACCCGAGACCGATCATCTTCGCGCTCTCGAACCCGACCTCGAAATCCGAATGCACGGCCGAGCAGGCGTACCGATGGTCCGCCGGGCGCGCGCTCTTCGCCTGCGGCTCCCCGTTCGATCCCGTGGAGGTCGGCGGACAGCGTTTCGTGCCGCGCCAGGTCAACAACTCGTACATCTTCCCCGGCATGGGCCTGGGGGCGATCGCCACGGGCGCAACGCGCGTGACACAGCCGATGTTCATGGTGGCCGCGCGCACGCTCGCCGAGCAGGTGACGCAGGCCGACCTGGAGCAGGGCAGCCTCTTTCCGCCGCTGCGCGACATCCGCGAGGTCTCGGCGCGCATCGCGGCGGCGGTGGCCGCCGTGGCCTTCCGCGAGAAGCTGGCGAGCGTGCCGCAACCCGCCGACATCCTCGCCTTCGTGAAGGCGCGGATGTACGAGCCCAGCTATCGCTCCGACAGGACGGGCGCGCCATGATCGCCCAGGCCCTCAAGGCGATGCTTCGCAAGCATCACTTCGTGGAGGAGTTCGAGCCCGCGCATGTGGACAAGCTCGCCACGCTCGCCAGGGACGTGCGCTTCGCACGCGACCAGGTCATCTTCCACGAGGGCGACGAGTGCTCGGAGTTCTACATGATCGTCTCCGGGTTGATCGCGCTGGAGATCGAGGAGCCGGGGCACACCCTGCGGGTGCAGACGCTTTCGGCCGGCGACGAGCTCGGCTGGTCCGCGCTGCTCATGGGAAGCGGCAAGCACTTCCAGGCGCGCGCGCTCGAGCCGGTGGAGGCGATCGCCTTCGACGGCGCCGCGCTCCTCGCCGCGTGCAAGGAAGACCCGGCCTTCGGCCTGTCGTTCATGTATCGACTGCTGGGCGTAGTCGCGGGCCGCCTGCAGGCGACTCGCCTGCAAGTTCACGACATGTACTCGCCGGTCGCCAAGCGCGCCGGCACCTGACACTTTTCGAGGAGACCACGATGGGCACCATCTGCAGGAAATCACCGCTGCTGTCCTTCGCCCTTGCCTGCGCGTTTGCCGTCGCGGGCACCGCGCAGGCGCAGACGCTCACCGCGGTGAAAGCCGCGCAGGCCCCGAAGCTCGAATCTCTCGCCGCGGATCCGGCCTGGGCCAAGGCGACGGAGACGAAGATCGAGCTCAAGGGCGGCAAGAACTTCAAGGGGGGCGCGACCACGGCGCGACTGAAGGCCGTCTACACGCCCGATACGCTGTACCTCCTGATCCAGTACGCCGACCCGACCCAGTCCGTTCGCCGCAGCCCGTATGTGAAGCAGGCCGACGGCTCGTGGACGAAGCTGGCCGATCCGGACGACAAGGGCGGCGACAACAACAAGTACTACGAGGACAAGGTGGCGCTGCTGTTTCCGATCAACGACTCGATCAAGGGTTTCGCGGAGAACGGCTGCTTCATGCTCTGCCACATGGGCGAAGGCAAACCGTTCGGCAACAAGTACACCGCGAGCGAAGGCGAGCTGGGCGACATCTGGCATATGAAGTCGGTGCGCACCGGCTACATCGGCCAGACCGACAACCAGTACGTGGACAACACGCACTACGACAAGGAGAAGTCGCCCGATGCCGGGCGCAAGAGCGATCCGAAGACCGGCGGCGGATATGCCGACGTGAAGCTCGTGGGCGGCAAGCCCGAATTCATGAGCCACGACGCCAAGGCGGCCAACAAGGGCGGCACATACTGGCTGCGCGAGGAGGACAAGGTCGCGTTCGACGACGGCAAGTTCGTGGCCGGCGACGAGGTCGCCTCGATCCTGGTGGCGAAGTTCACCGGCGAGCGGGGCGCGATCGACACGGCCCTCGGCTACAAGGACGGCGGCTACACGGTGGCGATGTCGCGCAAGCTCGTGACGCCCGGCAAGTACGACGTGCAGTTCGCGAACCTCGACGCGGAATACCCGTTCGGGATCGCGCTCTTCGACAACGCGCAGGTGCGCCACGCGTTCCACAAGGGGGCGATCAAGCTCAAGTTCGCGAAGTAGGCGCGGCGTTCGCGCCGGAAACCGATCCTTCCGGCGCGCTCGCCGACGCGGGCTATTTCCTCAGGTCCGACGCGGCCTTCTCCAGCGATTTCTGCATCGTTTTCCACGCCGCTTCCATGCCGGCCTGCATCTGGGCGCCGGCCGCCTCGCTCGCGACACGAATTTCCTGGAACTTCTTCTGCGCGTCGTCGCGGCTCGCGCGCAAGCCCTTGATCTGATCCTGATATGCGGTCCGCGCCTCGGCGCCCGCCTTTTCGCCCCGGGCCGCGAGCGCATCGACTTCCGCGTCCCACTTCTTCAGTTGCATTTCCATCGTCGTGACATACTCGGAATTCTTCGCCATGTCGTCCATCCTCCGTTGTTCGCGCTGCGGGAAATCCCGCGTGCTGGAGCGACGATGAACCTATGTCGCGGGCATGTCTGTACGCCAACACGCACTCGTGCCGCCGGGCATTTTCCCGGGCGCTAGAACCGGCCCAGAACCCAGCCCGGAATCACGCTCATCACGATAGCGGCGGCGAGGCACAGCGCTCCGGCCCCCAGGGCGAGTCGTCCCGGCACTCCGCGGTTCGCGCTCGCTTCCTCCTCGCTCATGAAGAGGTACTGCACCACACGCAGGTAGAAGTAGATGCCGAGGTAGCTCCCCACGAGGCCGAGGACCGCGTAGAGCGTGTAGCCCGCCGCGATCACATTCTTGAAGATCAGGAACTTCGCGATGAAGCCGGGAAAGGGCGGCAGGCCCGCGAGCGACAGCATGGCGATGGCGATCGTCGCCGCGGCATACGGCCTGCGGTGCCAGAGCCCCTTGAGGTTGTCGAGCCGGTCGCGCGCCGCGTCGTCCTCGCCGGGGGGCAGCGACGCGAAGGCGAGCAGGTTCATGGTTCCGTAGGCCAGGAGATAGAACGCGACCGCCTGGAAGCGCAGCGTCCCGTCGCCGAGAAACGCGTAGAAGAGGTAGCCGGCATGCGCGATCGAGGAATACGCGATCATGCGGCGGAAGCTCTGCTGGCGCATGGCCGCGAGGTTGCCCCACACGATCGAGGCGAGCGGCAGCACGGCGATCACATCGGCCATCGGGCGCTCGACCGGCATGCCGTCGAACAGGCGCACTGCGGCGAGCAGGACGGCGGACTTGACGATGGTCGCCATGAACGCGGTCACCGGCACGCTCGCTCCTTCGTAGGCGTCCGGCGCCCACGCGTGGAACGGGACGATCGCGGCCTTCAGGAAGAACGCGAGCACGACCAGCACCGCGCCGGTCAACGCGAGCGGTTCCCCGGAGCCGAGCGCACGCGCGAACGCGGAGATCTCGAGCGTGCCGCTCCACCCGAAGAGAAGCGAGGCGCCCATCAGCAGCGTGGCGCTCGCCGTGCCGCCCAGCACCAGGTACTTGAGCGCGGCCTCGGCGCTCTGCGGCCGGCGAAAGGCGAGCACCACCAGCACGTACACGGGAAGCGATAGCAGCTCGATGCCGAGGAAGAGTGTCAGGAAGCTGTCGGCCGACAGCATCAGGCAGGCCCCGTAGAGCGAGGCGAGCACGAGGATATGGAACTGCCGGTCCGCGAACTCCGCGCGCGAGATCAGGATCACCGGCACCGCGAGCGCCAGCACGATCGCCTTGCCGAGGAGCGCCGCCGGGGCCACCGAGAATTGCCCCGGGAAAGGCGCGGCCGCGTATCCGATGAGCGACAGCGCGAGCGCCGCGGCGCACGCGGCCGCCACGACCAGGCCGCAGAGGAGCGTGGCCGCGCGCGGCTTGCCGGCCGCGATCTCGAGCGCGATCAGCGCGACCATGCCGGCGAGCAGCAGGTGCTCGGGCAACATCGCGCCGAGGAGGGCCTGCGCGTTCACGGCCCGGGCCCCAGCGCGAGCGGCGTTGCGGTGCGCACGGTGGTGACGAGCGTCTGGTAGTGGCGCGCGGCGATCTCGGTCTTCCGCATCGGCTCGTCGGGGAAGAGGCCGAGCGCGAACACCGCGCCGACGATGGCGGCGAGGATCGCCTTCTCGCGCCCGTTCAGGTCGGCGAACGGCTGGTGGGGCGCGCGTGCCGCTCCGAAGAGCAGGCGCTGCGCGAGCCCGAGCATGTAGAGCGCGCCCAGCACGACGCCGGAGACCGCGGCCACGCTCATCGCGAGCGGGAAGCCCGCGCCCTGCTCGAAGCGCGGCCACGCGCCGGCGAACGAGCCGAGCAGCACGAGGAATTCCCCGGTGAAGCCGCTCGTGGTGGGCAAGCCGAGCGAGGCGAGCGCCAGGATCGCGAAGAACACCGAGTACACCGGCAGGATCTTCGCGAGGCCCCCGTAGGCGGCGAGGTCGCGCGTGTGGCAGCGTTCGTAGATCATGCCCACCATCAGGAACAATCCCCCCGCGATGAGCCCGTGGCTCACCATCTGCATCACCGCGCCCTGGATGCCGAGCAGGTTGAAGCTCGCGAGGCCCAGCATCACGTATCCGAGGTGGCTGATCGACGAGTAGGCGATGATCTTCTTGATGTCGGTCTGCACCAGCGCCAGGCACGCGCCGTAGACGATGCTCACCACCGCGAGCGCGCCGATCACCGGTGCCAGCATCTGGGTCGCCTGCGGAAAGAGCGGAAAGCCGAGCTTCATGAAGCCATACGTGCCCATCTTGAGCAGCACGCCCGCGAGGATCACGGAGCCGGCGGTGGGCGCTTCCACGTGCGCGTCCGGCAGCCACGTGTGCAGCGGCACCATCGGCACCTTGATCGCGAAGGAAAGGCCGAAGGCGCAGAGCAGGATGGTCTGCACGTCGAGTGGCAGGTTCGCCTTGTACAGGTCGGCGAAGGCGAAGGACGTGATGCCGGTGGTGGCGTCGATCGACATCACCAGGTAGATGACCGCGGCCAGCATGAGGATGCTGCCGAAGGCGGTGTAGAGCACGAACTTGAGGGTGGCGTAGATGCGCCGCTCGCCGCCCCAGATGCCGATGATGAAGAACATCGGGATCAGCATCGCCTCCCAGAAGAGGTAGAAGAGGAACAGGTCCTGCGCGAGGAACGTGCCGACCATCGTGAACTGAAGCGCCAGCAGCGTCGCGTAGAAGAGCTTCACGTCCCGGGTGATCGCGGTGAACGCGCTCGCGACCACGAGCGGGCCGAGGAACGCGGTGAGCAGCACCAGCAGCACGTTGTAGCCGTCGAGGGCGACCTGGTAGTACACGCCCCAGGCGGCGATCCAGGGCAGGCGAGTTTCGAATTGCAGGCCCTCGCGGCTTGCGTCGAAGCGCTCGTAGAGCCAGGCGGTGAGGATGAACTGCGCAACCATCACCGCGAAGGACAGAGCGCGCACCCGGTCCTCGCGCCCCGCCGGAATGCCCAGCAGCAACGCGATGCCGATCACCGGCAGGAACAGCACCAGGTTGAGGATCGCGGCCTCAGGCATGGCGCAGGCTCCACCACAGGGCCGCGACGATGCCGCCGAGCACGAAGAAGGCGTAGCGCTGGAGGTTTCCCCCCTGGATGCGGCCGAGCACCCACGCGGTCCCGCGCCCGAGGGCGGCGAGCGCATGCAGCGATCCGTCGATCAGGCGCCGGTCGCCGAAACGCAGGAACGCGCGATCCGAGATCCACAGCAGCGGGCGGTTGATGAAGCGCTCGTAGGCCTCGTCGACGAAATACTTGCCGGAGAGCACGCGGTGCAGCGCGGGCCAGGCGAGGCGCACGCGCTCGGCGCGCTGTGCTCCCGAGCCGAAGAACCAGGCCGCGCCCGCGAGCCCCGCGAGCGCGATCGCGATCGACGCGGCGACGACGTAGTTCTCGTCGCGGTCCATTCCCGCGGTGACCTCCGGCAGGCGCAGCATCGGCTCGAGGTAGTGCGGCAACGCGAGGAACCCGCCGATCGCGGAAAGCACGGCGAGCGCCACCAGCACGCCGGTCATCGAGGGCGGCGACTCGTGCACGTGGTGCTCGACCTCGGGCGTCACGCGCGAGCGCCCGAGGAACGTGAGCCAGAGCAGGCGGAACATGTAGAACGAGGTCAGCAGCGCGGTCGCGGCGGCGACGCCGAAGAGCAGCGCGGAGCCGCCGCGCGCGCTCGCGAGCGCGTACCAGAGGATCTCGTCCTTGGAGAAGAAGCCCGCGAGCGGCGGAAGCCCCGCGATCGCGCCGGTGGCGACCGCGAAGGTCGCGAAGGTGACCGGGATCTTCCGCCCGAGGCCGCCCATCCTGCGCACGTCCTGCTCGCCGGAAAGCGAGTGGATCACGCTGCCCGCGCCGAGGAACAGGCAGGCCTTGAAGAAGGCGTGCGTGTAGAGGTGGAAGATGGCCGCGCCGTAGGCGCCCACGCCGAGGGCCACGAACATGAAGCCGAGCTGGGAAATCGTCGAGTACGCGAGCACCTTCTTGATGTCGGTCTGCACGACCGCGATGGTCGCGGCGAAGAACGCGGTCGCGGCACCCACCGCGGCGATCACCGCCGAGGCTGCGGGTGCGTGCTCGTAGATGCCCGACAGGCGCGCCACCAGGTAAACGCCCGCGGTCACCATGGTCGCGGCATGGATCAGCGCCGAGACCGGCGTCGGGCCCGCCATCGCGTCGGGCAGCCACACGTGCAGCGGGATCTGCGCGGATTTCCCGCAGGCGCCGATGAAGAGCAGGATTCCCACGAGGCTCGCGGAGACGGCCGGCGCGGGTGTCGCCTGGAACGCGGCGTTGACGCGATCCATGTCGAGCGTGCCGAGCACGGAATAGATCACGAACATGCCGAGCAGGAAGCCGGCGTCGCCGATGCGGTTGGTGATGAAGGCCTTCTTGCCCGCGGCGGCCTTGACCGGATCCTCGAACCAGAAGCCGATCAGCAGGTACGAGGCGAGGCCCACGCCCTCCCAGCCGACGAAGAGCACGAGCAGCGAGCGGCCGAGCACCAGCACGAGCATGAAGAAGAGGAACAGGTTCAGGTACGCGAAATAGCGCGCGTACGACTTGTCCTCCTTCATGTAGCCGATCGAGTACACGTGGATCAGCGAGCCCACCCCGGTCACGATCAGCACCATGACCGAGGTCAGCCGGTCGAACCAGAACGCGATCTCGA
>JANPHA010000498.1:0-10687 GCA_031424255.1 Burkholderiales bacterium | reverse complement strand
GTGGATCGCCGCGCTGGCCCTTCCGCTGGTGGCGCTCTTCGCGTGGAATGGCCGCGACACGATGGGCCCGCTGCTCTATGCGCTGTTCCTCGCATGCATGTGGATCTCGCCTTCGCGCAAGCTCTACGCGACCATGTTCGTGCTCTCGCTCGCGATGGAGCTCTACGGAACCTGGATGGGCAACTGGGTGTGGTCGGCCCACGTGCCGTGGCTCGGGCTCACGGCCGACAACCCGCCGCTCGCGGCGGGCGCGTTCTACTGCGTGCTGGACCTCCTGATCGTGAGCGCCATGAGGCTGCTCACGCGGGATGCCTCCGCACCGACGGGCTCGGGCGCCCTGATCTCGCCGGCCAGCCCGGGCGAAAACGCGAGCGCCGATTCGCACCATGCGGCCGCGCGCAGCGTCTGCTCGTCCTCGCGATAGCGGCCCACGACCTGGAAGCCGAGCGGCAGCCCTTTCGGCCCGCGGCCCGAGGGAATGGTCACGGCGGGCAATCCGGCCTGCGTCCAGAGCGACGCGAAAGTCGCGTCTCCGGTATTCGACAGGCCTTCGGGCGCTTCGCCCGCGGCGGGGATCGTGGCGATCGCCTCGTGCGAGTCGAACACTGCATCGAGCCAGCGGCGATAGTTGTCGCGCTTTTCGCGCGCCGCCGCGTACTCGTCCGGCGTCACGCGATGGCCGCGGTCGAGAATCTCGATCAGGTGCGGCGACAGGCGGATACGGTGGCGCGCCTCGATCGAGGCGAAGCTCTTCACCGCGTCGTGGCACATGATGGTCATCACGTTTTCCCACGCGTCGTCGAACATCCGCGGCATCGACACCTCACGCACCTTCGCGCCGGCGTCCTGCAGCTTGGCGACGTTCTCGGCGAAATGCGCACGCTGCGCTTCGGTCGCGAGCGGCCACTTGGGAGTCTTCACCACCGCGAGGCGCGGCGGGAGCGCGAACGGCTCGAGCGGCACGCGCAGCAGCTTGGGTGCCGCGCGGATCACGGTCGCCTCATCGCGGCTATCCTGGCCCATCAGGCAGGCGCCGAACCACGCGGCATCCGCGACCGAGCGCGCGTACACGCCGACGTGATCGAGCGTGGCGCTGAACGGATGGATGCCGGTGCGCGAGATCGCGCCGAAGCTCGGCTTGAATCCGACGACGCCGCAATACGCCGCGGGCCGGATCATCGAGCCCAGCGTCTGCGTGCCGATCGCAACCGGCACGAAGCCCGCGGCCACCGCGGCGGCCGACCCGCTCGACGAGCCTCCGGGGGTGTGCACCGGGTTCCACGGATTGCGCGTCTTGCCGGGTTGGCGATAGGCGAACTCGGTGGTCACGGTCTTGCCCATCACGATGCCGCCGAGCGACTCCAGGCGCCGCACGACCCAGGCCGAAAGGGTGGGCACATGACTCGCGAAGATGCGCGAGCCGTAGCGGGTGGGGATGCCGCGCGTGGCGATGATGTCCTTCACGCCCACGGGAATCCCGAAAAGCGGAAGGTCGCCCAGAATGCCCCCGGCGCGCTCCTCGGCTTCGGCCATCGCGCGCGACGGATCGAACCACTCCCACGCCTGGATCCGGGGCTCGAGCGCGGCGATCCGCTCCGAGCAGGAAGCCACATAATCCTGCACAGTGGCGCGCCCTTCGCGATAGGCGCGCAGGGTTTCGAG
Source organism: Burkholderiales bacterium (assembly GCA_031424255.1). Lineage (GTDB taxonomy): Bacteria > Pseudomonadota > Gammaproteobacteria > Burkholderiales > Usitatibacteraceae > Usitatibacter. The sequence continues at coordinate 9,025 of JANPHA010000498.1, read as the reverse complement.
GAGGCCGAGAGGATAAAGGTCCATTATATTAATTAGTTACGATGACCGCCCGATGGCAATCACCTTATAGGACCGCTATTTTGCCGCTCCGGGGGAGCGATTGCTAGCTCAAGGCTGCTTTCAGTGCGTTGACGCCGGCGAGCGCCACGACCTCATCATCGGAAGCCTTTACCCCCGAAACGCCCACGGCGCCCACCAATTCGCCCGCGATTTCGATCGGAACGCCGCCCTGGAGCAGCGCCATTCCCTGGGAAGTGGACAGGAAAGAGGTGCGGCCGCTGTTGATCGATTCCTCGAGCAGCCGCGTGGGCCGCTTCCACGCGACCGCCGCGCGCGCCTTGCCGAGCGCGGTCTCCACGCTCGACCACTGGCAGCCGTCGAGGCGCGCCATCGCGACCATGTGCCCGCCGTCATCGACCACGGCGATCACGACCCGCCACTGGTTCCGGACGGCCTCTGCCTCGCTCGCGGACAACGCGACGCGCGCTGCCTCGAGCGTAAGCGACTTCTTTGTTGCAAGGGTGATGGCCACGATGTCGTTTCCGCGGAATCGGCGGATCGATCATAACCCGCAGGCGGTTCGGGCGGAATCGGATCGGCACCCGGCGCGGGCGGCGGAAGCGCCATCGCGCGGCGCGCCTCGAAGCGCTCGAACGAGCCGAAGAGCTCGCGGCACAGGTCGAGCAGCTCGCGACCCAGCGGCGACGCCTCGACGCGGCGCTCGCGAAGCTGCGTGACCGGCGCGCCGAGAGTCTCCGAAAGTTTCCTCACGAGGCACGAGACGGTGGGTTGCGCGAGCGACAGCTCCTCGGCCGCGCGCGTGACGCTGCCGTGTCGCACGCACGCCTCGAAGGCCATCAATTGGGGAAGCATTCCGTGGCGGAAATAGCGGCGCAGGCGGGTGCGCGTCATCGATCGCTCCATGCGGCTCGTTTGCCTCTGCGCGCCGCCATCCTCGGATTCGGACAGCGGCGCGGCCTCTGCCCCGAACGAGACAAAGGCCACGAACAGAAAGACCTTTGCCAACGCTGGCAAAGGTCTGGCTAACGAAGCGATCGGAGGATCGTTCCGCCGACCATGCCGGAGCTCGAGATCTGCCCGGATTGACGACATGGCCGTTAAAGCTACTCCCCTTTGAGGGCGGTCCCGCGTCATGCGGAACCAGTCGTCATTCTAGCGTGCAACCGCAATCGCTCCATTGAGAGTCGCAATGCCTGCATTGCGAGTCTTCATCCCCGGGCCCGGGGCCGGATAGAGAATAAAAGCTTCATTCGCCGCCGGCGTTCGGGTCATGGAATTCCTCACACCGCAGTTCCTCTCGGCTCTCGCCGCGATCGTGATCATCGACCTGGCGCTCGCGGGCGACAACGCGATCGTGATCGCGCTCGCCGCGCGCAACCTGCCGAGGAACCTCGCGCGCAAGGCGATCGTCTGGGGCACGGTGGGCGCCATCGTCGTGCGCTGCGCGATGACGCTCGCGGTCGTGTGGCTGCTCGGCATCCCCGGGCTCATGGCCGGCGGCGGAGTGATCCTCGTGTGGATCGCATACAAGCTGCTGAAGCCCCAGGAGGGCGACGGGCACGGCATCAAGGCGGCCGCGGGCTTCTGGGGCGCGATGCAGACCATCGTGATCGCCGATGCCGCGATGGGCCTCGACAACGTATTGGCGGTGGCGGGCGCGGCGCACGGCTCGTTCACGCTCGTCGTGCTCGGCTTGATCATCAGCATCCCGATCGTGGTCTGGGGCTCGACGCTGATCCTGCGGTGGATCGAGAAATACCCGTGGATCGTGAGCGTGGGCGTCGCGGTGCTCGCTTGGACCGCGGCCAAGATGATCGTGGAGGAGCCGCTGTTCGCGGATTTCTTCGCGATGAACCGGGCCGCCGCATACGCGATCTACGTCGCGATATTCGCCGGGATCTTCGGCGCGGGCTGGATCGCGGCGCGCCGGCGGCGGATGGCGCAAGCGTGAAACGCCTGCTGATCCCGGTCGACGGTTCCCCGCGCAGCCTCGACGCGGTGCGCGCCGCCGTGCACGAGGGTTCGGGCGCGATCGAGCGCATCGACCTGATCAACGTGCAGCCGCTGCTCAACCAACACATCGCGCGCTGGGTCCCCCGCGCGCAGCGCGATGCGTGGCGCCGGGAACGAAGCGACAAGGCGCTCGGCTTCGCGCTCAAGATCGTGCTGATGGCGGGCATTCGCTGCGAGACTCACGCCGCGGCCGGCGCGCCCGCGCCGGTGATCGCGGCGGCGGCACGCCGCCTGCGCTCCCACGAGATCGTGCTCGGCTCGCGCCGCCGCTCGCTGCTCGCGCGCCTGCTCTCCAACTCCCTCAGCGCGCGCCTGCTCGCCGTGGCCCCGATTCCGCTACGCGTGATCCCGGTTTTCCCCTAGGGCGCTGAGAAGCCGCGGTCGAGGAAGGCTTTTCGGCCCTCGGCGGAAGCGAGGTAGTCGAGCAGCGCCTGCGCGTCCTGCGGATTCTTCGCGTGGGTCAGGAGGGCCGCCGAATAGATGGTGAGCTTCTGCAGCTCGGGCGGCAGCGGGCCCACGAGGGTCACGCCCGCGACCGGCAGCATCTCGGTGATCTGGTGGAACGCGATCTCGACCTCGCCGCGCGCGACCTTCTCGGCGATGAAGCCGCCCTCGCCGAGCGTGGCCTTGGCGCGGACGGCATCGCGAATGCCCAGCTTCGGCAGCACGCTCTCGTCGAAATGCTTGCCGCTGGTGCCGCGCTGTGGGTCCATGTAGGTGAGGGATTTCGCGTCCATCAATGTGCGCTTCAACGCGTCGGGCGTGGAGATGTCGGGAATCGGCGCGCCCTTCCTCACCGCGGCGCCGATGCCCACCGCGCCCAGGTCTCGCCGGCTGGCCACGACGACGGCGCCGCTCTTGCCGAGCTCGGCGAACAGCTCCGAAGGCACGATGACCACATCGGCGCCCTCACCGGCGGCGACCTTCCTGCGCAGGTCTCCCGCGGGCGCGAAGGTCGCGCTCACCTTGTTCCCGCTGGCCTTCTCCCAGGCGGAGCTGGCATCGGTGAAGGCCGTTTTCACCGCCCCGGCGCTCATCACGACGACCTCGGCCGCGAAGGCGCTCGCGCCAAGGCAAAGGCAGCCGCCAAGAGCGAGGCCGGCGATGCGGCGATGTTTCATATTGTTTCCTGGCGCGCGGGAAGGAACTTGAAGTTACCCGATGTGGGAAAATGCCGCCATGCGCCCCTCCCCCCGTCTCGTCTTCGCGGCGATCTTCGTGATCTGCGCCGCGCTCATCGCCACCGCGATCTTCTACATGCAGGAGCAGCTCGGGCTGGAGCCGTGCCCGATGTGCATCCTGCAGCGCTACGCATTCTTCGCGATCGGGATCGTGTCGCTCATCGCCGCGATCCACGGACCGAGGGGCGTTGCGCTCAAGGTCTACGGCGCGCTGGTGATCGTGTTCGCCCTCGCCGGCGCCGGCGTCGCGATCCGGCACTCATACCTGCAGCACTTTCCGCCGGCGATGGAGACCTGCGGCACCGAGCTCGGGTTCCTGCTCGACACCTTCTCGCTGGCCCAGGCATTGCCGAAGATCTTCGCGGGCACCGGAAGCTGCTCGAAGGTGGGCTGGAAGATGATGGGACTCTCGATCCCCGAGTGGGCGCTGGTGTGGTTCGTGATCTTCGCGCTGGCGGCGGCGTGGATCGCGTTCGTGAGGAAGCCGCGATAGTCTCGCGCCGCGCCTTCCTGCAGCGTGCCACGCTGCTCGGCGCGGCCGCGTTCCTCCAGCCCCTCACCGGATGCGCAGCCGCGCGACCGCGCTTCTCCGAGTATCCGTTCACGCTCGGCGTGGCCTCGGGCTCTCCGCGCATCGACGGCGTCGTGTTGTGGACACGCCTCGCGCCCCGCCCGCTCGAAGGCGGCGGCATGGAGCCCGTGCCGGTCGAAGTCCGCTGGGAAGTGGCCGCGGATGAGGGCTTCAAGCGCATCGTCCGTCAAGGGAGGGCGACGGCGAATCCCGCGGCCGCCCACTCGGTGCATGTGGAAGTCGAGGGATTGGAGCCCGGGCGCGACTACCACTACCGATTCCTCGCCGGCGGCGAGACGAGCGCCGTGGCACGCACGCGCACGGCACCAGAACGCGGCCGCGGCGACGAGCGCCTGAAGCTCGCGTTCGCCTCGTGCCAGCAATACGAGCAGGGCTTCTTCGTCGCGCACCGCCACCTCGCCGCCGAAGCGCCGGACCTGGTGGCCTTCCTCGGCGACTACATCTACGAATCGAGCTGGGGCCGCGACCACGTGCGCAAGCACGGCAAGGCCGAGCCCGTGACCCTCGCCGAATATCGTGACCGCTATGCGCTCTACAAGTCCGACGGCGACCTCCAGAGCTGCCATGCCGCGGCGCCGTGGATCGTCACGTGGGACGACCACGAGGTCGACAACGACTATGCCAACGACCGCTCCGAGGAGCTCGATCCTGCCTTCCTGGCGCGGCGCACCGCCGCCTACCGGGCGTTTCTCGAGCACATGCCGCTGCGCCGCTCGGTGATCCTCGCGGGCGGCGGCATTCGCATCTACGATCGCCACGAGTGGGGCACGCTCGCGCGCATCCACACGCTCGACGATCGCCAGTATCGCGCGTACCAGGCCTGCCCGAAGGCCGGGCGCGGCGGCAGCACCGTGGTGGGCCCCGAGTGCGCCGAGCGATGGGCCCCGGAGCGCACGATGCTCGGCGCCGAGCAGGAACGCTGGCTCGACGACGGCTTCGCGCAATCGAAGGCGCGCTGGAACGTGATCGCGCAGCAGACGCTGATGGCGCCCGCCGGCACGCCCGGCGCGAAGGGCACGCGCCATTGGACCGACGGCTGGGACGGCTATCCGGTCGCGCGCCGGAAGCTGCTCGATTCGATCGCGCAGCGCCGGGCGCGCAACCCGGTGGTGATCGGCGGCGACGTCCACGCGACCTACGTGGCCGATCTCCATGCCGATCCGGAGAAGATGGATTCTCCGGTGATCGCCTCCGAATTCTGCGGGACGTCGATCACCTCGCAGGGCCCCGACGCGAAGAATACCCAGGCATTGCGCGAGGCCAATCCGCACATCCATTTCGCCAACGGCATGCGGCGCGGTTACGTGCTGCTGGAATTCACCGCGAACCGGCTGGAAGCGCGCGTGCGCACGGTGGAGACGGTGAAGACCAGCGCCTCGCCGATCTCCACGCTCGCCACATACTTCGTCGAGGACGGCACGCCCGGCGTGCACAAGTGAAAACGCCGCGGAGGACCGCGGCGTTTTCGCAGTGAGTCGATGTCGCCGCTACTGGATGCCGAGGATCTTGTTGGCCTTGGCGAGCGTGTCGACCGATTCCTGATGCTTGCCGGCTTTGTGCAGCTCCTCGCCCTTCGCGCGCGCTTCCTTCACCTGCTTCATCTGCGCATCGGTGAGCTTCGGGTTCTTGGCGAGGGCTTCGTCGATCGCCTTCATGTCCTTGGGGCAATGGAACGCGAGCGCAGTACCGGAGGCGAACAGCATCGCGACAGCGAGGGCAAACATGCGTTTCATGGGTTTCTCCTGTGGGGGTGGCAGTCGGGCGGGTGAAGTCTACTTCAACCCGGCCAACAGCGCACCATGCCACGCTATTCCCTTCACGCGAGCTGCCGCAGGTCGAGCACGGCGTCGCCCTTCAACTGCCCCGCCGCCTCGAGCCGCAGGATATCCGCGGCTACATCGTCGGGGGAGCGCAGCACGCCCTCGGCCTTCATCTGCCGGAAGCGCTCGACGTCGGCGAAATCCTCTGGCGAGGCGCTGCGCACCACGCCCTGCATGGCCGTGTCGATGACTCCGGGCGCGAGGCTCACCGCTTCCACCGGGCGCCGGCGCGCCTCGGCCTCGAGGGCCACGACGCGCGTGGCCATGTCGAGACCGGCCTTCGCCGCGCAGTAGGCGCTCCAGCCGAAAATCGGCCGGCGCCCCGCGCCCGACGAGATGTTGATGATGCGTCGCAGCAGGGCCGCGCCCTCGGTCGCGCGCAGGAAGCGGCGCATCAGCAGCATCGGCGCCACCAGGTTCACGACGAGGTTCCTTTCGAGCTCGGCGGCATCCACGGCCTCGAGCGGACCCACCGGCGCCACCACGCCCGCGTTGTTGATCAGCACCGCCTTCGCGAAGCGCTTGCCGCGGATGCGCAACTCGATGCGATCGCACGCGGCCTCGAGCGCGGCGATGTCGGCGAGGTCGACCTCGAGGCGCGCGCCGCCGGGAATCGGCGCGTCGGGCGCGCGCGCGAGCGCGATCAGCTCGTTCTCGGGATCGCGCGCGATCAGCGCGGCGAGCGCCTTGCCGAGTCCCTTGGTGGTGCCGGTGACGATATAGAGGTTCATGCCTTTGCCGCCTTGCGTGTCATATGAAACCCTCCCCCTTCCAGGCCGCTATTATTGCCCCATGAACGCCCTCGCGCCCCGAAGCCGCCTTCCCGTCGTCACCGTCGTGCTGATCGCGGTGAGCGTCGCGGTGAGCCTGCTCTCCGGATTCCATCTCGTCCCCTCCCTGATGATCTCGACCGACCGCGGCCTCGGACAGATCATGTCGGGGCAAGTGTGGCGCCTGGTGACGCCGATGTTCATCCACCTCGGCGTCCTGCACATCCTCTTCAACATGATGTGGCTGTGGGACCTGGGCCGCCTGATCGAGCTCCTGAAAGGGCCGGTCTTTCTCGGCGCGTTAGTCCTCGTCACGGGGATGGCCTCGAACCTCGCGCAGTTCCTGGTCACGGGCAACCCGGCCTTCGGCGGAATGTCGGGCGTGGTCTACGCCCTGCTCGGTTACGTCTGGATGCAGGGCAAGTTCAATCCGCGCTTCGGCTTCGAGCTGCACCAGTCGACGGTCATCATGATGCTGGTGTGGTACGTGCTGTGCTGGACCGGGCTGCTCGGCCCCATCGCCAACTGGGCGCACACCGCCGGCCTGCTGCTCGGCGTGGCCTGGGGCTACATCGATGCGCAGCGAGCGCGCCACTGATGGACCTGCAGCTCAAGGGAAAGCTGGCACTCGTCACCGGCAGCACCGCCGGGATCGGCTACGCGATCGCGGAGACGCTCGCGCGGGAGGGTGCGCAGGTCATCGTCAACGGGCGCACCGAGGCGGGCGTGGACGCGGCGCTCGCGAAGCTGCGCGCGGCGGTGCCGAACGCGGAATTCGTCGGCTTCCCCGGCGACCTCGGCATCTTCGAGCCGATGCCGTTCGAGTCGATCCCCGATTCCGACTGGCACCGGCTGTTCGAGGTGAACGTGGTGAGCGGCGTTCGCCTCGCGCGACTCTGCCTGCCGTGGATGAAGCGCCGGAACTGGGGCCGCATCATCTTCATCTCGAGCGAGAGCGCGGTGCAGATCCCGGCGGAGATGATCCATTACGGCGTCACCAAGACCGCGCAGCTCGCGGTCTCGCGCGGGCTGGCCGAGGCGCTCGCGGGCACCGGCATCACGGTGAACTGCGTGCTGCCCGGCCCGACGATGTCGCGCGGCGTGGGCGACTTCGTCTCGACGCTGGCGAAATCCTCGGGCCAGACGGCGAGCGAGTTCGAGAAGGTCTTCTTCGAAAAGATGCGGCCCACCTCGCTCATCAAGCGCTTCATCACGCCGCAGGAAGTCGCGGCGCTGGTCGCTTACGTGGCGAGCCCGCTCGCCTCCGCCACCACCGGGGCCGCGCTGCGCGTCGACGGCGGAGTGATCAAGAGCGCGTTCTAGCCGCACCTCCGGGCGCTTCGCGCGCGCGAGTATCATGAGGGCGCTTCGCAACGACCGGGGAGAGAACATGAACAAGACATTCGTGATTTCCGTCGTCGTATTGTTCTTCGTCTCGATGGGGCTGGGATTCGCGGTTCACGGCGTGCTGCTGAACGCCGACTACGCGAAGCTCACGAACATCTTCCGCAGCCCGCAGGACGCCGAAGGCTATTTCGGCGCGATGCTCGCGGCGCACCTGAGCGTCGCGATCGGGTTCACCTGGATCTACCGCCAGGGCCGCGAGCCGGGCAAGCCGTGGCTCGCACAGGGCGTGCGCTTCGGCATCGCCGCGGCGCTGCTGGCCTCGGTGCCGATGTACCTGATCTATTACGCGGTCACGCCGATGCCGAGCGACGTGGTGGCGAAGCAGGTCTGCTTCGACCTGGTCGCGACGATCGTGATGGGCATCGTGGCGGCGGGGGTGAACCGAGACCCGGTTCGCGCCCGCGCGTAGCCGAGGCGGCGCCGCTTGAATCCGGTCATGGTCGTCACCGGCGGCGGACGCGGCATCGGAGCGGCGACGGCACTGCTCGCGGCCGAGCGCGGCTACGCGGTGTGCGTGAACTACCTGCGCAACCGCGCGGCCGCCGAGGGCGTGGTGGCCGACATCCGGAAGGCGGGCGGCAAGGGTCTCGCGGCAGCGGGCGACGTGGCGCGCGAAGCCGATGTGATCGCGCTCTTCGACGCGGCGCAGGCTGCGCTCGGCCCGATCACCGCGCTCGTCAACAACGCCGGCATCCTCGAGCGCCAGACGCGCCTCGACGACATGGAGGCGGAGCGCTTCGAGCGCGTGTTCGCCACCAACATCACCGGGGCTTTCCTGTGCGCGCGCGAAGCGGTGCGGCGCATGTCCACGCGCCATGGCGGAAAGGGTGGCGCGATCGTGAACGTCTCCTCGATGGCGTCGAAGCTCGGTTCGCCCGGCGAATACGTCGACTACGCCGCCTCGAAAGGCGCGATCGACTCGCTCACGATCGGGCTTGCGCGCGAGGTCGCCGAAGAAGGCATCCGCGTCAATGCGGTGCGCCCCGGCGTCATCTACACCGGGATCCACGCCTCCGGCGGCGAACCCGGGCGCGTCGAGCGCGTGAAGGCCGCGGTGCCGATGAAACGCGGCGGCAATCCCGAGGAGGTTGCGCGCGCGATCCTGTGGCTCTTGTCCGACGAGGCGTCCTACTCCACCGGGACCTTCATCGACGTTTCCGGTGGCCGATGAATTGTGGGGTCAGACAACACAATTGGTTTTTAATTGTTGTGTCTGGCCCC
>JANPHA010000497.1:0-2590 GCA_031424255.1 Burkholderiales bacterium | reverse complement strand
CCCCCCAGCCCCGCGCGGGCGCCGCGCTCCCCCCTGCGCATGCGCCCCCCCCCGTGGGTTTTTTTAATGGGGGGCACACCCCCCCAATGGCAAATTGCGTAGTCCCACCCCCGAATTGCCCGGATTCCGTGGCGCAGGATGCGCATGCCGTGGATCGACGCCACCGCGCTCACTCGTGGCGCGAGAAATCGCGCAGCCGAAATCCCATCACCCAGAGAGCGGCGAAGTAGGCCGCGCTCCCCGCCGCGATCACCCACGCGAGCTTCACCACGCGCTCGGCGGTCGAGATCTCGAACCACGAGGCCTCGCGGCCCATCGCGTACCAGAGCGCGCCGCCCATCAGGTACAACGCGACCGCGAGCTTGAGCAGGAAAGCGCCCCAACCCGGCTCCGGCCGGTAGGCGCCCGAGCGGCGCATCAGCCACCAGAGCATGGCGGCGTTGAAGCACGCACCCACCGAGATCGAGAGCGCCAGGCCCGCGTGCTGGAAAAGCGGAACGAATGCGGCATTGAGGGCCTGCGTCACGACGAGCGTCACGATCGCGATCTTCACCGGCGTGCGGATGTTCTGCTTCGCGTAGAAGCCGGGTGCGAGCACCTTCACGAGGATGATGCCGGCGAGGCCCACGGCGTAGGCGATCAGCGCGTTGCGCGTCATCATCACGTCGGCGCGCAGGAATTCGCCGTGCCAGAAGAGCGTGGAGATGAGCGGCACCGCGAGCATCGCGAGCGCGACCGACGCGGGCAGAGCGAGGGTCAGCGTGATCCGCAAGCCCCAGTCGAGCAGGCGCGAATAGGCGCCGGTGTCGTCGCTCGCATGATGGCGCACGAGCGAGGGCAGCAGCACCGTGCCGAGCGCCACGCCGAGGAGCGCCGACGGAAACTCCATCAACCGGTCGGCATAGTAGATCCACGACACGCTGCCGTCGCGCAGGTAGGAGGCGATCTGCGTGTTGATCAGCAGGCTCACCTGCGCGACGGAGACTCCGAGGGCCGCGGGCGCCATCAGCTTCAGGATGCGGATCACGCCCTCGTCGCGCGGATCCCAGCGCGGCCGCGGCAGCATGCCGATGTGCTTGAGGAACGGGATCTGGAAGAGGAGCTGCGCCAGGCCGCCGAAGAACACCGCCCACGCGAGCGCCAGGATCGGCCGCTCGAGGCGCGGCGCCACCAGCAGCGCGAACGCGATGAACACGAGATTCAGCAGCACCGGCGTGAACGCGGGAGCCTTGAACGCTGCGTAGGTGTTGAGCAGCCCCGCGCAGAACGACACCAGCGACACGAAGAGGATGTAGGGAAAGCAGATCCGCACCATCGTCACGGTGAGCGCGAACTTGTCGGCGTCGCGCGCGAAGCCGGAGGCGGAGAGGTACACGATCGCGGGTGCCGCGACGATGCCGACCAGCGTGGTGACGAAGAGCCCGGCGGCGAAGACCGCGAGCACCTTGCCCGCGAGAACGCGTGTCGCCTCGTCGCCGTGCCGCGTGCGGTACTCGCCCAGGATCGGCACGAAGGCCTGCGAGAACGCACCTTCGGCAAACAAACGTCGCAGCAGGTTGGGGATGCGGAACGCGACCACGAACGCGTCGAACGCGAGGCCGGCGCCGAAGAAGCTCGCGAGCAGCATCTCGCGAATCAGGCCCGTGATGCGCGACAGCAGCGTCATGCCGCTCACGGAAGCGGCGGCCCTGAGGAGATTCATCGCGTCGGGCTCGCGCGGGAAGCCGAAAGCGCGCGATCTAGGGCTTTGTTTTGTATGAACAAGCCGTGTATCATATCAGGCTTCGTTTTCAGAACTCACGACCCGGAAAGCCCCCATCATGGCCAACAGCAAACAGGCGACGAAACGCGCCAAGAAATCCGTCAAGCAGCGCACCGCGAACGTGAGCCTGCGCACCACGCTGCGCACCGCCATCAAGAAGGTCAAGACGGCGATCACCGCGGGCGTGCATGCCGGCGCCGCCGCCGCGCTCAAGGAGCAGCAGGCGACCATCGATGCGATGGCCGGCAAGCGCATCATCCACAGGAACAAGGCCGCGCGACACAAGAGCCGCCTGGCCCGTCAGATCAAGGCTCTCGAAGCCCCGCGTACCTGACGCATTGATATCATGGGCCGACGGCGGCTTGAGGCCGCCGTTCTCGTTTTGGAGCCGCGCTTTCCGTTCCTGAAAGGCTGACCGATGACCGCCGCGCACCTGATGACCACCTACGCTCCCCAACCGGTCGCGTTCGCCCGCGGGCAGGGCGTCTGGCTTTGGGATACCGAGGGCAAGCGCTACCTCGACGCGCTCGCCGGAATCGCGGTGAACGGCCTGGGCCACGCGCACCCGGTGCTGGTGCGCGCGCTGAGTGAGCAGGCCGGGAAGCTGATCCACACTTCGAACCTCTTCCGCGTGCCGGAGCAGGAGCGCCTCGCCGAGAAGGTCTGTGCGATCTCGGGGATGGAGAACGCGTTCTTCGCCAACTCGGGCGCGGAAGCGAACGAGGCGGCGATCAAGCTCGCGCGATTGCACGGGCACCATCGCGGCATCGAGAACTCCACCATCATCGTGATGGAGAAGGCGTGGCACGGCCGCACGCTCGCGACCCT
>JANPHA010000496.1:0-18958 GCA_031424255.1 Burkholderiales bacterium | reverse complement strand
GCCGATTTTATTCTCCCACCCCCTTGGGGGAGGGCCGGGGAGGGGTGGCTTGCGACAGGAGTTCCGGGTTTCGAGGCGCTGATATTCACCACAGAGGACACGGAGGACACAGAGGTGGCACAGAGGAAACCCTTGATGCATGTCATTCGGGCTTCGATTGCCGCAGCCACGAACGGAAACGCATGCTGCTTTTCCTCTGTGCCACCTCCGTGTCCTCTGTGGTTCAATCCCCCGTTTCTTTTCGCGCGATACCAGTCTCGAGCGCCGATCCCAGCCGATCGTCTTCGCGGTTTTCGAAAATCCGCGGCTTCGCCCACCCCCACTTCCAGGCGCGAAACGCGATCGAAGTGCGCACCACCCCGAGCCCGTAAGTCACCGACCGGGAAAAATTGATGGAGCTCGCATCCTCGTGATACGACGTGGGGCACGAGATCTCTCCGAGCCGCAGGCCCGCGGCCACCGCCTGCGCGAGCAGCTGGTTGTCGAACACGAAGTCGTCGGAGTTGGCGAGCATCGGGATCGCGAGCAGCGCCTCGCGCGAGTACGCGCGGAAGCCGGTGTGGAATTCGGAGAGCTTGCTGCCGAGCGCCAGGTTCTGCGCCGCGGTGAGCGCGCGGTTGGCGGCGTATTTCCACCGCGGCATGCCGCCGGCCAGCGCGCTGCCGCCCAGGATGCGCGAGCCGAGCACGAGGTCGTAGACGCCCGAGGTGATCATCGAGGCCATCGGCGTCACCAGCCGCGGGTCGTACTGGTAGTCGGGATGCAGCATGACGACCACGTCCGCGCCCCGGCGCAGCGCCTCGAGGTAGCAGGTCTTCTGGTTCGCGCCGTAGCCGCGGTTCACCTCGTGCACCACGGTGCGGATGCCGAGCGTGCGCGCCAGCGCGGCGGTCGCATCCCCCGAGGCGTCGTCGGTGAGGATCACCTCGTCGACGATGTCGTGCGGGATGGCGTCGTAGGTCTTTTGCAGCGTGCGCTCGGCGCGGTAGGCCGGCATCACGACCGCGATGCGCTTTCCGTTGAGCATCTACGGGCGCGCCGTCGCGAACACCCACACGCGGCTCACGACGTAGCCGGGCGGGATCAGCAGCAGGGTCGTGATCACCTGGGCCACCATGTAGTGCAGCCCGAGCACCGTGTTGAGCAGGTAGAAGAACGCCGCGTTGAGCGCGAACAGCAGGGCGAGCGACAGCGCGAATTTCACCACCGCGGAGGAGTGACGCTCGGCGCTTTCGAACGCATAGAAGTAGTTGAGGAAATACTTGGTGACGGCGCCGACCATGAAGCCGCACACCGAGCCCACCAGCGGGGCGGCGCCGAACACCTCGACCGCGACGATCGTGGTCGCGTAGTGGCATGCGGTCGCGATGCCGCCGGCGCCCAGGTACATCGGCACGCTCTTGCCGTGGCGCGGCGGCTGCGGCGGCGTAACGGGAGGCGACGCCATGTCAGCGCGTGACGGCGCGTGGGCCGCGGGCCTGGCGCTCGCCGTGGCGCTCGGGGCGTGGCTGCGGCTGCACGGCCTCGACGCCCAGGTCGTGCAGGACGACGAATGGCACGCGATCCACAAGCTGATGACCGCCGGCTATGGCGAGATCTTCCGGTCCTTCGGTTACGCCGATCACTCGATTCCCCTCACGTTGCTCTACAAGGCGATGGCCGATACCGTCGGCCTCACCGAATTCAACATGCGCATTGTGCAGGCTATCGCGGGAATCGCGCTGATCCCGCTCGCGGCCGCGATTGCGTGGGCCGCGAGCCGTAACCGCGCGGCGACACTGCTGTGCGCTTTCCTGGTCGCCGGCGCGCCCTTCCTGGTCCTCTATTCGCGCACCGCCCGGCCGTATGCGATTACGACGCTGCTGGTGGTCCTCGCACTCGCTTGCCTGTGGCGATGGCGCGAGCGCCGCACGGTGAGGCTCGCCGCCGCGATCTGCGCGCTCATCGCGCTTTCCGCGTGGCTGCATCCGATCTCGGCCGTGTTTCCCGCGGTGGCGCTGGTGTTCATTTTCGCAGAGGATCTGCGCGCCGCAAAGTCCGCGCCCCGCCGCCTCGCGCAAACGCTCGCGTTCGCGGCCGCCGCCGCGCTCTCGATCGCGCTCTTTCTCGCGCTGCCGATCGCCAGCGACTGGGGCTCGCTCACGGCCAAGGCCGGTGGCGACCACGCCGGCGGCTACACGATCTCTCGCATGCTGAGCCTCCACATCGGAGGCCTGCCGGACTGGCTCACGGCGCTCGTCACATTGCTCGCGGCATTCGGCGCTTGGCGCATGGTTCGGCGCGAGCCCGCCCTGGGCGCGTACCTCGCGGCACTCGCCGTGATCCCGGTCGCGATCTTCATGTTCCTCGGCGCCATGTGGACACACCAGGGGCACACGTTCGCGCGCTACGTCTTTCCGGTGCAGGTGATCCTGCTGCTGTGGATCTCGGTAGGGCTTGCCGATCTCGTGCGCGCCTTGGCGAGGCGCTCGTGGCCGGCGCTCGAGCTCGCGGTCGCCGTGATGGCCGCGGCCGGCTACCTCGCCGTGAATCCCGCCATCCGCCAGGTCGCAACACTCGGCCCCTGGTACGGGCATCTGTACTACCAGTTCGATTACGTCGACATGCACAACGTGGCGGCGCTGCAGTATTTCGCCTATGACGCTCCGCGCTTCTACCACGAGCTCGGCAAGATGCCCGCGGGGAGTGCCACGATCATCGAGGCGCCGTTCACCTCCGGCGCCCCGGCCAACTCGATGGCGTTCTTCCGCACGTTCCACCAGCAGCGCGAGATCATCGGCCTGCTGCATTACCTGTGCCTGCCCGGCCCCTACGAGGGCGAGGTGCCGAAGGACAAGCGCTTCCGCTTCCGCAATTTCGTCTTCCTCGACGACCGCGATGCGGTAATCAATTCCGGTGCGCGCTACCTGCTGCTGCATCGAGACCAGCTTCACGGGCGCCCATTCAAGCAGGCCGACCAATGCCTCGCTGCCCTGACCCGGATGTACGGGGAACCCGTGGACATCGACCCACGCCTCGCGGTTTTCGATCTCCATCCGGCGGGGGCTCCCCGCAAGTTACAATAACGCCCGATTCGCGACACGCCACTCATGCAAGCTTTCGTCTGGATCCTCCGCTTCGTCATCGTCCTGGTCCTCGTCTGGTTCGCGGTGAAGAACGCCCAGATCGTCGAGGTCTTCGGGCTGCCCGACCAGAAATGGCAGGCGCCCCTGGTCTTCGTGCTGCTGATCGCATTCGTGGGAGGGATGGTGATCGGGCTGCTCGCGTGGATTCCGACGGTGGTGAGGCAGCGCCGCGAGATCGCGCGCCTCAAGCGCTCCGCGGCAGTCGTGGCCGCGACGCCAGCGCCGCCCATCGAAGCGCCCGGCACGGACATCCATGGAATTTGAGTTCTGGTGGCTCGTCGCCCTGCCGGTGTTCTTCGGCATGGGGTGGATCGCGGCGCGCGTGGACCTGAAGTCGCTGCTGTCGGAATCGCGCGCGCTTCCGTCGTCGTACTTCCGAGGCCTGAATTTCCTGCTGAACGAGCAGCCCGACAAGGCGATCGAATCGTTCCTGCAGGTGGCGAAGGAGAATCCGCAGACGGTCGAGTTGCAGTTCGCGCTCGGCAGCCTCTTCCGCCGGCGCGGCGAGCTCGACCGCGCGACCCGCATGCACCAGGACCTGATGAACCGCGAGGACCTGCCGCCGGAGGAGCGCCGCCAGGCGTCGTTCGAGCTGGCCGAGGACTACTTCAAGGCGGGGCTGCTCGACCATGCGGAGCAGGTGCTCGCGAAGATGGCCGAGGTCGATCCGTCCGCGGACGTCCACCGCCAGCTCCTCGACATCTACATCCAGGAGAAGGATTGGGAGAAGGCGATCGGCGCCGCCAAGAAGCTCGAGGTGAGCGCCCAGCGCAACTACCAGAAGGAGATCGCGAACTACTACTGCGAGCTCGCGATCACCGCGCAGATGCACGGCCGGCGCGAGGAGGCCGAAGGCTACCTCGGCCATGCGCTCGAGGCGAACCGCAAATGCGTGCGCGCGAACCTGCTGCGCGGCGAGTGGTTCGCGCGCGAGGGCCGCCACCAGGAAGCGATCGAGGCGTGGAAGGCGATCGAGTCGCAGGACCCGGCGTATTTCGGCCTCGTCGCCGAGGGCATGCTCGAGAGCTATCGCGCATTGGGCCAGCTCGGCGAGGGCCTGGCACTGCTGCGCGGGCTGCAGCACCGTTACCCGGGGCTCGACCTCCTCAATGTCGTCTACCAGGCCACCGCCGAGCAGGAAGGCGACGAGGCCGCCTACCGCCTGGTGCGCGACGAGGTGCGGCGCAATCCCACCCTGGTCGGCCTCGACCGCCTGATCGACGCGGAGCTGGTGCGCTCGCCGCCCGACCGCCGCCAGGACCTGCAGCTGATGAAGTCGCTGGTCCACTCGCACGCGCAGGCGCTCGCCATGTACCTGTGCGACAACTGCGGCTTCAAGGCGCGTCAATTCTTCTGGCAATGTCCCGCGTGCGGAGGGTGGGAAACCTTCCCGCCGCGGCGCACCGCCGAGCTCGACAGCCCCGGCCGGCATCTCGCGAGGATGAAGATTGGACAGTAAGCGCATCATCGTTCCGCTCGATTTCCCGAGCGCCGATGCCGCGCTGGCACTCGCCTCTCGCCTCGATCCGGCGTCTTGCCGCGTGAAGGTCGGCAAGGAGCTCTTCGTCGCGGCCGGGCCCGAGGTCGTGACCCGCCTGCAGGATCGCGGCTTCGAAGTATTCCTCGACTTGAAGTTCCACGACATCCCCAACACGGTGGCCGGAGCGTGCCGCTCGGCCGCGCGCCTCGGCGTGTGGATGACGAACGTGCACGCGACCGGCGGCGAGGAGATGATGCGCGCCGCGCGCGAGGCGCTCGACGCGGTCGCGCGGCCGCCGCTGCTGATCGCGGTCACGATCCTCACGAGCCTGTCCGACGCCGACCTGCAGCAGCTCGGCTTCGGCGGCGCGGTGAGCGAGAACGTCGAGCGGCTCGCGCGCCTCGCGCACGCGAGCGGCCTCGACGGCGTCGTGTGCTCCGCGCACGAGGCGCGGGTGCTGCGCCAGGCGCTCGGCGGCGGCTTCGTGCTGGTGACGCCGGGCATCCGCCTGGCGGAGAGCGTGCCGGACGACCAGGTGCGCGTGATCACGCCGCTCGAAGCGCTGCGCCTCGGCTCCGACTACCTCGTGATCGGCCGGCCCATCACCCAGGCCTCCGATCCGGCGGCGGCCCTCGAATCGATTCGCTTGTCACTCCAGGAAGGCGCACCTGCATGAAGGTCAGCATCATCGGTACCGGCTACGTCGGACTCGTCACCGGGGCGTGCCTCGCGGACGTCGGCAACCATGTCCTGTGCTTCGACGTGGACGAACGCAAGATCTCGAAGCTGAAGAGCGGGGAGATCCCGATCTTCGAGCCGGGATTGAAGGAGGTCGTGCGCGCCAACGTGGCGAGCGGGCGCCTCGCCTTCACCACCGACGCGAAGGAAAGCGGCACGTACGCCACGCTGCAGATGATCGCGGTGGGCACCCCGCCCGGCGAGGACGGCTCGGCCGACCTGCAATACGTGATCGCGGCCGCGCGCTCGATCGCGCGCCACATGGATGGACCGCGCGTCATCGTCGACAAGTCGACCGTTCCCGTCGGCACCGCCGACAAGGTGCGCGATGCCGTCACCAACGCGCTCAAGGAGCGCGGCGCGAAATTTCCGTTCTCGATGGTCTCGAACCCGGAGTTCCTCAAGGAAGGCGCGGCGGTCGAGGACTTCATGCGCCCCGACCGCATCGTGATCGGCGCCGAGGACGCGGATGCGATCGCCACGATGCGCGAGCTCTACGGGCCGTTCCAGCGCAACCACGAGCGCCTGCAGGTGATGGACATCCGCTCGGCCGAGCTGACGAAATACGCCGCCAACGCGATGCTCGCCACGCGCATCTCTTTCATGAACGAGCTCGCGTTGCTGGCCGAGAAGCTCGGCGCGGACATCGAGCACGTGCGCGTGGGCATCGGCTCGGACCCGCGCATCGGCTACCACTTCCTCTATCCCGGCGCGGGCTACGGCGGCTCGTGTTTTCCCAAGGACGTGACGGCGCTCTTGCGCACCGGGCAGGAGAACGGCGTCGACCTGAAAGTGGTGCGCGCGGTGGAGGAGGCGAACGAGCGCCAGAAAGCGGTGCTCGCCGACAAGATCGTCAAGCGCTTCGGGACCGATCTGAAGGGCAAGAAGTTCGCGCTCTGGGGCCTCGCGTTCAAGCCCAACACCGACGACATGCGCGAAGCACCCAGCCGCGTCGTGCTCGCCGCGCTCGAGAAGCACGGAGCCTCGGTCGCGGCCTACGACCCGGTCGCGATGCCCGAGGCGCGCCATCTCTACGACGGCCAGAAATTCCTCACGTTCTCGGAGAGCGCGATGGATGCCGCGCAGGGCGCGGATGCGGTCGTGATCATGACCGAGTGGAAGGCGTTCCGCAGCCCGGATTTCGTCGCGCTCAAGCGTGCGCTCAAGAGCCCGGTGATCTTCGACGGGCGCAATCTCTACGAGCCCGCGGTGGTGCGCGCCGCCGGGCTCGAGTACTACCCGATCGGGCGGCTCGCGCCGAAATGACAGCGGCCGCGCTTCCCGATTTCTCGCGCAAGCGCGTGCTGGTGGCGGGCGACGTGATGCTCGACCGCTACTGGTTCGGCGACGTGAGCCGCATCTCGCCCGAGGCGCCGGTGCCGGTGGTGCACGTGAAGCGCACCGAGGAGCGACCGGGAGGTGCGGCCAACGTGGCGCGCAACATCACCGCGCTCGCCGGAAACTGCACGTTGCTCTCGGTGGTCGGCAACGACGAGGCGGCGCTGACACTCGAGGCGCTGCTCGCGGCCGACAAGGTGCGCACGTCGCTGCATCGCGACGCGTCGCTCTCCACCACGGTGAAGCTGCGCGTGATCGGGCAGCAACAGCAACTGCTGCGCATCGATTTCGAGCGCTCTCCGAGCCACGAGGTGCTCGCGGCCAAGCTCGACGAATACGAGCGCCTGGTCGACGAGGCCGATGCGGTCGTGCTCTCCGACTACGGCAAGGGCAGCCTCGAGCGCGTGCAGGAAATGATCCGGCGTGCGCGCTCGCACGGCAAGCCGGTGCTCGTCGATCCGAAGGGCTGGGATTACGAGCGCTACCGCGGCGCCACGCTGCTCACGCCCAACCGCGGGGAGTTCCGCGAGGTGGCGGGCCGCTGGAGCGACGAGGCCGATCTCGCGCGCCGGGCGCAGAAGCTACGCTCCGAGCTCGAGCTCGATGCGTTGATCGTCACGCGCAGCGAAGAGGGCATGTCGCTCTTCACCGCGTCCGAGAGCTACCACGAGCCGACCGTCGCGCGCGAGGTGTTCGACGTGAGCGGCGCCGGCGACACCGTGATCGGCGTGCTGGCGCTCATGGTCGCGGCGGGCGCGGACCTGCACGCCGCGATGCGCGTCGCCAACCATGCGGCGGGCATCGTCGTCGGCAAGCTCGGCACGGCCGTGGTCCACCGCGAAGAGCTCGAGCAGAGCCTGCAAGGAAAATAAAGACCCATGGCATTGATCGTCACCGGCGCGGCCGGATTCATCGGATCGAACCTCGTGAAGGCGCTCAACGCGCGCGGCGAGACCGACATCGTCGCGGTCGACAACCTGGAGCGCGCCGAGAAGATCGCCAATCTCGGCGACCTCGAGATCTCCGACTTCCTCGACAAGCGCGATTTCCTCGACATGGTGCGCGGCGGGCTCGACGGCGAGTTCGACGCGGTGCTCCACCAGGGCGCCTGCTCCGACACGATGGAGACCGACGGGCGCTACATGATGGAGAACAACTACGAGTATTCGAAGGCGCTGATGGATTGGTGCCAGGAGCGCGCGATCCCCTTCCTCTACGCCTCTTCGGCCTCGGTGTACGGCGCCGGGAAGACGTTCTCCGAGGCGCGCGAGCACGAGGCGCCGCTCAATGTTTACGGCTATTCGAAGTTCCTGTTCGACCAGGTGGTGCGCCGCCGCCTGCCGCGCGCCGCGTCGCAGGTCGCGGGCTTCCGCTACTTCAACGTGTACGGGCCGCGCGAGGCGCACAAGGGGCGCATGGCGTCGGTCGCGTTCCACTTCTTCAACCAGTACCTCGCCGAGGGCCGCGTGCGGCTCTTCGAGGGCAGCGCGGGCTACGGCCCCGGCGAGCAGATCCGCGACTTCATCTCGGTGGATGACGTGGTGCGCGTGAACCTCTTCTTCCTCGACCATCCGGAGATTTCGGGAATATTCAACGTCGGCACCGGCCGCGCGGAAAGCTTCAACGCGGTGGCCGCGGCCACGATCAACGCGATCCGCCGCTCGCGCGGCGAGAAGGCGCTGACGCTCGCGGAGCTGCGCGCCGCCGGGGCGATCGAGTACATCGCGTTTCCGCCCGCGCTCGTGGGCAAGTACCAGAGCTTCACGCAGGCCGACATGGGCGCGCTGCGCAAGGCCGGATATCGCGAGCCGTTCCTCACGGTGGAGGAGGGCGTGGGCCGTTACGTGGGTGCGCGCCTCGGCGCGGCGAGCGCCCGATGAAGCGCGCGTTGCTCGCGGCGCTCGCCGGCGGTGTGCTCTTGGGTTGCACCGCGGCCGCGCCGCTTGCGCCCGTTGCCGCCCCGCCGGCGCTGAGAGCGATCACGCTCGCGAACGCCGGATTCGAGGACGACAACTCCCGCTACGATCGTTGCGCGCCGCGCTGGGATTGCGTATCCCACGCCGATCCGAAATCGCACCGCTTCGCGATGGACACCTCCGCGCCCGCGAGCGGCAAGCGCAGCCTGTGCATCGAGCGTGTGACCTCGGAGCCGTGGGCGGTCGCGAGCCAGGCCGTGCACGATCCCAAGTTGAGCGGCGCTCGCTTGCGCTATTCGCTCGCGGTGCGCATCGACTCGGCGCCCGAGGGCGCGGGACCGTGGATCTTCGTTCATCGCCACAAGGGCGACCGTCACCACGAGGAGCGGCTGGTGAAGGCCACCCGGGGCTGGGAGCGGATGTCGCTGGAATTCACCGTTCCCGAGTACGCCCAGATCGTCGAGGTCGGCCTGACGCTGATGGGCCCCGGCCGGGTGTGCCTCGACGACGCCCGGTTGGAAGTGCTGCAGGAGCCCAAAAGTCCTGTATAATCAAGCTTGTTTTGACGCCCGCGGCGCGGACGGCAAGGCATTTCCAAACAACGAACAAATTCCGTAAGGGGAGACTCCATTGAAGAAGCTCGCACTGCTTTTCGCGGCGCTGATGGCCTATGCCGGCATCGCTTTCGCCGCCGTCAACATCAACTCCGCCACCCAGGCCCAGCTCGAGACGCTCGACGGCGTGGGTCCGGTGAAGGCCCAGGCCATCATCGACTATCGCAAGAAGAACGGCCCGTTCAAGAGCATCGAGGACGTGAAGAAGGTCGACGGCGTCGGCGATGCCACGTTCGACAAGATCAAGAAGGACATCGCGATCTCCGGCACCAGCGTGCCGCCGAAGAAAGTCGAGGCCAAGGAAACGGTGAAGGAGAAGGCCGCCGAGACGAAGGCCGCGGTGAAGGAGAAAGCCGCCGACACGAAAGCCGCCGTGAAGGAGAAAGCCGCCGACACGAAAGCCGCCGTGAAGGAGAAGGCCGCCGACACCAAAGCCGCCGTGAAGGAGAAGGCTGCCGACACCAAAGCAGTCGTGAAGGAAAAGGCCGCCGACACGAAGGCCGCGGCGAAGGAAGCCGCAGCCGACACCAAGGCGGCCGCGAAAAAAGCCGCCGACAAGGTCGAGAAAAAAGTCGACCCGGACAAGAAGTAGGCGGGAGGGAAGAAGAAGTAAAATCCTTCTTCGCTCTGAACCAAGCCCCGCCGAGCGCGGGGCTTTTCTTTCGCCGGGCTCGATGACTCCCACACTCGATTTCTTCGTCGGCAACACCCCGCTCGTGCGGCTGCAGCGCATTCCCGGCGGCACCTCCAACGTCCTGCTCGCCAAGCTCGAGGGCAACAACCCGGCCGGCTCGGTCAAGGACCGGCCCGCGCTCTCGATGGTGATCGGCGCGGAGCAGCGCGGCCTGATCAAGCCGGGCGACACGTTGATCGAGGCCACCAGCGGCAACACCGGCATCGCGCTCGCGATGGTCGCGGCGATGCGCGGCTATCGCATGGTGCTGGTGATGCCCGAGCACCTGTCGGTCGAGCGCCGCCAGACGATGGCGGCGTTCGGCGCGCAGTTCGTGCTGACGCCGGAGAAGGGCGGCATGGAGCTCGCGCGCGACACCGCGGAGCGCATGCGCGCCGCGGGCGAAGGACTGATCCTCGACCAGTTCGGCAACCCCGACAATCCGCTCTCGCACTACACCGGCACCGCTCCCGAGATCTGGCGCGACACCGGCGGCAAGCTCACGCATTTCGTCGCGACGATGGGCACGACCGGCACCATCATGGGTTGCTCGCGATTCCTCAAGGAGAAGAATCCCGCGATCCAGGTGATCGGAGTGCAGCCCGCCCCCGGCGCGCAGGTGCCCGGCATCCGCAAGTGGCCGGAGGAATACTTGCCGAAGATCTTCGAGCGCTCGCGCGTGGACCGGGTGATCGAAGTCACCCAGGAGGAAAGCGAGGAGATGACACGCCGCCTGGCGCGCGAGGAGGGCATCTTCGCCGGCATCTCCTCGGGTGGCGGGCTGGCCGCGGCGATGCGCGTGGCGAGCGAGGTGAAGGACGCGGTGATCGTCCACATCGTCTGCGATCGCGGCGACCGCTACCTTTCCACCGGCGTGTTCCCGACGTAGCCCGCGCGATGACGCCCGTCCTCGTCTTCGACATCGAAACGATTCCCGACGCCGAGGGGCTGCGCAAGCTATGGGATCTCGCGCCCGACGTGAGCGACGCGGCGGTGGTCGACCTCGCGAGCCAGCGCCGGCGCCAGGCGACCGGCAGCGACTTCCTGCCGCCGCACCTGCATCGCGTGGTGGCGATCTCGTGCGCGCTGCGCGAGCGCGACAGCGTGCGCATCTGGTCGCTCGGCACCGCGCAGGACGGCGAGCGCGAG
Source organism: Burkholderiales bacterium (assembly GCA_031424255.1). GTDB lineage: Bacteria > Pseudomonadota > Gammaproteobacteria > Burkholderiales > Usitatibacteraceae > Usitatibacter. The sequence continues at coordinate 7,925 of JANPHA010000496.1, read as the reverse complement.
CTGGTGCAGCGCTTCTTCGATGGCATCGAGAAATACACGCCGCAGCTCGTCTCGTGGAACGGCGGCGGCTTCGACCTGCCGGTGCTGCACTATCGAGCGCTCTTCCATGGCATCGCGGGCTGCTGCTACTGGGATACCGGCGACAACAACAAGGACTTCAAGTGGAACAACTATCTCAGCCGGTTCCACGCGCGCCACACCGACCTGATGGACGTGCTCGCGGGCTACCAGAACCGCGCGTGGGCGCCGCTCGACGAGATCGCCCAGCTCTGCGGCCTGCCGGGCAAGCTCGGCATGGATGGCTCACAGGTGTGGCCCGCCTTCAAGCGCGGCGAGATCGGCGCGATACGTGACTATTGCGAGACCGATGTCGCCAACACCTATGCGCTCTACCTGCGCTTCCAGTTGATTCGCGGAATGCTCACGGCCGAGGCCCATGCCAAAGAAGTCGGCCTGCTGCGCGAATTCGTGACATCGCAGGAAGCGCCGCACTGGCGCGAATTCGCCGCCGCGTGGCAGGGGTAACGAGTTATCCAGGAAAAAATCCTGAAAGCGCAGATGAACGCAGATGAAGCGCAGATGAGCGGGGCAGTTTGAATTGAGGAGTCTGACCCCGGAATCTGTTGGAATCATCGATGCTCATCTGCGTGGTTTTATCTGCGCTCATCTGCGTTTCCAAAGATTTTCAGCCAGCATCACTCGGGTTTCTGCGGAACGGGCTGCGATCGGTCAGCTCGTCGACATAGGCGGCAATCCCCGCGCCTTCGCGCTCGAGGAACTCATCGACCGCGCGGTTGAACGCCGGATGCGCGAGCCAGTGGAACGAGCGCGTGGTCTCGGGCAGGAAGCCGCGCGCGTGCTTGTGCTCGCCCTGCGCCCCGCCCTCGAAGAGGGGAATCGCCCGCTCGATGCAGAACTCGAGCGCCTGGTAATAGCACGCCTCGAAATGCAGTCCCGGCACGTATTCGACGCTGCCCCAGTAGCGGCCGTAGAGCGCGTTCGGCCCGAAGAGGTCGAGTGCCGCGGCGATCGGCTTGCCTTCGCGCTCGGCGATCACCAGCAGGATCGAGTCCGGCATGCGCTCGGCGATCATGCCGAAGAATTCGCGCGTGAGGTAGGGCGTCGAGCGATGCTCGCGGTAGGTGCGCCGATAGCAGGTATTGAAGAAATCCCAATCGCGCGTGCTCGCCTCGCGCCCGGTGACGCGCCGCAGCGCCACGCCTTCCTCGGCCACGCGCTTCCTCTCCTGGCGGATCTTCTTGCGCTTGTCGCGCGAGAGCGCCGCGAGGAAATCCTCGAAGTCGCGGTAGCCGGCATTGCGCCAATGGAACTGCACGCTCGAGCGCTCGAGCAGCTTCAACGCGCGCAGCGCGGTCGCGTCTTCCTCCGAGGGAAAGAGCACGTGCAGCGACGAGACCGGGGCATCCTTCGCGAGATCGAGCAGGGCACGCGCCAGCCGCATGCGCATCACGGCATCCCGCGCGAGCAGCCGCGGTCCGGTCGCCGGCGTGAACGGCGAGGCGCACAGCAGCTTCGGGTAGTACGCGAGCCCATGGCGCTCGTAGGCCTCGGCCCATCCCCAGTCGAACACATACTCGCCGTAAGAATGGGTCTTCACGTACAGGGGCACGGCGCCCACGAGCTCGTCGCCCTCCCAGAGCGTGGGAAATTGCGGCGCCCAGCCGCTCTTCGGCGCAGCGCAGCCGCTGCGATGCAGGCTGTCGAGAAATGCGTGGGATACGGTCGGGTTTCCGCCCGCCAGCGCGTCCCATCGCTCCGGTTCGACGCCTTGAAGCGACTCGAGGAGGCGCAAGGATTCGGCCACAGCCTTAGAATGTGAGGAATTCATCCGATTCTAGCCTGCAACAACGCCTCCCCATGAAAATCGCCGTCGCGCAGATCGATACGACCGTCGGCGATTTCGCCGGGAATGCGGACCGGATCCGCCGCGCCATCGACGAGGCGCGCGCCGCGGGGGCGAAGCTCGTCGTCACCCCCGAGATGGCGCTGTCGGGCTACCCCGCCGAAGACCTGTGGCTGCGCGACGATTTCTGCGACCAGTGCACCGCGGAGCTGATGAAGCTCGCTCCCTATTGCCTCGACGTCGCGGTGATCGTGGGTTACCCGCACCGCGAGGGACGCACGCGCTACAACGCCGCCGCGCTGATGCGCGGGGGCCGCATCGAGCAGTTCTACTTCAAGCAGAAGCTGCCCAACTACAAGGTGTTCGACGAGAAGCGCTATTTCGAGACCGGCGATCGCGCCTGCGTGTTCGAGCTCGAGGGCCGCAAGATCGGGCTCACGATCTGCGAGGACCTCTGGTTCCCCGAGCCCGCCGCCAAGGCCAAGGCCGCGGGCGCGCAGCTGCTGCTCTCGATCAACGCTTCGCCCTTCCACCGCGCGCAGATGGCGGAGAGATACCAGCGCATGGGCGCGCGCGTGAAAGAAACCGAGCTGCCGCTGCTCTACGTGCATGGCGTCGGCGGCCAGGACGAAATCGTCTTCGACGGCGCCTCGTTCGCGCTCGATCACGAAGGCTCGCTCACCTACCAGTCGGAATCGTTCCGCGAATCGATCGACATCGTCGAGTTCGACCAGAAGGCCGTGACCGGCCCGATCGCGCCGCCGCTCACCGAGGAGGAGACGATCTACCGCGCGCTGATGACCGGCTTGCGCGACTACGTGAACAAGAACCACTTCCCCGGAGTGCTGCTCGGGCTCTCCGGCGGCATCGATTCGGCCCTCGTGCTGGCGATCTGCGTCGATGCGCTCGGCGCCGAGCGCGTGCAGGCGGTGATGATGCCCTCGGAGTACACCGCGCAGATGAGCCTCGACGACGCGCGCGAGATGGCGAAGATCCACGGCGTCAAGTACACCGAGATCGGCATCACTCCGATCTATCGCAAGTACCGCGCCGAGCTGGCGCCGCTCTTCGAGGAGCTGCCGGAGGACAAGGCGGAGGAGAACCTGCAGTCTCGCATCCGCGGCACGCTGCTGATGGCGCTGTCCAACAAGTTCGGCGCGATCGTCGTGACCACCGGCAACAAGAGCGAGATGGCGACCGGCTATTGCACGCTCTACGGCGACATGGCGGGCGGCTTCGCGGTGATCAAGGACATCGTGAAGACGCTGGTCTACCGGCTGTCCAACTGGCGCAACTCCAAGGGCCGCGTGATTCCGCAGCGCGTGATCGACCGCCCGCCCTCGGCGGAGCTCGCCCCGAACCAGACCGACCAGGACACGCTGCCGGCCTACGAGATGCTCGATGCAGTGGTGGAGCGCTACATGGAGCGCGACATGTCGCCCGAGCAGATCGCGAGCGTGGGCTACGACCTCGAGGCCGTGCGCCAGGTGGTGCGCCTGATCCAGGTGAACGAGTACAAGCGCCGCCAGGCCCCGCCCGGGGTGCGCATCACGCCGCGCTCATTTGGCAAGGATTGGCGATATCCGATAACATCCGGCTTCCGCCCGTACACCAGCTGAACCTGCGCGCATCCTCCCAAGGCCATGAAGAAAATCGAAGCGATCGTGAAGCCTTTCAAGCTCGACGAGGTGCGTGAAGCGCTCTCCGAGATCGGGGTCACCGGCCTTACCGTGACGGAAGTGAAGGGCTTCGGCCGCCAGAAGGGCCATACCGAGCTCTACCGCGGCGCCGAATACGTGGTCGATTTCCTGCCGAAAGTAAAGGTCGAAGTGGTCGTGGCCGACGCGTTGCTGGACAAGGCCATGGAGGCCATCGTCAAGGCCGCGCGCACCGGCAAGATCGGGGACGGCAAGATCTTCGTCTTCCACGTCGAGCAGGTCGTGCGAATCCGCACGGGCGAAACCGGCGAGGAGGCCGTCTAGTTCCGCCAAAACCTTTTCCTGTATCCTAACGGCACTACAGGGGAACAAGAATATGCTTCTGGCAGCCTTCTATGTGTTCGCCATCGCCGCGATCATCCTGCACTACACCGGCCACCTGAAACGATGGAATTGCGAGTGGATCCTGATCGTTCTCGCCATCGCCGTCTTCCCCGCCGTCCTCTTCCTCTGATCTGCTGCGCCTGATTTCATCAGGCGTTACCTTCCGTCCTACGCTCAGGCACGCGATCGTCCGATAACCCCCGGGCGCGCGGCGTTCTATGGTGTTCGTTGCGGTCGCCCTTTTTCGGCGACGAACTCCACGGAGAGCACCATGAACCACACGCTTTGGACATCCGTCGCCGCGCGCGTCCTCGCGCTCACTTTCGTGATCGCCGGCGTGGGCGCCTGCACTCGACACCATGACGACGGCCTGCCCGCGGCGGCGAGCCCGTCGGCGCAGGTGATCGGCACCGCCCCTGCGCCGCCCAGCGGAGATCCGCCCGGCACCACTCCGGTCGCCTCGAACACCGACGAGGTCAGCAAGACGACCGAGAGCACGGCCATGCCGCGCCCCGGCCAGGCGAACGACCACTCGAATCTGGCGTCCAACCCGTCGCAGAAGGCGGGCGCGAAGGATCCGGCGCAATCCCGCCAGGACGCGAAGTAGGCCCCACTCCCAGTCGCGAAAGGACTCGCCATGACCCAGGACCCGAAAGACGGCAAGCAGCAGCAACAGGATTCCAAAGGCGGCAAGCAGCAGCAGGTGCAGAGCGGTGAAGGCAACGTGTACGGCGAAGGCAACTACAAGGCCACGCGCGATTACAACGACGGCCTGAAGGAGCACGTGCAGCACCACGACATCGAGAAGGAAGCGCGAGACGCCGCGCCACGCACTGCGGAAGAAGCCAAGGAATTGGAAGACGCCGAGCGCATCGGTCGCAGCAAGGCGCGCGGCGACGGCGAGAAGGGCAAGTAGGGGCCACGCAGGGCCGCGCTATCGCTTCTCGAGCCGCGCCCCGGGGTCCTGCCGATAGAAAAGCGTGAGCTGCTCGTAGACCGCGGGATACGCGGGCGCGAGCAGCTCGGGCGTTTCGAAGAACGCCTCCGATCCCACCGCGAAGAACTCTCCCGCGCTCTCCGCTGCATATGGATCGATCGGGAGCGCCGCGAGGGCCCCCTCGATGCGGCGCTCGGGCAAGCGCTCGGCCGCGTCCACGCGGCGACAGAAATCCGCATAGGCCTCGCTGAACGCGCGTTTCCATGCGCTCGCGTTCATGCCCGCATGCAGCGGCGGGAAACCGTTCGGATCCCCGTTGCGCATGTCGAGCTTGTGCGCGAACTCGTGAATGACGACGTTGTATCCGGCCACGCGCATGTCCTCGTCCGCGGACATCGCCACGTCCTCGTACGAGAGGATCACCGGGCCTCCAAGCCACGCTTCTCCCGCCATGGGGTCGTTGGTGAGGTGCACGACGCCGGCCTCGTCCACGATCTCGCGCTCCGGCGCGAACTGGCTCGGATAGACGATCACTTCGGACCACCCCTCGTACCACTCGATGCCGAGCTCGAGCACGAGGATGCACGCCTGCGCGGCGATCTCCACCTGCATGACCGGGGAGATCTCGAGCTCGTGCGTGCCGGAAAAGTGCTTGGTCGCGAGGAAGCGCTCGCAGAGGGCGCGCAGCCGCTCGACTTCCGCGGGCGCGAGCCCGCGCATGAAGAGCCACGCCGCGGTCGCGCGCTTCCACAGCTCGGCATCGATCGCGACCGCGGCCTCGCGGCCGCCGCGCCGGAACCAGGAAAGCATCAGGAGGGCGCGGCTCCCAGCCGGCGCACCGAGCCCGATCCCACCACGCTCTTGGTGACCGCGGGATCGCCGTAGTAGCGGATGTCGCCGGAACCGGCGACGCTCACCGTGAGCGCCTTGCGCGCCCAGACCACCGCGTCCCCGGATCCCGCGACCGAGATCTTCGCGCTCTGCGTGTCGAGCTGGCTCGCGCCCAGATCCCCGGAGCCGGAGATGTTCGCGTCGAGCGCGTCCGTGCGCCCGGCGATGTGGACGTTGCCCGATCCCGCGATGCTCACCGTGAGACGCGGCGCGGTGAGCGCCGGCGCGTGCACGTCGCCCGATCCGGCCACCGAGATCGAGTCGATATTTCGCGCCTGGACCGCGATGCGGATCGTCGATTTCCCCGCGAGGCTCGTGTTCCTGCGAAAGCGCAGCTTGAGCGTGCCGTTCTCCACCAGCGTCTCTATCTCGGGCACCACGTTGTCGTCGGCGGTCACGGTGACGCCCTCGGCGCTGCCCTGCGTGAGATCCACGCGGCCGGGCAGCGAGAGCGAGATGCGCGTGAAGCCGGAGGCCTTGCGTTCCTCGGTGACCTGCTTGCCTGAGCCCGTCAGGGCGGCGGCCGGCAATGCCAGCGCCATCAGGGCCGTTGCGGCGAGGAGGCTCATGCGGGAGGCGATGTTCATGGTCGTGATCCTTGGGGGTTGCGGTGCGGCTTGGACGCGGCGCGCGCGCTAGCCGGATTCGGCGATGCCCAGGTCGCGGCGGATCGCCAGGGCGACCTCGAGGGCGTGCTCGACCGTGGGCTCGCACACCGTCACGTGCCCCATTTTGCGCCCGGCCCGCGCTTCGCGCTTGCCGTAGAGGTGCAGGTGCGCGCCCGCATGCCGCAGCACCATTTCCCAGCGCGGCTCGCCATCCTTCCAGATGTCGCCGAGCAGGTTCAGCATCACCGCGGGCGTGTGCTGCGACGGATCGCCGAGCGGCAGCCCGCACAGCACGCGCACCTGCTGCTCGAATTGCGAGGTGCGGCACGCGTCGATCGTGTAGTGGCCGCTGTTGTGCGGGCGAGGCGCCATCTCGTTGAGCAGCAGCTTGCCGCCGACGATGAACATCTCGACCGCGAGCACGCCGACGTATTCGAGCTCGGTGGCGAGGCGCGTCGCGAGGCGCGTGGCCTCCTGCGCGAGGGCCGCGGGCACGCGCGCGGGGACGATGCTGAGATCGAGGATGCCGTGGCCGTGGCGATTCTCCGCCACCGGGAACACCGCCACCTCGCCGTCGTCGCTGCGCGCGAGCACGACCGAGATCTCGCGCTCGAGACCGAGCAGCTCTTCCAGCACGCACGGCACCTGCTTCCATTCGGCGAAAGTGCGCGCGAGGCCCGCCGCGGCCTCGATGCGCGCCTGGCCCTTGCCGTCGTAGCCGAAGCGCGCGGTCTTCAGCAGGGCCGGCAGCTTCACTCGCTTGAGCGCCCCCTCGATGTCCGCGGCCGAATCGATCACCGCGTAGGCCCCGAGCGGAAATCCGTGCTCGGTGAAAAAGCCCTTCTCGTGGCGGCGGTCCTGGGCCACGGCCACCGCCGAGCCGCTCGGCCGGACGACGGTGCGCCTGGCGATCGCGTCCAGCGCCTGCGCGGGCGCGTTCTCGAACTCCGTGGTCACCGCGGCGCACGTGCTCGCGAGCGCTTCGAGCGATGCGGGATCCGCGTAGTCGGTGTTGAGATGGCCGGTGGCGAACTCCGCGGCCGGCGAGAGGGGATCGGGATCGAGCACGGTCACGCGATAGCCGAGCGTGCGCGCGGCGACGGTGAACATGCGCCCGAGCTGCCCGCCGCCGAGCAGGCCGAGCGTCGCTCCGGGCAGGATCACAGCACGTCGGGCAATTGCATCGCCGCGACCTGCTCGCGCATCTTCTCGCGATATTCGGCGAGCTTGTCCGCGAGGGCCGCATCGGAGACCGCGAGCAGGCTCACGGCGAAGAGCCCCGCGTTGGCGGCACCCGCCTCGCCGATCGCGAAGGTCGCGACCGGAATGCCCCTGGGCATCTGCACGATCGAGTAGAGCGAATCCTGGCCGGCGAGATGGCGCGAGGGAACCGGCACGCCGAGCACCGGGAGCGTGGTCTTGGAGGCGATCATGCCCGGCAGGTGCGCGGCACCGCCCGCGCCGGCGATGATGCACGCGAGCCCGCGCGAGCGCGCGCTCTCGGCGTATTCGAACATCGCGTCGGGCGTGCGGTGCGCGGAGACGACACTCGCCTCGTAGGCGACGCCGAAGTCCTTGAGCAC
>JANPHA010000495.1:0-1639 GCA_031424255.1 Burkholderiales bacterium | reverse complement strand
TACTACGCGGCGAAGAACTCGCAGGACCCGAAGATCAAGGCGATGGTGGACGACATCGGCCACGCCAACTTCCCGGTGGGCCCGGTCGGGCGCACCACGGAGCTGAACCTGTTCTTCCCGATGATGCTGTTCAAGTACTCCAAGTACCCGAACGCGGCGAAAGCCTACCTCGCGTTCATGATGGAGAAGGAGCAGTACGAGCCCTGGCAGCAGGCGGCGATCGGCTACGTGTCGCATCCGCTCAAGGCCTACGAGCAGAACCCGCTCTGGAAGTCGGATCCCAAGAACCTGCCCTACAGCAACTCGATGAAGGTCATGCTGCCGAACGGCTATTCGGGCCCCATGGGCTACGCCTCGGCCGCGACGATGGCCGACTTCATCATGGTGAACATGGTGGCGGAGGCGGCCTCGGGATCGAAGACGCCGAAGGAGGCGATGGAACGCGCGAAGGCACGCGCGGAACGCTACTACAAGGTATAGCGCCCGTGGAGTCCGGTTGGAGCGGACTGAGAGCCGCTCAACCGGACGTTCGTGACATGCAAAGACTCCTCAACAACCGGCACTTCCTCGGGCTCGCGTTCATGCTGCCCGCGGGAGTGCTGTTGCTGCTGTTCCTCACGTATCCGCTGGGACTGGGCACCTGGCTCGGCTTCACCGACACCAAGGTGGGCCGCGCCGGGGTCTGGGTCGGGCTCGACAACTACCGGTTCCTGTGGGGCGACGAGGTCACGCGCCTCGCGCTCTTCAACACGATCTTCTATACGGTGGTGGCGAGCGTGGTGAAGTTCGCGCTGGGCCTGTGGCTCGCGATCCTGCTGAACCGCAACCTGCCGCTCAAATCGTTCGTGCGCGCGATCGTGCTGCTGCCGTTCATCGTGCCGACGACGCTTTCCGCTCTCGCGTTCTGGTGGATCTACGACGCGCAGTTTTCCGTCGTGAGCTGGACGCTCGTGAAGCTCGGCATCATCCACAACTACATCGACTTCCTCGGCGAGCCGTGGCACGCGCGCTTCTCGACCATCGCGGCCAACATCTGGCGCGGCATCCCGTTCGTGGCGATCTGCCTGCTGGCCGGGCTGCAGACCATCTCGCCCTCGCTCTACGAGGCCGCGGCGCTCGATGGTGCCACGCCGTGGCAGCGCTTCCGCTTCGTGACGCTGCCGCTGCTGACGCCGATCATCGCCGTGGTGATGACCTTCTCGGTGCTCTTCACCTTCACCGACTTCCAGTTGATCTACGTGCTGACGCGCGGCGGCCCGCTCAACTCCACGCACCTCATGGCAACACTCTCGTTCCAGCGCGCGATCTCGGGCGGCTCGCTCGGCGAGGGCGCCGCGATCGCCACGGCGATGGTGCCGTTCCTGCTGGCCGCGATCCTCTTCAGCTACTTCGGGTTGCAGCGGCGCGCCTGGCAGCAGGGCGGGTCGGACCGGTGAAGCCATGACCGCGACCCCCGACAACGTCGACTCGGCAGGCATGGGCTTCCACGAGACGCGCATGCGGCGCTTCGTGACGGTCTACCTGCCGATCCTCGCCTTCCTCGTCGTGCTTCTCTTCCCGTTCTATTGGATGGCGATCACGTCCTTCAAGCCCAACGCCGAGCTCCTCAGCCGCGAGGGCAATCCCTTCTGGGTAGTGA
>JANPHA010000494.1:0-13068 GCA_031424255.1 Burkholderiales bacterium | reverse complement strand
GCGGCATCGGGGTCGCGGCGATCCAGATCGTGCACGCGATGGGTCACCGCGTGTTCGCGACCGCGGGCACAGCGGAGAAATGCACGGCGTGCGAGAAGCTCGGCGCCGAGCGCGCGATCAACTACAAGACCGAGGATTTCGTCGACGCCATCAAGGCCCTCACCGACGGCAAGGGCGTGAACGTGATCCTCGACATGGTCGCCGGCGACTACGTGCCGCGCGAGGTGAAGGCGCTCGCCGACGACGGGCGTATCGTGTTGATTGCGACGCTCGGTGGATCCAAGGCGACGCTCGACCTGATGGAAATCCTGCGCAGGCGTCTCACGCTCACCGGCTCCACGCTCCGGCCGCGGACGGTCGAGTTCAAGGCGGCGATCGCCAAGTCGCTGCGTGACAAGGTGTGGCCGCTCATCGAGGCGGGAAAGATCAAGCCCATCATCTACGCGACCTTTCCGCTGGAGCAGGCGGCCAAGGCGCATGAGCTGATGGAGAGTGGTGAGAACATCGGCAAGATCGTGTTGACGGTCGGGGAGAAAAAGGCATGAAACTTCTGATGGGTGCAGCCGTGCTCGCGTTGGTGGCCGCGTGCTCGGCGAATTCGCCCGTTGCCGAGAACACCGCATCCCCGCGCCAATTCCCGCTGCGCGATTTCTTCAGCAATCCCGAGCGCGGCTATTTCCGCCTGAGCGACGACGGCAAGACGCTCGGGTTCATGCAGCCGGTGGCCGAGGGCGGCGGGCAGCGCCGCTTGAACGTGTACGTGCAGCCGCTCGAAGGCAGCGGGCTCGTGGGCGAGCCGCGCAAGCTCACCAGCGAGACCGCGCGCGACATCAGCGTCTACTACTGGAAGGGCAACGGCACGATCCTGTACGTGAAGGATTTCGGCGGCGACGAGAACTTCCACGTCGTGAAGGTCGACGTGCAGACCGGCAAGGTCAGCGACCTCACTCCGGGCGAGAAGGTGCGCGCCTCGATCGAGGACGACCTGCCCGACGATGCCGGCCACATCCTCGTGAGCCACAACCGCCGCAACCCGGAGCTCTTCGACGTCTACCGCATCGACATCGCTACCGGCGCGGAGACGATGGTGGCGCAGAACCCTGGCAATGTGATCGGCTGGCAGACCGACCACGCCGGGCGCGTGCGGTTGGCGGGGCGCTCCGAGGGCCTCGACATGGTTCTCCTCCATCGCCCCGATGACAAGAGCGAATTCAAGCCGATTATCACCACGGACTACAAGACCGAGGTCAATCCGGTGTTTTTCACCGCCGACGACAGCAAGGTCTACGTGATGAGCAATCGGGGGCGCGACAAGAAGGCGCTGGTGGTGATCGATCCGAGCCGGCCCGATGCCGAGGAGGTGGTGTTCGTCGATCCGCAGGTGGATGTCGGCGGCGCCTCGTGGTCGCGCGCGCGCAAGCGCCTTTCGGTGGTGACGTACCAGCGGGCCAAGCTCGAGCGCAAGTTCTTCGACCCGTACTTCGAATCCATCTACGGCAAGCTCGAGGCGAAGCTGCCGGGCATGGAAGTCGCGCTGCAGAATTCCAACAAGGCCGAGGACAAGTGGGTCGTCGCCGCCTTCAACGACCGCACGCCGGGCGCGCGCTACCTCTACGACGTGAAGGCCGACACGCTCTCGAAGCTCGGCGACATCAATCCGAAGATTCCCGCGGATGCGATGTCGTCCATGAAGCCGATCCAGTACAAGAGCCGCGACGGCCTCACCATCCACGGTTATTTGACGCTGCCCGCGGGCCGCGAGCCGAAGAACCTGGCGTGCATCGTGAACCCGCACGGCGGCCCGTGGGCGCGCGATTCGTGGGGCTACAACCCGTCGATCCAGTTCCTCGCCAACCGCGGCTTCTGCGTGCTGCAGATGAACTTTCGCGGCTCGACCGGCTACGGCCGCGCATTCTGGGAAGCGAGCTTCGGGCAGTGGGGCCTGAAGATGCAGGACGACATCACCGACGGCACGCGCTGGCTGATCGCGCAGGGCATCGCCGATCCGAAGCGCATCGGCATCTATGGCGGCAGCTACGGCGGCTATGCCACGCTCGCGGGTGTGGCCTTCACGCCGGATCTCTACGCCGCCGCGGTCGACTACGTGGGTGTGGCGAACCTCTTCACGTTCATGAAGACGATCCCGCCGTACTGGAAGCCGCTCTTGCCCAAGTTCTACGCGATGGTCGGAAATCCCGAGAAGGACATCGAGCGCCTCACGGCCACATCGCCGGTGCTGCACGCCGACCGGATCACCACGCCGCTCTTCGTCGTGCAGGGCGCGCGCGACCCGCGCGTCAACAAGGCCGAGAGCGACCAGATGGTCGAGGCATTGAAGAAGCGCGGGGTCGAGGTCCAGTACATGGTGAAGGACAACGAGGGCCACGGATTCCGCAACGAGGAAAACCAGTTCGAGTTCTACGGGGCAATGGAAAAGTTCTTCACGCAGCACTTGAAACCATAATTCCGGGAGGCCGTACATGAAACTGCGACTGATTCCAGCACTGGTGCTTGCATTCACCGCGAGCATTCCCGCTTCGGCCCACGATAGCGATTCACAGTCCGGGGTCCTGGGCAAGGTCACATTCCCCACCAGCTGCGATCCCAAGGTGCAGCCCAAGTTCGAGCGCGGCGTGGCGATGCTGCATTCGTTCTGGTACTCGGCCGCGGAACAGACCTTCCGCGAGGTGCTGAAGGAAGATCCGCAGTGCGGAATCGCTACCTGGGGCGTCGCGGCGATCCTGATGTCGAACCCGCTGGCGGGGCAGGGTGCGTCGCCCAAGGGCGCGGAACAGGCGCAGGCGGCGATCGACGAGGGGCGCCGCGTAGGTGCGAAGACGCAGCGCGAGCGCGACTACATCGAAGCGGTCGCGGCGTACTACGCGGACTTCGCGACGCGCTCGGAGAAGGAGCGGCAGGCCTCGCGTTCCAAGGCGTTCGAGGAGCTCGCCAAACGCTACGCCGATGACGACGAGGCGCAGATCTTCTCCGCGCTCTATCTCGCCGGCACGCAGACGCAAGCCGACCAGACCTACTCGGCATACTTGAAGGCGGCCGCGATCCTCGAGGACGAGTTCCGCAAGTATCCCGATCATCCGGGTGTCGCGCACTATCTGATCCACAGCTACGACGCGCCGCCGATCGCCGAGAAGGGCCTCGTCGCCGCGCGCCGCTACGCGGCCATCGCGCCCTCCGCCCCGCACGCGCTGCACATGCCTTCGCACATCTTCACGCGCGTGGGCTCGTGGCAGGAATCGGCCACGACGAATGCGCGCTCGATGGTAGCGGCCCGCGAGGGGAAGGACTTCGACGAGGCGTATCACGCCGTCGACTACATGGTGTACGCGTACCTGCAGCTCGGCCGCGACGCCGAGGCGCGCCGCTCGATCGACGAGGCGATGAAGGGTGAGTCGAGCGCTCGCTTCATCGCTCCGTATGCCAAGGCGGCGATGCCGGCGCGTTACGCGCTCGAGCGTGGCGCCTGGGCCGAGGCGGCGAAGCTGCAGCCCCCGGGCAGCACCTATCCGTTCGTCGAGTCGATCACCTATTTCGCTCGCTCGCTGGGCGCGGCTCGAAGCGGCGATCTCGCGCAGGCGCGCGCGGATGCCGAACAACTCGCGACTTTCCACAACGCCCTGCTCGCCGCGAAGAACACCTACTGGGCTACCGAGGTCGAGATCCAGCGCCTCGCTGCGGCCGGGTGGATCGCATTGGGTGAAGGCAAATCCGAGGAGGCGCTGAAGCTCATGCGCGCGGCCGCGGACCTCGAGGACCGCAACGAGAAGCACATCGTCACGCCGGGCCGCGTCGTGCCGGCGCGCGAGTTGCTCGGCGACATGCTGCTCGAGATGAAGCAGCCCGAGGCGGCGTTGAAGGAGTACGAGGCGTCGCAGCGGCGCGAGCCGAATCGCTTCCGCAACTACGCGGGTTCGGCGCGCGCCGCGGTGCTGGCCGGAGACCGCCCCAAGGCGGCTGTCTATTACGCGAAGCTCGTGGTGCTCGGGAAGGATGCGGACTCCCCGCGGCCCGACCTGGCGGTCGCGAAGAATTTCGCGGCGCGGTGAAGAGACTGATCGGCGCGAGCCTTCTCGCGGCGTCGATCGTGGCCCTGGCCCCGATCGCCGCCGCCGACCCCTACGAAGCGGATCCCGATCTCGCGACGCGCGACGAGGATTACGCCGCGGGGAGGAAGGCGGTCGACCGGAAGGATTGGCCCGAAGCCACGCGATTGTTCCTGAAGGCCGAGCGGCGCAATCCCGACCACGCGGACTTGCAGAACATCCTCGGCTACTCGTATCGCAACCAGAAGCAGCTCGACCTCGCGTTCAAGCACTACAAGCGCGCGCTCGAGATCGATCCGCGCCATCGCGGCGCGCACGAGTACATCGGCGAGACGTATCTATTGGCAGGCGACCTCGCCGGCGCCCAGCGCCACCTCGCGGCCTTGAAGGAAATCTGCCTGCTGCCCTGCGACGAGCTGAAGGACCTGGAAAAGGCAATTGCGGCGTATCAGAAATAATGGACATCTTCACCTCTGCAAAGCAGCTCGCTCGCCTCCTCCGCACCCGCAAACTCTCCGCGGTCGAGGTGATGAAGGGCCACATCGCCCAGATCGAGCGCGTCAATCCGCAGGTGAACGCGATCGTCACGTTCCTTCCCGAAGAAGCGTTGAAGGAAGCGAAGCGCCTCGACGCGCGGCGCGCGCGCGCGAAAACGAGCGAAGCCTTCGGCCCGCTCGCCGGACTGCCGATCGCCTACAAGGACATGCTCGCGACCAAGGGCATCCGCACGACGCAGGGCTCGCCGATCTACCAGGATACGGTCCCCGATCACGACCACGCGATCGTCGAGCGCCTCAAGGAGGCCGGCGCGATCACGCTCGGCAAGACCAACACGCCGGAATTCGCGGCGGGCAGCCAGACCTTCAACAAGGTGTTCGGCGCGACGCTCAATCCGTGGGATCTCACCAAGACGTGCGGCGGCTCTTCCGGCGGCGCGGCGGTGGCGGTCGCATGCGGGATGCTGCCCTTCGCGGACGGCTCGGATCTCGGCGGGAGCCTGCGCAATCCGGGCAACTTCAACAACGTGGTCGGGCTTCGGCCCTCGCCCGGCCGCACGCCGTATTACCCGACCGCCGACGTGTGGGGCACGATGTCGGTGATCGGGCCGATCGCGCGCTCGGTCGAGGACGCCGCGTTCCTCTTCTCCGCGATGGCCGGCCCGGACCCGCGTTCGCCCGTCGCCATCGCCGAGCCCGGAGCGAGATTCGCTAAACCGCTCGCACGGGATTTCCTTGGCGTGCGCGTCGCCTGGTGGGGCATGTCGGGATCGAGCATGAGCGGCACCGACTACCTTCCCGTGGATCCGCGCGTCACCGCCGTGCTCGAAAAGCAGCGCAGGGTGTTCGAGTCCCTCGGCTGCATCGTCGAGGAAGCGCAGCCCGATCTCTCCGGCGCCGACGAGGTGTTTCACGTGCTGCGCGCGCTCAGCTTCGCGATGCGCTTCGGCGAGCTGATGAAGACGCACCGCGAGCAGATGAAGGACACGGTGATCTGGAACATCGAGGAGGGGCTCAAGCTCGACGCGCTTCGCATCGGCAAGGCGATGGCTCTGCGCTCCGACATCTACCGGCGCATGCGCGAGTTCATGGAGCGCTACGAGTTCCTGATGCTGCCGGTGAACCAGGTGCCGCCTTTCCCGGTCACGCAGCCCTTCGTCGACACGATCAACGACGTGAAGCTCGGCAGCTACATCGACTGGATGCGGTCGTGCTACTACATTACCGTCGCGAGCCACCCGGCGATCTCGGTGCCCGCGGGCTTCACCACCGACGACCCGCCGCTGCCGGTGGGCCTGCAGATCGTCGGGCGCTACCAGGACGATTTCGGCGTGCTGCAGATGGCGCACGCCTTCGAGCAGGAAACACGGTTCGGCCAACACCATCCTCCCTTGTCCCTCCATGCCTAGATTCCTTACCTGCCTTTCGCTCGCCTTCGTCCTCGCCTCACCCGCATTCGCCGCAGATCCCACGCCGCCCACCTTCCGCCTCGGCGACCTCGCCACGCCGAAATCGTACGAGGCACAGCTCGCGATCGATCCGCGCGAGGGCACCTTCTCCGGCGAGATCCGCATCACCTTCCGCGTGAACGCCAGGACGCCGGTCGTCTGGATGAACGCGACCGCGCTCGACATCGACCGCGTGGAGTTCACGCAGGGAGATCGGCGCCTGAACATGCGCGTCATCAAGGGAGGCGAGGATTTCGTCGGCTTCGAGGCCGAGGGCGCGCCGTTCTTTCCGGGCGAGACCGTCGCGGTCATTCGCTACCGCGGGCCGATCGAGCCCAACGACACGCGCGGCATCTTCCGCCAGCAGGAGGGAGCGGAGTGGTACGTCGTCTCCCAGCTCGAGTCGATGAGCGCGCGCCGCGCTTTCCCGAGCTTCGACGAGCCGGGATGGAAGGTGCCGTGGCAGCTCACGATCGACAGCCCCGCATCCAATGAAGTCGTGAGCAACACGCCGGAGACGAAAAGCTCCGACCTTCCCGATAGGCCGGGCTGGAAGCGCCATGTGTTCGCGCGCACCAAGCCGCTGCCCACTTATCTCGTGGCGTTCGCGGTCGGGCCGTTCGATATCGTGCCCGGCGGGGCGGCAGGCGCGAACCACACGCCGCTGCGCTACCTCACGCCGAGGGGCCGCGGCGCCGAGGCGCGCTTCGCGAAGGAATCGACGCCGCGCCTGCTCGAGCTGCTCGAGGAGTATTTCGGCACGCCGTATCCGTACGAGAAGCTCGATACCGTCACGATCCCCGCCACCGTCGGCTTCGGCGCGATGGAGAACGTCGGGATGATCACCTACTCCGCCGACATCCTCCTCGCGCGGCCGCACGAAGAGACGCTCGCTTTCAAGCGGCGCTATGCCTCGATCGGCGCGCACGAGATGGCGCACATGTGGTTCGGCAACCTCGTGACGCTCGCGTGGTGGGACGACATCTGGCTGAACGAGGCCTTCGCGACCTGGATGGCGCGCAAGGTGCTCCCCGGCTACAACGCCGAATGGGACACCGGATGGAAGCGCGGCGACGGGCGGCGTCGCGCGATCGCCGCCGACCAGCTCGCCTCCGCGCGGCGCGTGCACAACGCGGTCGCCGACAAGAACGACGTGTCGGCCGCCTTCGACCGCATCACCTACGACAAGGGCGCCGAGGTGCTCGCGAGCTTCGAGGGCTGGCTCGGTCCCGATCGCTTCCGCCAGGGGGTGCGCAATTACCTCGCGGAGCATGCGTACGGGAGCGCGACGTCGCGGGATTTCTTCGGCGCGATCGGCAAGGCGGCGGGACGCTCCGCCGACGCGATGAGGGCGTTCGAGGCGTTCGTGAACCAGCCGGGCATTCCGCTGCTGGACGTCGCGCTGCGCTGCGAGGGCGCCAGCGCGTCGCTCGACATCTCGCAACAGAGATTGCGCGCCAAGGGCTCGACCGCGCCCGACCTGCGCTGGATCACTCCGGCATGCTTTCGCTATCGCGCCGACGGCGAGCTGCGCACGCAGTGCGAGGAGATCGGCAACGAGCGGCGCACGATCGCGCTCGCGCAGGCGAAGAGCTGCCCCGCTTGGGTGACCGGCAATGCCGACGGCCGCGGCCACTGGGTCGCGCGCTACGACCCGGCGCTCGAGCGGCGCAACGTCGAGCACATCGCGGACATCTCCCCCAACGAGGCGACGACGTTCGCCTCCGACGCCGCGACTCTCGTCGGCGCGGGCCTGCTGCCGATGGATGCGGCGCTGCGGCTGGCCGACGCGTTCCTGCGCCATCCCTCGGCGGCGGTGAAGGAGGGTGGCGTCTACCTGCTGGAGAAGCAGCGCGATGCGTGGCTCACGCCGGCGCAGCTCGAGGTGAAGAACGAGATCCTCGCGAAGCGCATCCAGCCGCTGGCGCGCGAGCTGGGTTGGGTCGAGCACACGAACGACGGCGATGACGTGCGCGAGCTGCGCGTGTTGCTGCTTCCCTATGCGGCCCGCTCGCGCGGCGGCGAGGGCTTGCGGCCGCAGGCGCGCGAGTTGGCGCGTCGCTGGCTGGCGAACCCCGATTCGCCGTTCGGCATGATGGCGTTGCCCGTCCTCGAGACCGCGGCGCGTTTCGCCGACGACGCGACCTATGCGCGGATGGAGGATGCGGCGCTCGCGATGCGCCGCCACAACGACCGCACGCTGCTGCTCAGGGCCCTGGCGAGGGTCCGCCACCCGGCGCTACGCGATCGCGCGTTCGCGCTCTCGCTTCGCAAGGCGCGCAACGACGACGCGATCAACGGCCGCGACCTCAACACCTTCCTCGGCGAGGCGCTGGAGGACGACGCCAACCGCGCGGCCGCATTCGCCTACCTGCGCACGAACTGGGATGCCCTCGTCGCGAAGCTTCCGGCCGAGGCGCCCGCGTACCTCCTCACGCCGCTCGGCTCCCTCTGCACGCCCGCGGACCGCACCGCTTTCTCCACCTTCTTCCGGGAACGTTCGACGCAATTCCTCGGGGGCCCGAAGCGCTTCGAGCAGGCGCTGGAGTCGATCGACATCTGCAACGCCGCTCACGGCTGATGGGGGGCCGCCATCTTCAGAACCTCCTCCATCACCGTATCCACTCCCCTCTGATAATCCTCGAACCGCCACGCGACCACCTTCGCCGGCGAGAGATTCCCCGCGGGCACGTCGAACGGCAGGTTGAGCCAGAAGCAGCGCGTGAGGTCCTTCCAGCCGCAGCCGTCGTGCCAGTCGTGGTACCCGGTCGCGAAGAACACCATGATCTTCGAGTTCGGCAGCTTCAGCGGCGCGCCGCTCTCCGCCCAGAAGCGCTCGCGGTCGCCGATGCGCTCGCCGACGATCACCGCGCGCGCTCCGCCGAAATACTTGGCCCGGGCGAGCGTCACGATGGCCGCGGAGAAGGTGGCGTTGTCGGTGAGGAGAAAGAGCTTGCCGTCGGGCGCGATGCGCCTGGGCAGCTCGCGCGTGAAGCGCAGCGTGTTCATGTAATTGCCGCCGCCGTCGAAGCGCAGGTCGAGGATCGCGTAGCGCAGAGACGCGGGCTCGATCGCATCGACCAGCGCGGCGAGCTGCGTGGAGAGATCGCCGCGCTCGTCGCCCATGACGCTCGCGAGGTGGATGTAGAGGCCGTCCTTGCCCAGGTTCTTCACGTAGAGGCTCGCATCGGGTTCGCGCAGCACGAGGGGCAGGCGCGTTTTGCCCGCGAGGACACCCCGCCACGAACCGGCCTCGCCTTCGATCGGATCGGGTGCCAGGTCGCGCGGGGCGAATACCGGTGTCACCGCCGGATTCGGTGCGATGCCCTCCAGCGTGACGGTCAGATCCTCGCCCGCCGGCGTTTGCAGCACGTAGGTCGCGCGCTCCGTGTCCATCTCGGGCCAGACGCCGCTCAACGCACCGGGCGATTCCATCAGCAGCGGGCTCATCACCCGGGCCTGCTCCGCGGGACCGCTCACGTAGGGCGCGAGCCCCGCCAGCAATTCCTCCGGCGTACTTCCATTGATGCTCACCACGCGCGCGCCGAGCAGATCGCCGTGCGCTTCGGACGTGCGCACCACATAGAGCCCTTCGTCGAACCACATCATGCGCATCGGCACGCGGTTGATCCGCCGCAGCTTGCGTCCCACCGTGGTGTGCCCGTTGCCCGCGATCGCGACCAGCCGCGAGACCTGCATCTCGAAGGCTTGCGGGGTGAGCGTCTCGGCGGCCTCCATCAGCCGTTGCCGCTCCACCTCGAACTGAAGCCGCGCATCGTGCGAGAAGCTGCGATCGAGATCGACCAATTGCCCGAGCGCCGCGAGATCCTGGCGCATGCCTTCGGCGCGATCCTTCGGCGCCGGCATCGCGATCTCGTGCGGCTGGGGGTCGAATCGCCATTGGAAAGCGGCCGCGGCGCCCCCGAGCATGGCGCCGATGGCGATCACCGCGACGCCGGTCACGATCACGGCCCTTCGACGAAAGAATTTGCGAAGCATGGTGTGGATTGGACGGCGCCGCGAGGGCAAATGGATTCACTCGGCAGTGTATTCTCGGGCTTCCCGAACCCGGAGGAAACCCCGTGAACCAACTCAATAGCGACGCGATGGCGCAGGTGCTCGCCATCATGCTGATCGCCATCAGCCGCCAGCTCGATACGGACCAGCTGCGCAGCGACTTGACGCTTCTCGCCGATGCGCCGGGACCGCACTCGCTGCCGGGCGTGCGCGAGGTGGTGACCGCGCTCACCAAGCTGCTGCCGGGCGCGCCGGGCGGAGCGGGGACCGACGGTGAGGTTTGATCGCTCGGGGTTGCTCTTCGCGGCACTCGCCCTCGGTGCGTGCGGCAAGACGGAAGCTCCGCCGTCGGCCGGCCCGCCGACGCTGGTCGTGAAGATCGCGCACGCGGGGCCGCTCACCGGATCGATCGCGCACCAGGGCAAGGACGACGAGAACGGCGTGGCGCTCGCCGTGGCGCAGGCCAACGCGCAGAACCTGGTGATCGACGGCAAGCGGATCACGTTCGAGATGCCGAGCGAGGACGACCAAGCCGACCCGAAGATCGGCACGACGGTCGCGCAGAAGCTGGTCGATGCGAAGGTGGCCGCGGTCATCGGGCACCTGAACTCGGGCGTCTCGATCCCCGCGTCCGACATCTATGCGAAGGCCGGCATCCCGATGATCTCGGGCTCGGCGACCAATCCGACGCTCACCGAGCGCGGATTGAAGACGGTGTTTCGCACCGTCGGCCGCGATGACCAGCAGGGGCCGGCGATCGCGTTGTATATCGCCAACGAGCTGAAGGCGAAGCGCGTGGCGATCATCGACGACAAGACTGCGTACGGCGAGGGCCTGGCGAACGAGGTCGAGCGGTCGCTGCGCCGGGCGAGCGTCGAGATCCTCGGGCGCGAGCGCACCACCGACAAGGAAACCGACTTCAAGGCGATCCTCACGCGGATCAAGGCGAAGAACCCCGACGTGATCTTCCACGGCGGCATGGATGCCACCGGCGGCCCGATGCTGCGGCAGGCCCGCGACCTCGGCATCAAGGCGATGTTCGCGTTCGGCGACGGTGCCTGCGACGACGAGATCGCGGGGCTTGCCGGGGGCGCCGCCGAAGGCATGGTGTGCTCGCAGGCGGGGCTGCCGCGCGAGGCCGCGAGCCGCGAGTTCATCGAGGCGTTCCGCGTGAAGTACGGCGAGATCCGCCAGTACGCGCCGTTCTTCTACGACGGCGCGATCGCGGTGGTCGAGGCGATGAAGAAGGCGAACTCCACCGATCCGGCGAAGTTCGCGCCCGAGCTCTTCAACGTGTCGTTCGCCGGCGCCACCGGCCGCGTGCAGTTCGATTCCAATGGCGACCGCAAGGACGCCGACATGACGATCTTCAAGCTGCAGGGCGGAAAGATCGTCCCGGTCGCGATCGTGAAGAACGGCGTCTCCACGCCCTACGTCACTCGACCTTGACGTTCGCGTCCTTGATCACCTTCGCCCACATCGCGACCTCGTTGTGGATGCGCGTGGCGGCTTCCTCCGGCGTGGTGTGCGTGGCGTAGGCGCCCTGCTCGAGGAGCTTCGCCTTCACGTCGGGCATCGCGAGGATCGTCTTCAACTCGGCGTTGAGCTTGTCGATGACCGGGCGCGGCGTTCCCGCGGGGGCCGCCAATCCGAAGATCGAGACCGCCTCGAATCCCGGCATGCCGGCCTCCGCCGAGGTCGGTACGTCGGGCAATGATTCCACGCGCTGCTTGGTCGTGACCATGATCGCGCGCAGCTTGCCGGATTTGACGTAGGTCACCGCGGCCGGAACCGTCTCGATCATCGACTTCACCTGCCCGCCCATCAGGTCGATCATCGCCGGGCCGCTGCCCTTGTACGGGATGTGCACCATGTCGGTCCTGGTGGCGAGCTTGAACTGCTCGGCGGTGAGGTGCTGCGGCGAGCCGTTGCCCGAGGAAGCGTAGGTCATTTCGCCGGGCTTCGCCTTCGCGAGCGCGATGAATTCCTTCAGCGTCGTCGCGGGAACCGAGGGATTCACGACGAGCACGAGCGGCACGGTGCCGACGATCGAGATCGGCGTGAAGTCCCGCTCGAGGCTGAATTTCGCGGTGTCCTTCTGCAGCGTCGCGTTGATCGAGTGGCTGGTCATCGCACCCATCAGCAGCGTGTAGCCGTCGGGCTTGGCGCTCGCGACCACCTGCGCGCCGATGTTGCCGCCCGCGCCGGAGCGATTGTCGACCACGAACTGCTGGCCCAATCGCTCGGAGAGCTTCTGCGCGAGCACGCGCCCGATGATGTCGGTCGCCCCGCCGGGCGGATAGGGGACGATCATCGTGACCGCCTTGTTGGGATAGTTCTGCGCGAGAGAGACGGCGGGCGCGAGCATCAGCGCGGCAACCGCGAGGGCCGTAGCGTGTTTGATCCTGGAGTGCATGGCTTCTTCTCTCCGCGAAAGGGGAGCATGAAGTATACTTTTTTGGTGAAGAAAAACCGGCGTCACGCGGCGATCATCGGCGGGGGCAACATGGGCGCGGATGTGGCGCTCACGTTCGCCGCGGGCGGCTGGCAGGCCCACGTGGTCGAGCTTGCGGAAGCCACGCGCAGGAAGCTCCCCGATTACTACGCCCAGGGCCTGAAGCAGATCGGCTCGAAGGCGAGCCTCGAGCGCTTCACCACGCACGCCGCGTTGAAGGACGTGCCCTGGGAAGACGTCGAGATCGTGATCGAGTGCATTCCCGAGAAGCTCGAGCTCAAGCGCAAGCTCTTCGCCGAGCTCGAGAAGGTCGCGCGCCCCGACGCCGTGGTGGCGAGCAACAGCTCGAGCTTTCCGATCAGCGAGATCGCCGCGGGGCTCCAGACGCAGGCACGCATGATCGGGCTGCACTACTTCCTGCCCGCGCACCTCGTACCGCTGGTCGAGGTGGTGCGCTCGAAGAAGACCAAGACCGGGCTGCCGGAGAGAGTCGGCGAGCTGATGCGCTCGCTCGGCAAGGTTCCGGTCCAGGTGCGCAAGGACATTCCCGGCTTCCTCGCCAACCGCATGCAGCACGCGATGGCGCGCGA
>JANPHA010000493.1:0-10658 GCA_031424255.1 Burkholderiales bacterium | reverse complement strand
GTGGCGTGGCAGCTGTCGCAAGAACTCGAGGTGACGAGGTGGTTGCGCGGCTTGCCGGCCGCGACGACGCCGTTATGGCATTGCGCGCACGTCCCGGTCGCTATCCCCTTGTGGCTGAAGCTCGTGGGTTTCCACGCGGTGGTGCGATGGCAGGTATCGCACGACGCCGTGGTGGGAATGTGATTCTGCTTCTTGCCCGTGGCCGACTTGCCGTCGTGGCACGTGGCGCAAGTCCCGGGGACGACGCCCGTGTGATCGACGCGCGCCGGCAGCCAGCCGGACGGCGCGTGGCACGAATCGCACGACGCCTTCGTCGGAATGTGGCCGGGCTTCTGGCCCTGCACTTGCACGCCGTTGTGGCACTGCGCGCACGTTCCGGGGAGTACCCCGGCGTGGTCGAAGCGCGTGGCGGGCGACCAGACGCTGGTCGCATGGCATGCGTCGCATGAAGCGGTGGTGATGAGGTGCGCGGCCGACTTGCCGCGCGCCGACGTGCCGTTGTGGCATTGGGCGCACGAGCCCGGGGCGATGGCGGCGTGGCTGAAGCTCGCCGGCACCCACGCGGTAGTGCGATGGCACGAATCGCAGGAGGCGGTCGTCACGATGTGGCCCGAGGGCTTGGCCGTCGCCATCGTGGTGCCGTTGTGGCACTGGCTGCAGTTTCCGGGCACGGCTCCCGCATGGTTGTAGCGCGCGCCGTAGAACTTGGTGGTGGTGTGGCACACCGTGCAGTTCTCGAAGACCGGGATGTGGTTCTGCGGCATCGTCACGCTCGAGATGCGCGCGGACGGGCCATGGCATTGCAGGCAGTCCTTGGGCGTGCCCTTGAAGATGCCGTTCACGTGACAGGTCTCGCACTTCGCTTGCTCGTGCGCCCCGGTGAGGGGGAAGCCGGTGGTGGCGTGGTTGAACGTGTCCTTGCGGATCGACTGGGCGGAGGCGATGCCGGAAAGCAGCAATGCGCCCACCAGGAGGATCGCGGCGAGTCCCGCGAGGAAGAAAGAATCGCGCCGCATGCTCATTGGATGACTCCACGTCCCATGCCGGGCTTGATGCGGATGAACTTGTCGGTCGTGTGGCAGCGTTCGCACAGGCGGCCGAACTTGCCCTCGTGCACGTCGTCCTTCTCATGGCAGGCCGCGCACGTCATCGGCAGGCGAAGGTCGTCCCTTGCGGGCACGCGGTGGCAGGATTCGCAGCGCAGCTTCGCGTGCGAGCCGTCGAGAGGGTAACGGGTCTTCCGGGTGTGGTCGAAGTCCCACGCCTTCCAGTCGCGCGCGTTGTGGCAGGCCTCGCATTTCGCGCCGAGCTGCCGGCGGTGCACGTCGTCCTTCCCGTGGCACGACAGGCAATCGCTCTTCGCGTCCTTGAAGGCCGGCGTGGCGTGGCATGCCTTGCAGTCCGCGAGGGCGTGGCGCCCCAGCAGCGGGAATTTCGTCTGGTTGTGGTCGAAGCGCACGATGCGCTTCCAGTTGTCCTCGACGTGGCAGGCGTCGCACTTCTCGCCGAGCTGGCCGAGGTGCTTGTCGTCCTTGCGGTGGCAGGCCATGCACGTGACCGGGGTTTTGTCCACGTACAGCGTGCCGGTGTGGCACTTCTGGCAGCCCGTGGTCTTGTGCGCGCCGCGCAGCAGATATTTCGTGTCGCGGTCGTGATCGAAGAGGATCTTCTTCCACGAGGTGTCGTTGTGGCAGGTCTCGCACTTCTCGCCGTAGCGGCCTTTGTGGGTATCGTCCTTGCGGTGGCAGGCAAGGCAGGCGCGCGGCGTGTCCTTGAAGCTCGAGTTGTCCTTGTGGCAGGCCTTGCACTCCGCGTCGGCATGCTTGCCGGTGAGCGGGAAATGCGTCTTCGAGTGGTCGAACTTCGCCTTGTCCCAGGACTGTTCGGTATGGCAATCGCCGCACAGCGGACCGAGCGTGCCGCGGTGCTTGTCGTCCTTCTTGTGGCACGAGGCGCACGTGGTCTCGAGCTTCTCGCGGTAGATGAATCCGGTGTGGCACGCCTCGCACTTGGCGCTGCGGTGCTTGAAGCGCAGCGCGTACTTGGTGGCCGTGTCGTGGTTGAAGGTCGAGCGCTTCCAGTCGGCCGCGCCGTGGCAGGATTCGCATTTCTCGCCGAAGCGGCCCTTGTGCTTGTCGTCTGCTTTATGGCAGCCGATGCAGGTGAGCGGAGCGCTCTTGAAATCCGCGCTCTTGTGGCAGGCGGTGCAGGCGGCCTTGGCGTGCTTGTCGAGCAGCTTGAAGCGCGTCGTGTCGTGGTCGAAGCGGATGTCCTTCCAGTTCGCCTCGCCGTGGCAGCTCGCGCAGGCCGGCCCAAGCGAGCCCTTGTGCTTGTCATCCTTGCGATGGCACGCCACGCATTCCCGCGGCGCGTCGCGGAACTTGCGTCCCGCCACGTGGCACGAGCCGCACTTGACGACGCGATGCGCCTCGCGCAACGCGAAGTCGGTCGCGTCGTGGTCGAACTTGCGCTCGTCGAACGCGGCGATGTTCACGTCGCGGCCCTTGTGCTCGGTGTGGCAGCTGCGGCAGGTGTCGAGCTTGATGCGCCCGTGCATCCCCTCGTGCCGCTTGATGTCTTCGGCCACCGGCTTGTGGCAATCGAGGCACAGGCGGTCCTGCGCGCGCTTGTCGAAGCGCACGTGGCAGTTGGCGCAGTCGGCCTCGAGCTTCGCGTGGCCGGCGATGAGCTTGCCGGGCATGAGCGCGCCCTCGAGTTGCGCGTGCGCGGGGGCGGCCATGCCGAGGAGAGCGAGGAGGGCGGCGATGAGGAGCGCTCGCGCATCGGCCATCAGTACATGTGCACGTAGACCACGTGCGCCACGGCGGAGAAGAAGAGCATGAAGACGAACGGCAGGTGCAGCACGTGCCAGAGGGCGAAGAGCCGCTCGTAGGCCTCGAACTGGGCGACGTCCTGCACGTGCGTGACATACGCGCCGACCAGCTTCTCGCCCTTGTGGAGCCGGCGCTCGAGCGTGGCCGCGTCCCAGCCGCGCGCCTCGGCCACGAGCGGGAGGTCGTTCGCCAGCGCGCGGCGCGCGCGGCGCGCGGCGAGCCGCGCCTTCACGCCGAGGGCCATGAATTTCACCGGTTGGCGCAAACCGGCGCGAGTCACGACCTCGGCATCGGCGGCAAAGCGGTCGAAGATCTCCAGCACAGCGGGCAGGTGGCGAAGCCACGTGCGCGCCTCGCCCTCGCCCATGCCCGCGTGCGCGCGGATCTGCTCGAGCGACGCCTTGCGGCCGTAGAGCCCGTGGTGGATGCGCCGGTAGAGGAAGCGGCCGACCACGCCGCTCGTGGCCACCAGCACCATGCTCCAGAACGCGATGCTCGCGTTGAGCGATCCCAGCTCGAAGCGCGAATGCAGCAGGATCAGCACCGGTCCCGCGATGCCGAGCGCCATGTGCATCGAGAACCAATGCTTGATCGGGCCCATCGCGTCGAGGGCGCGAACGCGCTTGCGCAGCGGGTATATAAGGAGGAGCAGCATCAGGATGCCGCCCGCGAGGCCGAGGTTGTAGCCGATCTCGTCGCCGGCCGTGTAGGCTCCGGAGGTCGCGACCCACCAGACCGCCGCGGCCGCGAGCAGCGTCGCCGCGAGCGTCCATGGAACGCGGCGCGCGAGACGCGGCACCTGCAGCGCGGGTTCGCGAACGGGGCCCTCCAGCTTCATGGCTTGTTGCACTTGTTGTCTGCCCTGGGACCGCCCTGAGCGCGCCCGCGGCACAGTGCGGGTCCGTTCGACACCCGCCGCTTGTGTCATTATTGTTGTGCGTGGGATATTTTCCCACGCCTGCAAGATACCGGCCCCGCCCGATTCAGTCAAGCGAGCCCGGACAAGGAGTCGAGATGTCGGTTTACCTGGTTTACCTGGTGCCTTTGCTGGCTGTGCTCGCGGTTTACCTGTATTTGCATGGCCGGCGTGAAGCGGCGCACGCACGCCAGCTCGAGGAAGCCCGGCAGGCCGGGCTGCTGGAGCCGCCTTCGCTGCATCCGGTGATCGATCCGGTGCGCTGCTGCGTCTCGGCGAGCTGTGTCAGCGCCTGCCCGGAGCGCGCGCTCGGCATCATCAACGGCAAGGCGCAGCTCGTGAATCCGGCCGCGTGCATCGGCCACGGGGCCTGCATGGCCGCCTGCCCGACGCAAGCGATCTCGCTCGTGTTCGGCACCTCCAAGCGCGGCATGGACATCCCGCGCGTGAAGCCGAACTTCGAGACCAATGTGCCGGGGCTCTTCATCGCGGGCGAGCTGGGCGGCATGGGCCTCATCCGCAAGGCCGCGGAGCAGGGCCGCCAGGCGATCGCTTCGATGGATGAGGCGGGGAAGCGCCGCGGAGCCGCGGAGCTCGACGCGTTCATCGTCGGCGCGGGGCCGGCCGGCATCGCGGCCGGGCTGGGCGCGATGGAGCGCAAGCTCAAGTACGTGCTGATCGAGCAGGAGGAGGGGCTCGGCGGCAGCGTCTACCACTATCCGCGCAACAAGATCGCGATGACGGCGCCGGTCGTACTGCCCATCGTGGGGAAAGTGCGCTTCGGCGAGGTGAGCAAGGAAGCGCTGCTCGAATTCTGGCAGTCGATCGTCCGCCGCACCGGGCTCGCGGTGAGCTTCGGCGAACGCATGGAGGCGTTGTCGCCCGAGGGGAGCGCCTTCGTCGTGAAGACGTCGCGGCGCACCTATCGCACCAAGACGGTGCTGCTCGCGATCGGCCGGCGCGGCACGCCGCGCAAGCTCGACGTGCCGGGCGAGGAGCTGCCCAAGGTCGTCTACCGCCTGATCGACGCGGAGCAGTATCGCGGCCGCAAGGTGCTCGTGGTGGGCGGAGGCGACAGCGCGCTCGAGGCCGCGCTCGCGGTGAGCGAGCAGCCGGGCGCGCAGGTGACGCTGTCCTATCGCGGCGAGGCGTTCTCGCGCGTGAAGGCGAAGAATCGCTCTCGGCTCGAGGATGCCGCGAGCCGCCGCCATATCAACGTGCTTCTCAACTCGAACGTGAAATCGATCGCGCCCCTCGAGGTGCGCCTCGAGCAGCAGGGTGAAAACCTGGTGCTGCCCAACGACACCGTCATCGTGTCCGCCGGCGGCGTGCTGCCCTCGGATTTCCTGCGCTCCATCGGCGTGCAGGTCGAGACCAAGTACGGCACCGCCTAGCGGTCGATCTGCAGCAAGGTCGCCTTCAGCACCCCGTTCGCGATTCGGCCGGTCGCGTGGACCTTGAGCCCGTTGGCGAGGTCCGCCGACGTGCCGTGCTCGTAGGTCGCCGTGCTCGCATCGACGATCTGCCCCTGGACCTTGAAATTGCTCGGCGAGACGAAATTGGTGATGTAGCCTTCGGCCTCGGCCTTCGAATCGTCCTCCCGCGGCTTGATCTCGATGCTCGTGGCCGCCAGCACGCCGGAGGAGATCGTTCCCGTCACCACGACGCTCACGCCGTTGGCGAGGCTTGCCGCGGTGCCGGACACGTACGCCGTCGAGGCGCTTGCCGATACCGCCTGCCCATTCACGGTGAAGCTCGCGGGCGAGACGAAGTTCGCGATGAGCCCCGCGGTCGTGACCGTCGGCACCTGCTGGACCGGATAGATCGTGAGCGTGGCGGCATTCAGCACGCCGCCCATGACGACGCCCTCGGCGGCGACATGCCGGCCGTTGGCGAGATCGCCGACGCTACCGCCCGAGAAAACCGTGGAGGAGATCGTGGTCACCGCGCGGCCATTCACCTTGAAGCTCGCGGGGCTCACGAAATCGGAGACGAGGCCGTCCACCGCGAGACGCTCCGCTTCCGGCGGCATCGTGTCGGTGAACTCGACCGAGACCGCGGCATAGACGCTGCCGGAAATCATGCCGGTGAGGCGCACGGAGCGCCCGTTGGCGAGGGCCGCGGCGCTCCCGCCGGTGAAGTGCGCGTTGGTCGCATCGACCCGCTGGCCGCGCACCTGGAAGTTGGCTACCGAGATGAAGTCGGTGACCGTGCCTTCGATGACGGTCGTGGGCGGCGGGACGATCGAAAGCAGCTCGATGCGCACCGCATTCACGACGCCGGCGGAAGACGTGCCCTCGATCTCCACCTTGGCGCCGTTCGACAGGTTCGCGGAGCTGCCGCCGACGAACGCGGCGTTCGCGGCGTTCACCGTGAGCGTCCCCACCTGGAAGCGCGCCGGCGAGGCGAAGTTGGAGATGTACCCGGTGTATTCGACCTTCGTGCCTTCGGGTGCCGCCACCGCGAGGTTGCGAACCGAGGCGGCCACGAGCAGGCCGCCGGTGGGGGGCTGCGCCGCGGTGACCGCGACCGCGAGTCCATTCGTGAGGCCACCCGCGGGCAGGTCGAGCAGCTGCGCGCCGGAATAGCTCACGGTGAGCTCGTCGATGCGGAAGGTCGTGCCGGTGAGACCCGCGATCGAGCCCTGCACCGCGATCGGCGTGGCGCTCGCCGGGAGCGACGGGCGGCGTTCGATGCGCGTGGCCGCGAACTCGCCGGTCGCGACATCCTTGAGCCCGCTGACGGCGATGACATCGCCCGGGGCGATGGCGTCGATCGATGCGAAGCCGTCGAGGACAGTGTGCGAATCGGCGCGCACGCGCTGCCCGAGGAGGCGCAGTGTTGCCGTCGATGCGTCCACGGAGGCGACCGGCCCCTGGGCGGAGAGCGTGGCCGAGATCTCGTCGGCCTTGCCGGTGCCGTCGGAGCGGATGACACCGCGCACGTCCACCACCATGCCCAGCTTCAATTCGCTCACCGCGCGATCGGGGACGCCGTCGATCGTGACGCGCGCCCCGGTGTCGTCGAACTTCACGCCGTTCACCACGATGCTGCCGAACCCGGTGATCGGCCCGGACGACACGCTGCCGCCGGTTCCACCGCTGCCGACGCCGGCCAGCCATGTCGATCCACCCGGTCCGCAGGAAACCAGGAGCCAGCTCGCGAAGAGTGCGAGCGTCAATCCGGTCGGTACGCGCATCGTCGTTCTCCCTCAGGCATCACGTGGGTGCTTTTACGCGCGCCTTGCTCTTGCGTTTGCCGCTCGTCGCCGGTTTCGGGGGGCGCCCGGCCGGCTTGTCCTTTTGTGCCGCGTGAAAATAGATGCCGAAGCGCATCCGCATGGCGTTGCGCTTCTCCTTCGTGTCGCGCGCATCGAGCTCGCTGGCGCGGGGCACGACGTCGCGCATGATCTCTTCCCAACCGAGCCGCACCAGCGCGGCCAGCTCTTCGATGGATTCGGCGCTCAAGTCGCCCGCGAAGATCGCCTGCTCGAGGTACGCCGGCTCCTCGCCCAGCAGGTTGTGCACCGCGGTGGCGAGATGGTCGTGGGCGTTCTCGCCGAAGTAGTGCAGCATCTCGTCGGAGCCGCGCCGCGGGACGAAGGCCTTCTGGTTGAGATTCACCCGGTCTTCGTCGTCGATGCTCACGAGATCGAGGCGCAGCAGCTCGTCGAGCAGCGCGCGCGCGCGGATGTCCTTGCTCACGCCCGTGGCGAGCGACTCGAACGACGTCTCCCCACCCTTGCTCGCCAAGCGCGCGAGCGGCCTCGGGCGCAGCTTGCGATCGAGATAGCGCCGGTCGCTGATCCAGCGCGTGAAGACTTCGGAAGCGATCGAGGTCTCGACCGCAAGGTCGGCCGGAGGCGCCGAGGCGCTGCGCATGCGCGCCACGTCCTTGCGGTGCAATCCCGTGATGAGGCTGATCTGGCTGGTGGTCTGCTCGCTTGCGTGGGCGACGTCGCGGGTCGCCACGTCGAAATAGACGTCCTTCAGCATCGCGCTGAATGCGGGATAGGGGACCCCCTTTGCGAGCAGCAGGCGCACGAGCGGGCGCAGCACGTGGCGCACGGCGTGGTCGAGGCCGGCGGCAGCGTGCGGAGCGCGGCCTGCGATGGGCTTACGAGGCATGGCGGGATGTGGGAAGTTTTCCCATGCGGCCATTCTATCCCGCCGCCGCGCGCGTCCAGATTGCCGTTGTAACGGAATATGTGGCGATCCGCTATTTTTCCGCTACTTTTCTCGACCTGCCCCTTCCGTTGCATAACCTCGATGGGCGATAGTATAATTCTTATATATTCATTATCTAATTGATCCGGAGCCGCCCAAATGGCAACCCCTCGAGCTCGGAGTTCGTCGAAGACCCCAAAGTCGGCGCAAAAATCGGTCCTGCCGATTCACTTCGCCGACGATGCCCTCACCCGGGTCAGCCGCGACACGTTGAAAGACCTGGCCAAGAGGCTCGGGTTCAACGAAACGCAAACGGTTCACTACGCACTCGCTTTCCTGAAGAAGGAAGTGGACGAAAGCGCAACGTCGGCGAAGCCTGGGGAGGGCGATTATCCGCCTCTGTCCCGCCGACAACTCGAGGCGGTACGCAAGCATCAGCCGCGGCGGAAGAAGGCCGGCATCGTCGAGTCGCTGATTCGTTAGAAGTGGATTTTCCTCCGCCAAAGCCGGGCGACATCGTCCAGTGTCGTTTTCCCGAGGGCAAGATTCCTCGGCCCGGTCCGAAGGAACGACCGGGTCTCGTGCTGGATGACGAATGGTTCGGCATAGCACCTGGTGAGCCATTCGGTCCGAATCCCAAGAGAGGGTCGCTGGATCTTTCCAGGCCGCTCCTCAAGAGAGCGCTCCATTCGGCCATCACGGAATCCAAAGCAGAAGGCTCCTTCGATGTTCTCGACCTGGGGTCTCGGCAGAAGCGGTAATGCGAGCCGCGCCGCTTTGGGCATTTCGTAGCAGACTTCGGCGTTCGGCCTTTGGCTGGCGCGGTACCAATATCGCGATCACTCGGGTCCACGAGGCGCTGTCGGAGATTCGTGCTGTCGCCAGGCACGACGCCATGCAAGCGGCGGAGGGGGCGGTGCTATTCCTCGAAAAGATTTCTCCTGCCGTG
The DNA here is from genome assembly GCA_031424255.1 of Burkholderiales bacterium. Classification (GTDB taxonomy): domain Bacteria; phylum Pseudomonadota; class Gammaproteobacteria; order Burkholderiales; family Usitatibacteraceae; genus Usitatibacter. Next base: position 1,793 of record JANPHA010000493.1, on the reverse strand, counting down.
CGCGACGTCGACAGCTCGTCCGGAGCGTTAGGCAACGCGGTCTACGCTGCCGTTGCGGAGCTGGCGCCGATGATCATCGAAGCTCCGGCGACACCGGCAGTTCGTGCCAAGTGGCTCGATCGCCTCTTCGAGGCAATCCAGGAGGACGACCCGCCCTACATCGAGTCACTTGGTGACCACTGGGGTGAGCTGTGCGCAACCCCGGAAGAATCGTCGCGGTGGGCCGATGATCTCCTGCCGACTCTTCGACGGGTTGCTGAAGAGCGGAAGCGAGGGGTGTTTGCGTGGTTCAAGGGGACGAGTCTCTGCTACAGCGCGTTGTTCACGGCCGGACGGCATGACGAGCTGCTCGAATTGCTGGACAACGACCGCACGCCCATCTGGCCCTACTTGAAGTGGGGCGGGCGGGTGCTGGCCTCCCGGGGTCGAGCCGACGAGGCGATCGCCTACATGACGAGCCGGGCTGGGATCAACACTCCGTTGGGGGCGCTGGCCCGATTTGCCGAGAAGGTGCTTCTCGACGCAGGGCGGCGAACGGAAGCCTACGAGAAGTACGCCATCGAAGCCAATCAAGGCGCAACCCGCATCGCGACGTTTCGGGCGCTCGCGAAAAAGTATCCCGAGATCGATGCCGATCGCTTGTTGAACGACCTCGTCAGGTCCAGTCCTGGTGAGGAGGGCAAGTGGTTTGCGACGGCAAAATCGCTCGGGCGTTTCGAGCTTGCGATCGAGCTCGCAACTCGCTCACCGTGCGACCCGAAGACCCTGATCCGGGCCGCGCGCGACCATTTGAAGACCCAGCCCGCGTTCTCGGGAGAAGCCGCCGTTGCAGCGCTCTTCTGGATCTCTCGTGGATTTGGCTATGAAATGACGAGCCTCGATGCGAGGGATGCGTACCGATACGCCCTCGAAGCGGCCGCGAGTTCGGGGCAGGCGGACAAAGTGCGGAGCCGCCTGGAGCAAATCCTCGCGGCCGACGGGCCAAGCTCGAAATGGTTGCAGGAGTCACTGGGCCGGTCGTGAAAGACGGCCGCGTCCAGGCGGGGTTCCACGCAGGACGAAGCACGATGGCCCGGAAATCGAGGCGCCCAGGTTCTTGACCGCGGTCACGATACGCTTTCCATATAGGGGCGCACGACGTTGGCGACGCGGCAGATCTTGGCGTGGCGCCATATGTCATCAGCACTTGCGGGGCCCCGGCGCTGAAGCCGCGAATCGCTCAGCGTTTGGAGGCCAGGGCCGTCAGATTCAGCATGAGGGTCAGCGGGTCGATGGGGCTTTGGACGAAACCGTGCTTTAGATAGAAGTCTCCTGCCCGCGGCGAGATCGCATGGCAAAGAATGGCTCGCACGCCGAGGCCCTTGGCGGCAGCAATCGATCGAATGACCGCATCCTTCAAGAGCCCGGTCCCAATCCCCTTGCTCGCCCAGTCCTGGTGGACAGCCAGGCGTCCCAGTACGATCACCGGAATCGGGTCTGGCATGTTGCGTCGAACACTGGACGCGGCGCCTTCATGAGCAACGGCACCGGCACTCAGGCAGTAGTAACCCACTACCTCGCGGTTCGTTGCCACAACATAGGTGCGAGAGGCTCCCTGCGCCTCGTTCTTGCGAGCACGATCCTTGAGCCAACGTTCGAGGCTGGGTTCGGTACAGCGAAACGCCTCGAGGATGTGATCAGAGGAGAGGGGCGCGGGAGCAGTGAGATGACGAACGTCTATCGATCCCAAGGCGCTCTCGTGGACAGCAACTTAACGAGGCGCTCGCGATTCGCCAGCGGCTTGTCGAGGATTT
>JANPHA010000492.1:0-4714 GCA_031424255.1 Burkholderiales bacterium | reverse complement strand
CCGGCGCCCGCGGTGCAGTCGAGCACCACGTCCACGCCCTTGCCGCCGGTGATCGCGCGGATGCGCGCGAGCGGATCTTCCTTCTGCACGTCGATCACGTGGTCGGCACCGAGCTGCTTCGCGACCTCCATGCGCGCCGCGTCCTTGGAGGTTCCCGTGACGATGATGAGAGAAGCGCCCGCCTGCTTGCAGATCACCGTCTGCGACAGCCCCTGCTGGCCCGGCCCCTGGATCAGCACCGTGGAGTTGTAGCCGACGCCGCCGTCGAAGAGCGACCACTCGATGCCGTTCGCCATCGGGGTCACGATTCCGGCGAGCTCCGGCGAGACGCCCGCGGGCACGTGATGCACGACCGCGTTCCACGGCAGGTAGACGTACTGCGCGAAGCCGCCCCACAGGTGCGGCGCTTTTTCCGCCGAGGTGTAGCCGTAGCGGATCGCGTCGGGGTTGGAGCGCCAGTCGGTGTTCTCGCAGTGCCGGTATTGGCCGAGGTGGCACCACTCGCACTTGCCGCACGAGACGTAGTGCTCGATGAATACGAGGTCGCCTTCCTTGAACCCCTTGCGCTGCGTGAACGCGCGGCCCGCCTTGGCGATGTAGCCGATGTTCTCATGGCCCATGATCACCGGGGTGGACGAGGGCGGCGTCTTGTAGAGCTTCACATCCGTGCCGCAGATGCCGGCGACCTCCATCTTGAGCAACGCCGCATCCTCCGGAATGTCCGGCATCGGAAATTCGCGGATCTCGGTCCTGCCCGGGGCGACCCTCACTGCGGCCAGCACTTTTTCCAACTTGTTCTTCCTTGTTCGATTAGACCGACGTCTGTGCAGTGCCTTCGCGCGCCTTCAGTGCATCGCCCGCGCCTTCCTTGAACGGCGTGCCCGACGGCAGCACGACCGCGACCGAGCGTACTTTCTGGTGCGCAGGCTCCCTGCCGGGAGGCAGCGTGCCCTTGGCCATCAGCTCCTTGGCGGCCTTCATCAGCCGGTGGCGCGCCATGATGATGCCGTTGTCGGTGGAGACGAGGTTTTCCTTGGTGCGATCCTGGATCGGCCCCATGCTTTCCTGCAGCGAGGCATCCTGCATGCCGATGCCCTGCACGCCGCTGAACGTGGCCCCGGCCTTCTGCGCGGCGCGATCGATCAGGTAATCGTTGTCCTTGTTCTGCAGCGGCCGGAAGCTCACCGGGTGCACCATGACGTGCACGCCGTGGCCTTCTTCCATCGCCTTGCGCTCGGCCGGCGAGAGCGCGCGCACCGGGTGGTAGTCGAAACTCCACGCCATGCAGTTCTCGTCGTCCATCGGCACCCAGAAGTGCCCGTGCATCGGATGGTCGCCGCGCGGTGGAACCATGGTGAAGCACGGCATCACCCACGGCGTGATGCGCCAGTAGTACTTGCCGTCCTCGGCATTGCGGCGCGCGCCGATGTAGAGGCCGCCCTCGCTCTCGACCACTTCGAACACCGGCTTCTTGTCGCCGAGGTTGTACTGGTTGCCCTTCGAGCCCTTGAACAGCGGGTCGGTGTTGAGCGCTCCGCTGTGCAGGAACGACACGTGGCTCGAATCGATGCCGCCTTCCATCGCCTGCACCCAGTTGCATTCCTGCAGGCGCTTGGACATATAGCTTTGCTCCGGCGGCACGGTGGCGAATTCCCATTCCGGCTCCGGGGGCCGCTGCTCGGCCGGCCCCATGTAGACCCAGATCACGCCGCCGCGCTCGAACAGCGGATAGGACTTCAGCTTGATCTTCTGGCAGAAGCCGCTCTCGGCCGGCTCGGAGGGCACCTCGACGCACTGGCCGTTCACGTCGTATTTCCAGCCGTGGTACGGGCAGCGCAGGCCGCTCTCCTCGTTGCGGCCGAACCAGAGCGAAACGCCGCGGTGCGCGCAGAACTCGTCGACGAGGCCCAGGCGGCCCTGCGTGTCGCGGAAGGCGACCATGCGCTCGCCGAGGCATTTCACCCGCACCGGCGGGCCATCGGCCTCGGGCAGCTCCCACGAAAGCAGGATCGGCTGCCAGTAGCGGCGGAAAAGCTCGCCCATGGGCGTCCCCGGCCCGGTACGGACCAACAGTTCGTTCTGTTCGGCTTTCATCGTGATTTCTTTCGGGATGATGCGCTGGAAAGGAGCGTTCTGCTATGAAGAACGGCGTTCCTATTCTGGTATCCACGGTAGCATCGCGCTAAAATGCGGTCAACGCCGACGCTTCCCTCGCCCCTCGCCATGATCGACCTGTGCCCGATTTCCGAAGTCCCCGACGGGGGCGCCCTCAAAGTGGAGCGCGACGGGCTCGTGCTCGCGGTCTTCAACCTGGGCGGGCGCTTCTTCGTGACCGACGACGCATGCACGCACGGCCCCGGATCGCTCTCCGAGGGGGAGGTCGACGGGGAGATCGTGGAATGCAATTTCCATAACGGCGCGTTCCATATTCCGACGGGGCGAGTGGAAGCGCCACCGTGCATGGTGCCGTTGAGGACCTACGTGGTCCAGGTGACGGACGGCATGGTCTGCATCGAGGATCCGCCTTCCTGAGGCCGTCTCAGCCCTGCTTGGCGCTCGCCAATTCCGCGAGCTTGGCGGCGAGCGCGCCCAGTTCCTTCACCTTGTCGAAATAGGCCTCGGCTCCGAGCTCGAGACATCCGGCCTTGAGCTGCGGCGCGGTGTGGTTGGAGGTCACGATCAGGCGGGTGGCGCGGATCGAAGGATCGGCGCGCACGGCGCGAATGACATCCGTGCCCGAGCCGGACTTGAGTTGCAGGTCCAGCACCACCACGTCGGGACGAAGGCGGCGGATCGATTCGAGCGTCTCGCTTTCGGTCTCGCCCACGCCGATCACTTCGATTCTTCCCGGATCGGTAAGCAATTCCGTGAGCATCTCGGCGACGGGCTGGGAATCGTCGGCGATGAAAACCCGCAAGGGGAGGCCTCGGCCCACCGCGGAGCTGCGCATTTTTTTGCTTTCGGATGGGCACTCCCGGCGGGGAGCGACTGTCGTCATTGTAGCTGCTCGACACCCTCCTTATTAAACAGGCGTTTGTAGGCGCTGTCCTACATTTTCGAGGAAAGGCCGCGGTCTATACTCAAAAAGCCTCCGCGGTAAACGACGCGCCGCCGACGAAATTTTCCCTTTCCTTTCAGACGCACGCGAGATCCATGACGACGACGATATTGAAGGTTTCGAGCCCATCCAACGGCCGCGCCGCGCTCGGCCAGGCGCTGAGCGCGGCAGGGGTCGGAATGGTGGAGGTGGAAGACTGGGAAGCCGCCACCGAGGCGCTGCGGGAATGCGCGGCGGCACTCGTCGTGCGCGACGCCGACGTGCTCGATTCCGCGGTCGCGACCTCGCTCGCGAAGGCGGTCTCGGTCCTCGGCCGGGATCCCGATGCGCCCACGGGCGTTTCGCGCGATGTGATGCGTTCCCTTTCCCACGATCTGCGCACCCCGCTGTCGGCGATGGCCGGGTGGCTGCACCTGCTGGAATCGGGAAAGCTCGACGAGGCGGGAATGAAGCGCGCGCTCGCGAAGCTGCGCGGCAACATCGACGATCAGGTCAAGACCATCGACAAGTACCTCGGTGCCACCTCGAGATAAGGACCTCCCGGACATGAAAGACACCAAGACGATGAACGAGACGGGCTCGGCGGTCGCCAATCGCAGGCGCACGCGCGAGGAGAAGGCGAAGCCCGTCCCCACCGCCACGGCCATCACACCCCAGGAAGCCCGGCTCGTGCTTTCGGCGCTCACCGCGCTCAAGCAGGGCGACAGCTCCGTGCGCCTGCCGGTCGAATGGACCGGGATGCAGGGCAGGCTCGCCGAGACGTTCAACGAAGTCGTCGAGCTGAACGAACGCATGGCCGAGGAGCTCGCGCGGCTGCGCCAGAAGGTCGGCAAGGAAGGCAAGCTGAAGCAGCGCGCCGAGATGAGCGACGTGCGCGGCTTCTGGCGCGACCAGATCCATTGCGTGAACGCGCTGATCGACGATCTGGTCCATCCGACGTCGGAAACCGCGCGCGTGATCGGCGCCGTGGCCCAGGGCGATCTGTCTCAGACGATGGCGCTGGAAGTCGACGATCGTCCGCTCGAGGGCGAGTTCCTGCGCACCGCGAAGACGATCAACAAGATGGTGGACCAGCTCGGTTCCTTCGCGTCGGAAGTGACGCGGGTGGCGCGCGAGGTGGGAACCGAAGGCAAGCTCGGCGGCCAGGCAAAGGTGAAGGGTGTTGCGGGCACGTGGAAGGACTTGACCGACTCGGTGAACTCGATGGCCGGGAACCTGACCGGCCAGGTGCGCAACATCGCCGAGGTGACCACGGCGGTTGCGACCGGCGACCTTTCGAAGAAGATCACGGTGGACGTGAAGGGCGAGGTGCTGGAGCTGAAGAACACCATCAACACGATGGTGGACCAGCTGCGATCGTTCGCCTCGGAAGTGACGCGCGTGGCGCGTGAGGTGGGCACCGAGGGCAAACTCGGTGGCCAGGCGCGAGTCGAGGGCGTGTCGGGGACGTGGAAGGACTTGACCGACTCCGTGAACTACATGGCCGGCAACCTGACCGGCCAGGTGCGCGGGATCGCGAAGGTCGTGACCGCGGTGGCTAACGGCGACTTGAAGCAGAAGCTGGCGGTGGAAGCCAAGGGCGAGATCGCGGCGCTCGCGGACACCATCAACAGCATGATCGACACCCTTGCGACCTTCGCCGAGCAGGTGACGACG
>JANPHA010000491.1:0-2204 GCA_031424255.1 Burkholderiales bacterium | reverse complement strand
GGCGAGAACTCGAACACGCGCCGCCAGTACTCGTCGGCGTCCTCGAGCATCATGTTGATCCAGCCCAGCTTTGCCGCAGGCCCCGCGAGCCCGGGGGTGAGCAGCACGTCGTAATCGGCAAAGAACGCCGCGGTCTGCCGGCCCAGCCGGTGTGCAGTGTTGACCGCCTTGGCATAGTCGGGGCCGCTGACCAACTGGCCTCGCTCGTACAGGGCTCGCGTGACGTTCTCTATCTCGCCGGGCGAGGGCGCTTACTTGTTCGGGTGGCCGCCGAGGTTGACCACGGTAGCCGCAGCGATCAGCGTCAGGAAGGTCGGCACCATCATCTCGCCTTCCACCGCGGGATCAGCCTCTTCGACGTGGTGCCCGAGGTCGGCACACAGTCGCGCGATCGAGTCGAGCTCGCGCAGGCTGTCCTCGCCGATCTTGGTGCCCGCCGGCGTCTTGCGCGTGAATGCAATGCGCAGGCGGCCGGGCGCGACGCCCACTTCTTCGATGAATGGTCGCACTGGCGCAGGGGCCGCATACGGATCACCCTCTCCGGCGCCCGCGGTTGCATCGAGCAATGCGGCACAGTCGCGAACGCTCAGGGTCACGCCGTGCTCGGCCGCGAGCCCCGCGAGCGACTCGCCCGCGTATGGCGCCATCGTGTTGCGGCCGCGCGTGGGCTTGAGTCCCACGAGCCCGCAACAGGCGGCGGGCGCACGAATCGATCCGAACCCGTCGGTGCCGTGGGCCATTGGGACGATGCGCGCGCCCGTGGCTGCAGCCGCCCCACCCGAGGATCCGCCCGAAATGCGTGTCAAGTCCCAAGGGTTCTTCGTCGGGCCGGTCAGCTGCGGCTCGCAGGTTAGCGACAGCCCCATCTCGCAGGTGTTCGTGCGGCCGAAGATCACCAGCCCCGAGGCCTTGAGGCGCTTCACGTGCTCGGAGTCCACCGCCGCCGGCGGGCTGTCGGCGAAGAAGCGCGAGGTGCGCGTCATGCGCAGGCCCGCGACGTTTGCGGTCAGGTCCTTGAGCAGGAAAGGCACGCCCTCGAACGGACCCGCCGGCAGGCCATGCGCAATCGCCTTGCGCGCGTAGTCCTCGAGCGGCATGGTGATCGCATTGATTGTAGGAGTGCGCGCCTCGGCCCGCGAGAGCGCCGCGTCGAGGAGCTCGGCGGGCGTCACCTCCCGGCGCTTGACCAGCGCGGCCAGTCCCAGCGCGTCGTACTGCTCGTATTCGGCAAATCCGCCCACCCGGCTTCTCCTCAGAAGGCGAAGTCGCCGAGGAAGATTCGCTTGACCTCGGACGAGCCGAGCAGCTCCGAGGACGGGCCATGCAGGATCGTGCGCCCGGATTCGAGGATGAAGCCACGGTCGGCGAGGCCGAGCGCGAGCTCGACGTTCTGCTCGATGAACACGACGCTGATGCCCTCTTCGTCTCGCACGCGCTTCATGAGCGCGCCGATCTCGTCGACCATCCGCGGCGAGAGCCCGAGGAACGGCTCGTCCACCATGAGCAGCTTGGGCTTCGCCATCAGGCCTCGGGCGATCGCCACCATCTGCTGCTCGCCGCCCGAGAGCGAATTGGCGAGCTGCGTGCTGCGCGCCTTGAGGAGCGGGAACAGCGCCTCCACGCGCGCGCGCGTTTCGTCGCGCTGCGCGCGGGCGCGCGGGTTGTGCGCACCGAGCAGCACGTTATCCTCGACCGTCATGAAGGGGAAGAGGCGCCGCCGCTCTAGCACATGCGAGATGCCTTCGCCCACGGTCTGATGCGCGGGCAACCCGTCGATGCGCCGGCCCTCGAAGGTCACGCTGCCGCCCACCGGCTTGTTGAGACCGGAGATCGTATTCATCAGCGTCGACTTGCCGGCGCCATTCGGCCCGAGGAGCGCGACGATCTCTCCCTTGCGGACATTCAGCTCCGCCTGCCAGAGCACCTGGAAGTCGCCGTAAGCGACATCGAGGTCCCTGACCTCGAGCTGGAAATCATCCTGAGTGGCCGTTGCGCTGCTCATTGAACGTAGGCCTGCCCCAGGTAAGCCTCGACCACGCGGCGATCCCGCGCGACTTCCTGCGGCGCGCCGTCGGCAATCACTTCCCCGAGGTAAAGCGCGACGATGCGCTGAGCGACCGCCGTAATGACGCGCATCACATCCCCTTCAAATCGGGCATGGTCGGGGCTTTCGACACCCAGCTCACCTTTGAGTTCTTCCAGGG
>JANPHA010000490.1:0-12838 GCA_031424255.1 Burkholderiales bacterium | reverse complement strand
TCTGGCGCGCCCGGCAGGATTCGAACCCACGACCCCCTGGTTCGTAGCCAGGTACTCTATCCATCTGAGCTACGGGCGCAAAAGAGTCGCAAATTATAGCGGAAACGCCGCGCCCGAGCCAGATTCCCCCTTATCGCGGCTCAGCCGGCGTGGGCGCGCGTGCGGGCCGCCTTCTTCGCCGCAGCCGAGCGTGCCCCGAAGGGCCGCTTTTCTGGCCGCCTCGTGGGCTTGCCGCGACAAGGCGAGATGCGATCCGGCAGAGCGCTTGGCCTTGCCGCCGCTCTTGCCCTTGTCCGGAATCGCTACGCCGTCCCTGCGGGCCTTGGACAGCCCGATGGCGATCGCCTGCTTGGCGCTGCGCGCGCCGGCGCGTCTACGTGCTGCATATCGCGTGGACCCTCTCCCCGGCCCTCTCCCAAGGGAGAGGGAGAAAGTCACCAGCCGCTGAAGCGCTCCCAGACGTCGACCGGAAGGCCGCCGCGCAGCACCTGGTATTCGCCATGTTGCGCGGCGGTGGCACACGCATGATTGGGGAGGATCCGAAGGCGAGTGCCGATGGGATAGCGGGAGAAGTCGATAGCGCCGCCGTCGCGCCGCGCGACGATGCCGTGCTCCTGGTTCGCGTCGATCACGACGAGGTCGTCGAGCGGCTCGCCCGCGGCATCGCAGACGACACCGTAGCCCTGGTCGACCTTCTGGCGCGCGGTGCCGCGATCGCGCGAGAGCGCCATCCATCCCGCGTCGGTGAGGATCCAGTGCTTGTCGCGCTGGTGGCCGATCACGGTGGCGAGCACCGAGATCGCGATCTCGTCCAGGCCGCACACGCCGAGGCCGGCCATCACGAGATCGTGGAAGACGTAGACGCCGATGCGCACCTCGGTCACGCCCGCGAACGAGTCGCCGAAGCGCGCCGTCGGCGTGGAGCCCACGCTCACGACCGGGCAGCCGCGACCTTGCGCGCGCAGCGCGTCGGCGCTGGCCACCACCGCCTCGCGCTCGCGCGCCGCGATCGCGCGGATCGCATCGGTCGTCTCGCAGTTGTACGAGTCGCCCGCGTGCGTCATGACGCCCTGGAAGGCAGGCCCGAGAGCTTCGCCCACCTCGAGCAGCCGCTTGTCGCCCGGAGGAATGCCGGCGCGATGCCCGTCGCTGTCGATCTCCACCAGCGCCGGGATGCGCACGCCCGCCTTGGCGCTTTCGCGCGCGAGGCAGCGCGCCGCGTCGACGCAATCGACGATCGTCGTCATGCGCGCGCCGCGCTTGATGAGATCGGCCACGCGCGCCACCTTGCCGGGAACGATGCCGACCGCGTAGAGGATGTCGCGGAATCCGTGGTCGAAGAAATACTCCGCCTCGCGCAGCGTGGAGACCGTGATCGCGCCGGAGGGCGCGTCGAGCGCGGCCTGCGCCACTTCCACGTTCTTCGCGGTCTTCACGTGCGGGCGGAGCATGACTCCATGGGCGTTCAGGCGTTCGCGCATCGCGCGGCAGTTGCGCGCGAGCTTCTCGGCGTCGAGCAGCAGCGCCGGGGTGTCGAGGCAATCGAGGGGTGCGTCCATAGGTCGCAAACTATAGCCGACTCGCGACGTGATTTCTGAAGTGCTCGCGAAAGAGCCTTTCCCCGCCCTGCGCCGGGTGGCGCATGTATCCCGCGCACTCGAACCCGCCCCAGCGCGCGAGTGCGATTTCGGCTACTTTTCCGACCGCGAAAATCCGCAATTCGTGGCTGAAGCACTCGAGCAATGTCTGGATCGGCTCGCGGCCATCCGGCACTTCGCGCAGCCGCGGCTTGCGATTGCTGGTGACGACGTCGCCATGCGGGTGCCATGGAAACGCGTTCCACAGCACCACGTCGTACGCGGCGCCCGCGCGCGCGATCTCGTCCCAGATCACCGCGGCGCTGCGCTCGCGCTGCGGCTTCGCGCGCCCCTCGCGGCTGGTGAGCTCCAGGGGGCCGCGCGCGACCAGGCCTTCCTTGTGGATCAGCTCGGTCTCGGAGCAGAACGCGATTCCGGAAAAGCGGCATCCGCGGTGGCTCGGCGCTTCTCCGAGCAGCATGAAGCGCGCGCTCGTGCGCCGCGCTTCGATGTACGCGGCGAGGTTCGCGCGGCGCCGCGCCGGGGTCGTCGCGCGCGGAATGCGGTCGCGGTCGTCGCAATCGCGCCATGGATTGAAGACCGCCGTGCGATCGGCGGGGCCACGCTCCAGCAACCCGATGAATCGCGCGACATGGTCATCACTCTCTTGCATGAGTCGCTCTCGAATTGTGTAAATTGCGCTCTGGCCCGGGAGGATTCGATGCGCATGTTCCAGTCCCTCGTTGCAGCGGTCGCCATGCTAGCGGCATTGGCGGCGAATGCACAGCCCTATCCGGCGAAACCGGTGAAGATCATCGTGGCCTTCACGGCCGGCGGCACCACCGACATCATGGCGCGCACCGTGGCGCAGCGCCTCACGGAGCGCTTCAAGCAGCCGTTCGTGATCGAGAACAAGCCCGGCGCGGGCGGCAACCTCGGCACCGAGGTCGCCGTCCGGGCCCCCGCGGACGGCTATACCCTGATCATCAACTCGGTCGGCCCGATGGCGGTCAATCCGACGCTTTACAAGAACCTCGCCTACAACCCGCTCATCGACCTCGTGCCGGTCGCGCAGATTTCCGACGTGCCCAACGTCCTCGTGGTGCATCCCGGGTTGAACGTGAAGACGATGGAGCAGTTCCTTGCGTACGCGAAGGCGCGCCCCGGCGAGCTCAACTACGCGTCCACCGGCATCGGCACCTCTTCGCACCTCTCGAGCTTCATGCTGGCCTCGCGCGGAGGCTTCACGGCGACGCACGTGCCCTACAAGGGAGCCGAGGCGTTGAAGGACCTGCTCGCGGGCCGCATCCAGTTCATGTTCGCGACCATCCCCTCGGTGATCCAGCACATCAAGGCGGGCACGCTGGTGGCGCTCGCGGTCTCCAGCGCCCGGCGTTCACGCTCGATGCCGGATGTGCCCACGGTGGCGGAATCGGGATTCCCGGGATTCGAAGCGGGGTCGTGGTTCGGCATCTTCGCGCCCAAGGGCACGCCGCCGGAGGTGATCGCCGTGCTCAACAAGGCGACCAACGAGATCATCGCGGAGAAGGTGGTGGAGGCGCGGATGGTGGAGGAAGGCGCCGATCCGATCGCCGGCACGCCGGAGAAGTTCGGCGCGTTCGTGCGCAGCGAATACGAGAAATGGCGAACCGTGGTGCGCGAATCCGGCGCGCAGGTCGACTAGGCCTGGTCGAGTCCCAGGACGGTATTCACCGCGGAAACCAGCCCGCTCAACTTGAACGGCTTGGTGATGTAGCCGTCGGCGCCGAGGGCGAGCCCGCGGGTCACCTGGCCTGCGCCGCCCTCGCCGGTCATCAGGATGACGGCAAGCGACGCGAGCACGGGATGGTTGCGGATGCGCTCGAGCACCTGGAAGCCGTCGGTATCGGGCAGGTTCACGTCGAGCAGGATCACGTCGGGAAGCGGCTTGCGGTTGAGCTCGGCGGTGAGCTGCGCGCGAGTGCTGCCGGTGCGGGTGGTGAAGCCGGCCGTTACGAAAATCTCGGAGACCATCTTGAGCATCGAGTCGTCGTCTTCGATCACGAGGACACAGTGCCTGGCCCCATCACGCGGCGCAGTGCGGACGCCCGCATTGCGGGCGAGGGTGGCATGAAACGGGGCGGAGAAGTCCATGACCGTAAAGTAGCCCCGCGCGCAACCGGAAGATAGGTACTGCGTCACACTCCCGGACTACAGCCGTAAGACGTTGCCGCCTAGCGCGCGCGCTTGCGCAATGCCGCGAAGCCCGCCATCGCCAGCAGCCCGGCCAGCATGATCATCGCCCATTCGGAAAGCGTGGGTGCGGGGGTCGGCGATCCGGAGATGCCCGCCGCGGGAATGAGGAATCCGGGTGTGCTGCCGCCCGAGCAGGCCGTGACGTTGTTACCCGCCAGGGTGACGGTGCCGTTGCGCGCGAGCGCCCGGCCCGAAAGGTTCGCGCTGGTCCCGATCGTGATGCTCGTGAGCGCCAGGATATTTCCGGAAATCTGGGCGAAGGTGCCGATCGCCGCGGAGTTGCTGATCTGCCAGAACACGTCGCAGGGAGTGGCGCCGTTGATCAGGCTCACAATCGCCGCGCCGGGCCCGTTGGCCGTCGTGAGCGAGGTGGCCTGAATCACATAGAGACCCGGGCCGTTGAGCGTGAGGGTTCCGGTCAGGTCCGCCGCGCCCGCGTTGTAGACGCCAGGCGTGAGCACCTGCCCGCCGAGCGCGGGAAGGATGGGTGCGCTGACCAGGCCCGCCAGCAGGAGGTAGGCGGCGGTGGTGTCGCTCTGCGCCTGCTGCGCGACCGCATCGCCCGCATGCAGGACTCCGGTGCCCGGAACGATGATCCCGGGAGGAAATCCGGTGATCGAGGCCGCCGGCCAGATGCCGACGCTGCCGACGACGAGAGTAGCGCCCGTGTTGGTGACATTCGGGGTCGCACCCAGGACACCGAAGGCGGAGGCAGTGCCGAGAAGCTGGGCTGCCGCCGGAGCGGACAGCAGGAAAAGCGTGGCGCACCCCAGGCTAGCGAGGAGGCGACCATAAACGGAGTTTTTTTGCATGCGCGCAGCTTGCAGCATTTGACACGCCCGCTCTGTGCGGTAACACACATAGCAGACAGAGCATAATGGGAAAGTTAGCCTGGAGCCACGACTGCAAATGCCCGATCCGAGGGAGAATCAGCTTCTCGCGGCGCTGTCAGCAACCGATCTCGACCGCATCGTCCGGCATCTCGAGGTTGTCGAAATGCCGCTCGGACACGTCCTGTATGAATCGGGCAGGCAGCTCGCGCACGTTTATTTCCCGACGGACTGCATCGTGTCACTGCTCTACGTCCTCGAGAACGGCGCTTCTGCTGAAATTGCCGTGGTCGGCAATGAAGGTCTGGTGGGCATATCGCTTTTCATGGGGGGGCAGACGACTCCCAGCCGCGCCCTGGTGCAAAGCGCGGGAACGGCCTTGCGGCTCCCCAGCGCGGTGATGATGGCCCAGTTCGACCGCGGCGGGGCAATGCAGCATCTCTTGCTGCGCTACACCCAGGCCCTCATCACCCAAATGACTCAGACCGCCGTTTGCAACCGGCACCACTCGGTGGACCAGCAACTGTGCCGCTGGCTGCTGCTGAGCCTCGACCGGTTGCCAACGCCGGAGCTCACGATGACACAGGAACTGATCGCCAATATGCTCGGGGTGCGGCGCGAAGGCGTCACGGAGGCCGCGGGCAAGCTGCAAGCCGCCGGCATCATTTCATATCAGCGCGGCAAAATCACGGTGCTGGACCGCGACAAGCTCGAGGACCTCTGCTGCGAATGCTACGAAGTCGTCCGCCAGGAGACCGCGCGGCTGCTGCCCGTGGTGGCCCCTCATTGAGGGGCGAGGCGCGCTCCGGGCAATTCGTGGTGGTCGTCTCGACTGGCGGTGCGGATCCGGACGGCTATGTTCGGCGCCGCACAAATATTGCAAAGAACCCCGGCAGTCGCCAGACTCCTTCGTTGTTGCGGCACGGCGGGCGGACGGCCATGAGGCTCTACCACCGAACCACGAGAGCGAATGCCGACATCATCCTGCGGCAGGGCTTTCTCGACCATGTGGATCGCCACACATCCGACTTCGGCATCGAGGGAGTCTGGTTTTCTGACCAGCCCGAGAACGCGGCCGACGACGCCGTTGTCTCGATCGACTTCGCCTTGTCTGCGAAAGAGCTGTCCGCTTTCGAGTGGATGGAAGGCGAGAGGAGCTACAGGGAGTGGCTGATTCCCACGAAAGTCGTAAACGCCAAAAGAAGAAAAATGCAGATTTGTCGAGAAGCTGTCGCAGAGGGCCGCTAACTCGCGTTATAGGCCTCGGCGTGCGGCGAGCTCGCCGAACGTCTTCGCCGGCACCGACGGATGCACCACCAGCACGTTGGGCGAAGTGGCGAGCACCGTGATCGCTGGGCGCCAGTACCAGGGTCAGGCCATCCGGCGCGGCGCGCGCGCCCTCCGCAATCCAGCGGCGAAATTGGTTCATCGCGATATTGTGCCCTGCGGTGCCGATTTCCTGCCATGCAGGGCGACTTCGTGAAAGACGGCTCCACGGCAGGGGCATAGGGTCTGCACTCTGGGAAACCAAAAAAACGGAGGAGGCCCCATGAATTCCCGTGACCTGATGTTCATCGGTGTGTGCGCGATTTCGATCGGCGCGTGCTCGGGCGGCGGCGGCTCGAACGACTCCGGGGAAATTCCCATGACGGTACCGAAGGCCGCGTGCGCCTCGACCGACAAGGTCGAGACGGCCCTGCAAGGCCAGGTGCCCGCCGCGATCCGCTCGAGCTTCAACGGGTTCAACTGCAACCTCACGCTCGTCGGGCAGTTCCGCGGCGAAGGCGGCAACTGGTCCGCGGCGACCTTCCGGGACAAGGCGGGGCGCACCTGCTTCTATCACTCGACCGCGGCGCCCACGGACGCGACCGGTGCGGCCATCGTCGGCCGTGTGACGCCGGGCGTGCCGGTCATCGACATCACCGATCCCGCGAGCCCGAAGAAGATCATGTCGCTCACCACGCCCGCGATGCTCGATCCGTGGGAATCGCTGCGCATCAACGTGCGCCGGCAGATCCTGATCGCCGACAACGGCCAGAACGGCGGCGGCGGAGCAGAGGTCGACATTTATGACGTGTCGGGCAGTTGCGCCAGCCCGCAGCTCCTCTCGAGCACCAAGGTCGGCACGGGCACGGACGGAGGACCCCAACCGGTGCGCGCGCAGATCGGGCATGAAGGCAACGTCGCTCCCGACGGCCTCACGTACTACATCGGGAACACGCGCAGCGGCCTGTATCACGCGATCGACATCACCAACACCACGAAGCCGAAGATCCTCGCCACCTACGACATGCGCGATCCGGTGATGAATCCGATCGGCGTCATCCCGCACGGCCTCTCGGTCAGCAACGACGGTACCCGGATGTACGGCGTCGCCATCAACATTCCCACGCCGGCCGAGGTGCTCGATGCCAACGCGCCGGGGAAAAACGGCTTCCTGATCCTCGACACTTCCGAGATCCAGGCGCGCAAAGCGGACGCGAAGATGAAGCTGATCTCGTTCGCCGCGTTCAAGGACGGATCGGTCGCGCAGCACACGATCCCGGTCAAGATCGCGGGCAAGCCGTACATCGTGATGGTCGATGAAGCGGGCTCCGGCGGCCTCGCCGATCCGGCGAACGTGAACCTGAACAACGCGTGCTCGATGAAGATGACGCCGTTTCCGATCGCCCGCCTCTACGATATCAGCGACGAGAAGAATCCGAAGCTGGCCTCGAAGATGATGCTCGAGATCCACGACCCGGCCAACTGCAGCAAGGTGGCACCCGATGTCGTGGGCCTGACCACCTTCACGTACGGTAGCCACTATTGCTCGGTCGACAATCGCGACAATGCCACCGCGTTGGCCTGCGGGTATTTCAATTCCGGGATTCGCGTCTTCGACATCCGCGATCCGCTGCGCCCGAAGGAGATCGCGTATTTCAATCCGGCCGGCACGGCGACCAAGGTCTACGGCTCCAACCACGTGACCCGGGCCCAGTGGCGCGCGGGCGGGCCCGACTGGTGCGCCTCGCGCCTCGACTTCGACTATGCGAGGGGGCTCCTCACCACGATGTGCCACGACAGCGGCGCCCTGGTTCTGCGCTTCGGGCAGGGCGTGTGGCCGTTCGCGGAGAGCACGCCTTCCACGGAACAGAACTGATCGGTTGCGGAGGCGGAGGATACTCGGAGCGGCATCCGAAGCCGACTCCAGTTCGGGAATAGTGGCGGAGAGAGAGGGATTCGAACCCTCGATACGGGTTTAAGCCCATATAACGCCTTAGCAGGGCGCCCCCTTCGGCCTCTCGGGCATCTCTCCGGGCGAAGCGGGATTATAAACCGAACTCCCCTCCCCGCCCCTCCCCCAAGGGAGGGAGCCCTAGCGCAGCTCGTCGAGGAAGAACGTGTAGATCAGCGCCGCGCTGTAGGCCTGCTGCGCCGGAGTGACACCGGAGCCGTGCCCGCCCTCGGTGTTCTCGAAGTAGAGCACCTCGTGCCCCTGCTCCTTCAGACGCGCGACCATCTTGCGCGCATGGCCCGGATGCACGCGGTCGTCGCGCGTGGTGGTGGTATAGAAAATCTTCGGATACTTCCTGTCCTTCGAGTGGTTCTGGTACGGCGAGTACTTCGAGATGAACGCCCAGTCCTTCGGGTCGTCGGGATCGCCGTACTCGCCCATCCACGAGGCGCCGGCGAGCAGCTTGTTGTAGCGCTTCATGTCGGCGAGCGGCACGGTGGCCACGACCGCGCGGAAGAGCTCGGGCCGCTGCGTGAAGGTCGCGCCGACGAGCAGCCCGCCCTGGCTTCCGCCGTAGATCCCGAGATGCCTGGGCGAGGTGACGCCGCGCCGGATCAGGTCCTCGGCCACCGCGGCGAAATCGTCGTGGGTCTTCTGCCGCCCTTCGCGCCGCGCGGTGAGGTGCCACTCGGGCCCGAACTCGCCGCCGCCGCGCAGGTTCGCGAGCGCCCAGACGCCGCCCTTCTCGAGCCATGCCGCGCCGATGGTGCCGCTGTAGTTGGGCGTCTGCGCGATCTCGAATCCGCCGTAGCCATAGAGGATCGTCGGACTGCTGCCGTCGAGCTTCGCATCCTCGCGCATCACCACGAAGTACGGAACTCGCGTGCCGTCCTTCGATGTCGCCTCGTACTGCGCGATCTTCAGGCCCTTCGCATCGAAGAATGCCGGCAGCGACTTCAACTTCTCGCGCGCGTCGCTGCCCGCCTTCGCGAGGTAGAGCGTGGTCGGCTCGACGAAGCTCGTGACCGTCATCCAGTACTCGTCGCCCGCGTCGCGATCGACCGCGGATACGCCGATCGAGGAGCTGGCCGGCACCGCGATCTCGCGCACCTTCCAGCGTCCGCCGTCGAGACGCGCCTCGGCGAGCCGCCCCTTCACGTTGTCGAGAATGTCGAGCACGAGGAAATTCCTCGTCGCCGTGAACGCCTGCAGCGTGACGCGCGGCGCGGGCTCGAAGATCACCTCGAAGTCGCGCCCGCCCGCGAGGAATTTGTCGAGGTCCGTCGCGATCAGCGTGCCCGCCTTGAAGCTCGTCGACGCGGGCTTCCACTCGCTCCTCAGCCGCACCACGAGCTGGCCGTTGGTGGTGGTCGAGTCCGCGTCGCGCGGCACGTCGATCTTCACCCACTTGTCACCCACGCGGATGAAGCTCTCGCCCAGGCGCGTGTCGATCTCGCGGCGCACCAGCTCGTATTTGCGGCCGGTCTCGTTCGACACCGCGACCCAGGTGCCGACGTCGTTCGCCTCGCCCTCGAAGATCGTCTTCGCCTCGGAAAGCGGGGTGCCGCGCTTCCACTCCTTGGCGATGCGCGGATATCCGGAGCGCGTGAGCGCGCCCGGCCCGAAATCATGCGCGACGTACACCGTGTCCGCATCGCGCCACGCGACACTGCCCTTCGATTCGGGACGCACGAAGCCGTCCTTCACGAACTGCTTCGCGACCGTGTCGAACTCGCGGATCGTGACGGCGTCGGCGCCGCCGCGCGAAAGCGAGACCAGGCAGCGGTTGTACTCCGGATAGAGACAGGTCGAGCCCTTGAAGGCCCAGTTCTCCTTCTCCTCCTCGGAGAGCTTGCCGATATCCAGCACCACCTCCCACGCCGGATCCTTCTTGCGGAATTCTTCGAGGGTGGTGCGGCGCCAGATGCCGCGCGGGCTCTGCGCGTCCTGCCAGAAGTTGTAGAGCCACTTGCCGCGCTTCACGGCGCCGGGGATGCGCTCGCGCGAGTTGGCGATCGACAGCAGCCGCGCGTGCGTCTCCTGGAAGCCGGGCTTCGCCTCGAGCAGCGGCTGGCTCTCGGCGTTGCGCTGCCTCACCCACGCCATCGGCTTGTCGCCGGTGACATCCTCGAGCCAGAGGTAGGGATCTTCCGCTTGCGCGTGCACGGTCATCGAAATCGCGAGGGTGAGGGCGGCAACGACCCCTCTCATGGCTTCATCTTTTCCTGGATCGGCGCCTTCTCGAGCTCGAACACGCGGTGCAGTACGCGCACCGCGAGCTCCATGTATTTCTCGTCGACCACCACCGAGGTCTTGATCTCGGAGGTGGAGATCATCTGGATGTTGATGCCCTCGTCGGCGAGCGCGCCGAACATCTTCGAGGCGATGCCCGCGTGGGTGCGCATGCCGATGCCCACCAGCGACACCTTCGCGATCTTGTCGTCGCCCTCGATGCTGCGCGCGCCGATCGCCGCCTTCACCTTCGTCTCGAGGATCTGCATCGCGCGTTGGTACTCGTTGCGGTGCACGGTGAAGGAAAAGTCCGTAAGCCCCTCGTGCGAGGCGTTCTGGATGATCATGTCCACGTCGATGTTGGCATCGGCGATCGGGCCGAGGATCGAGAACGCGATGCCCGGCTTGTCGGGCACGCCCAGCACGGTGATCTTGGCTTCGTCGCGGTTGTGCGCGACGTTCGAAATGATGGCCTGTTCCATGTTCTCGTCTTCCTCGAACGTGATGAGGGTGCCCATGTCGGTCGAGTTCACGTCCGTGAACGACGACAGCACCCGGAGCTTCACCTGGTACTTGCCCGCGAATTCCACCGAGCGGATCTGCAGGACCTTGGAGCCGAGGCTCGCCGCCTCGAGCATCTCCTCGAAAGTGATCGTGTCCAGCCGCCGCGCCTCGGGCACGATGCGCGGATCGGCGGTGTAGACGCCGTCCACATCGGTGTAGATCTGGCACTCGTCGGCCTTCAACGCCGCCGCGAGCGCGTCCCCCGTCGTGTCCGAGCCGCCCCGCCCGAGCGTCGTGATGTTGTTGTCGTCGTCGATGCCCTGGAATCCGGCCACCACCACGACATGGCCCGCATCGAGATCCTCGCGGATGTTGCGGTCCTCGATCGCGAGGATGCGCGCCTTGGTATAGGCGGCGTCGGTGACGATCGGCACCTGCCAGCCGGTGTAGCTCTTCGCCTTCAGGCCAAGTTTTTGCAGCGCGATGGAAAGGAGGCCGATCGAAACCTGTTCACCGGTGGAGGCGATCACGTCGAGCTCGCGCTCGCTCGCCTCGGGATTGAGCTCCCGCGCGAGTCCCAGCAGCCGGTTGGTCTCGCCCGACATGGCCGAGGGCACCACGACGAGCCGGTGGCCCTCGCCGGCGAAACGGGCGATGCGGCGCGCGACTTCGCGAATGCGCTCGGGGCTGCCCATCGAGGTGCCGCCGTACTTCTGGACGATCAGTGACACGGGAAGGTCAAATCGGCAAAAGGGGCTATTCTATCTTGGCGCACTCCCTCGACGCACCCAAGGCGTGAAGACCTACCTGCGGCCCCAAAGCGTCGCCCTCATCGCCCTCGCTTGTGGAGCGGGGGCTACGCTCGTTGCTTTCTACCTCGCCGGCCGCCAAGTGGAGCGCGAGGCGCAGGCCGATTTCGCGATCCAGGCGAACCTCGCCACCAACCTGCTCGAGCGGCGCATCCAGCGCTACGTGGACGTGCTCTACGGCCTCGAGGCGCTCGCCTATCACGACCCCAACATCACGCGCCCGGAATTCGGCCGCTACGTCTCCGCGCTCGACCTGGGAAAGCGCTTTCCCGGCGTGCAGGCGGTCGAGCTCGTGCGCCGCGTGGCCGACCACGAGCGCGACGAATTCGTGCAACGCATCCGCGCCGACCGCTCGATCTCGCCCACCGGCTACCCGAGCTTCGACATCCGCCCCTCGGGACGGCGCGACGAATACTGGGTCGTCGATTACCTCGAGCCCCAGGCGGGCAACGAGCCGGTGTTCGGCCTCGACGTGCGCACGCGCACCGGCGCGCAGGCCGCGGCGGAACGCGCGCTGGATACCGGCGAGCCCACCGCGACGGGACGCTACCGCCTCGCCCAGGAAAAGGGCGCGAGCTACGGCCTGGTGATCTACCTGCCGGTGTATTCGGCCAATGCACCGCGCACCGTCGAGGAACGCCGCCAGGCCCATCGCGGATTCGTGAACGTCGTGCTGCGTGTCGACGACATGCTCGCCGATATGCTCGGCGAGCCGATCATCAACGGCATCCGCATGCGCATCAACGACCTCGGCCCGGTAGGCACGCAGCCGCCGCCGGGCTCGGACAGCGCGATGTTCTATCGCACGCCCGAGGGACCGCAGTCCGATCCGCAATACCTGTGGGCGCAATCGAAGCAGCGCCACGAACGCGCCGTCGAGGTCGCCGGCCGGCAATGGCGCGTGCAGTTCGAATCCGATCCCGACACCAGCCCGTGGCTCACGCGCTTTCCGCTGCTCGTGCTGGGCACCGGCCTCGCGATGACGCTCATGCTCTACGCGTTGCTCTGGAGCCTGGCGCGCGCGCGCAGCGACGCGGTGGCGCTCGCCGACCGGGCCACGAGCGAGCTGCGCACGCAGCTCTCGTTCACCCAGCAGCTGATCGAGGCGATTCCGAACCCGGTGTTTTTCAAGGATGCGCGCGGGCGCTATCTCGGATGCAACCGCGCCTTCGAGGACTACGTCGGGCAATCGCGCGCGGATCTCGTCGGCAAGACCGTGCACGACGTCGCCGACTCCGAGCTCGCCGATCGCTCGGTGCTCACCGACCGCGCGCTGCTCGAGCAGCCCGGCTCGCAGGTCTACGAGACCAGCGTGATCTACGCGAAGGACGGAAAGCGCCGCGACGTGCTGCTCAACAAGGCCGCGTTCTTCACTCCCACCGGAGAGCTCGCGGGGTTGGTGGGCGTCGTGGTCGACATCACCGAAAGGAAGCA
>JANPHA010000489.1:0-11957 GCA_031424255.1 Burkholderiales bacterium | reverse complement strand
CCGCGTCGCGTGGCGGCGCGCCATCGACATGAACGATAGGTCGCTTCGTTCCATCGTCTCCTCGCTCGGCGGCGTCGCCAACGGCTTTCCGCGTGAGGACGGCTTCGACATCACGGTCGCCTCCGAGGTGATGGCGATCTTCTGCCTCGCCACGAGCCTGAAGGACCTGAAGGAGCGCCTCGGCAAGATCGTCTGCGGCTACACCAAGGACCAGAAGCCGATTCTCGCGCGCGACTTGAAGACCCACGGCGCGATGGCCGCGCTGCTGAAGGACGCGCTGGCGCCCAACCTGGTGCAGACGCTCGAGCACTCGCCCGCGTTCATCCACGGCGGCCCGTTCGCCAACATCGCGCACGGCTGCAACTCGGTGCTCGCGACGCAGACCGCGTTGAAGCTCGGCGACTACGTGGTGACGGAGGCGGGCTTCGGCGCGGATCTCGGCGCCGAGAAGTTCGTCGACATCAAGTGCCGCAAGGCGGGCATGCGGCCCTCGGCGGTGGTGCTGGTGGCCACCATCCGGGCGCTCAAGTACCACGGCGGCATCGAGGTGAAGGAGCTCGGCAAGGAGAACCTGGAGGCTCTCGCCAAGGGCATCGCCAACATCGAGCGGCACGTGAACAACATCCGCAACAACTACGGCCTGCCGTGCGTGGTGGCGATCAACCACCGCACCGAGGACACGGACGCGGAAGTGAAGCTGCTGCAGGACAAGATGGCGCACCACGGCGCGAAGGTGATCCTCGCGCGCCACTGGGCCGAGGGCGGCAAGGGCGCGGTGGAAGTCGCCAGGGAAGTCGTGCGCCTGTGCGAGCAGCCGAGCGATTTCAAGTTCGTCTACGAGGACAAGGACACTCTCTGGGACAAGATGAAGGCGATCGCCACCAAGATCTATGGCGCCGCCGACATCACCGCCGATTCCAAGGTGCGCGCGCAGATCAAGAAGCTGCAGGAATCGGGCTACGGCACCTATCCTATCTGTGTGGCGAAGACGCAGTACTCGTTCTCCACCGATCCGCAGTTGCGCGGCGCGCCCTCGGGGCACGTGGTGAACATCCGCGAGGTGCGCCTTGCGGCCGGCGCCGAGTTCGTCGTGATGATCTGCGGCGACATCATGACGATGCCCGGCCTGCCGAAGGTGCCTTCGGCGGTGAGCATCGATGTCACCGATGACGGCAAGATAACCGGGCTGTTTTAAAACCGTCCCCTATAATGGGTCGCAATGAATAAGCCCGGCGACCTCCCGCTCACTGCGCAAACCCTCGGCTGCCATTTCATCGGCAACGGCTGGGTGCGCTCGGCCGCGGGGCACACGATCCCGGTAGTCGATCCGGGCTCGGGCGAGGTGTTCGCCGAGATCGCCCGCGGGGGCGCCGCGCAGATCGATGCGGCGGTGCGCGCCGCGCGCTCGGCGTTCGAGGGTGAATGGGGCGCTCTTGCGCCTGCCGATCGCGGACGCCTGCTGATGGCGCTCTCGCTGCTGATCACGCACGATGCCGAGCGCCTGGCGCGCATCGAATCGCGCGATGTCGGCAAGCCGCTCGCGCAATCGCGGCGCGACATCGCCGCCACCGCGCGTTATTTCGAGTACTACGCCGGCGCCTGCGACAAGCTCGCGGGCGAGGTGCTGCCGTATCCCGCGGGCTACACCGTGATGACGCTGCGCGTGCCGTTCGGCGTCACCGGCCACATCGTACCGTGGAATTATCCGTCGCAGATCTTCGGGCGCAGCGTCGGCGCGTCGCTCGCGGCGGGCAACGCCTGCGTGTTGAAGCCGCCCGAGGATGCGTCGCTCGCCTTGCTCGAGATCGCGCAGCTTACGGTGGAAGCCGGTTTTCCGGCGGGCGCGCTCAACGTGGTGACCGGCCTGGGCCTCGAGGCCGGCGCCGCGCTCAGCGCGCATCCGGGCCTCGATCACATCTCGTTCACCGGCTCGCCGGTCACGGGGACTCTCGTCGCCCAGGCGGCCGCGGCCAATCACGTGCCGGTGACGCTCGAGCTCGGCGGCAAGTCCCCGCAGATCGTGTTCGCCGATGCCGATATCGATGCCGCGGTGCCGGTGATCGTGAATGCGATCGTGCAGAACGCCGGGCAGACCTGCTCCGCGGGAAGCCGGCTGCTGATCGAAAGCAGCGTCTACGAGGCGGTGCTCGCGAAAGTCGCCGAGCGCTTCCGCACACTCGTATGCGGTCCCGGTGAACGCGATTTCCCCGTGGGCCCATTGGTGAACAAGCGCCAGCTCGAGCGCGTGCGCGCTTTCGTGCAAGGCGCCGAGGCCGACGGGCTGCAATGTGTCGCGCGCGGCACCATCGCGCCCGACGCGCCGAAGGGCGGCTACTACCATGCGCCGATGCTCTTCGGCGACGTGCCGCCGGGCCACCCGATCGCGCAGGAGGAAATCTTCGGCCCGGTGCTGGTCGCGATGCCGTTCGCCGACGAGGCCGAGGCGATCGCGATCGCCAACGGCACGCCCTACGGACTGGTCGCGGGCGTGTGGACGCGCGACGGCGGGCGGCAGATGCGCCTCGCGCACGCGCTCAGGTCGGGCCAG
Source organism: Burkholderiales bacterium (assembly GCA_031424255.1). Taxonomy (GTDB): domain Bacteria; phylum Pseudomonadota; class Gammaproteobacteria; order Burkholderiales; family Usitatibacteraceae; genus Usitatibacter. The sequence goes on along the minus strand of JANPHA010000489.1, from coordinate 9,409 downwards.
GTCTTCGTCAACGATTACGGAGCGGGCGGCGGCGTGGAGCTGCCGTTCGGCGGCGTGCGCAAGAGCGGGCACGGCCGCGAGAAGGGATGGGCGGGACTGCTCAGCTTCACCACGATCAAGACGGTAGCCATCAAACACAACTAGAACGAAATGCGATTGAGCGCACGAGTCGCCATAGTCACCGGCGCGGGATCAGGATTTGGCGAGGCCATCGCGCGGCGTTACGCCGAGGAGGGCGCGAGCGTCGTCGTGAATGACATCGTTGCGGCCGCGGCGCAGCGCGTCGCGAGCGAGATCCGCGCGCTCGGCGGCAAGGCGAGCGCCGCGGTCGCCGACGTCTCGAAGGACGCGGATGTCGCGCGTCTCGTCCGGGCGGCGCTCGCGGAGCATGGCCGCCTCGACATCGTCGTGAACAATGCCGGCATGACGCACCGCAACCGCCCGATGCTGGAAGTGGAGGAGGCGGAGTTCGATCGCATCTACGCGGTCAACGTAAAGCCGCTCTTCCTCACCGCGAAGCACGTCGTGCCGCACTTCCGCTCGGTGGGCGGGGGCTGCTTCGTGACGATCGCCTCGACCGCGGGCGTGCGGCCGCGCCCCGGCCTCACCTGGTACAACGGCTCGAAGGGCGCCGCGATCGTCACCTCGCGCTCGATGGCCGCCGAGCTCGGCCCCGACAAGATCCGCGTGAACGTGGTGAACCCCGTGATCGGCGAGACCGGCATGCTCGAGCAGTTCATGGGCATGCCCGACACGCCCGAGAATCGCGGCAGGTTCGTGGCCTCCATTCCGATGGGGCGGCTGTCGAAGCCGCTCGATGTGGCCAACGCCGCGCTCTTCCTCGCTTCCGACGAGGCCGCGTTCATCACCGGCGCGTGCCTTGAAGTCGACGGAGGGCGCTGCGTATGACCACCCGGCAATCGATCGGCAAGTACCAGGTCGTGGGCGAGCTCGGCCGCGGCGCCACCGGCAAGGTGTACCTCGCCGAGGATCCGTTCGGCCAGCGCCGCGTCGCGATCAAGGTGGCCTACCCGGAAGCGCTGAAGAACAGCGAGGACGGCGCGTTCTACAAGAGCATGTTCCTCAACGAGGCGGCGCTCGCGGGCAAGTTGAACCACCCGCACATCGTGCAGATCTACGACGCGGTGGTCGAGGACAAGTACAGCTACATCGTGATGGAGTATGTCGAGGGCGGCACGCTGGAGAAGTTCTGCACGCCCGAGGGATTGCTCGAGCCGCGCGAGGTGGCCGAGATCGCGTTCAAGTGCGTGCGGGCACTCGCCTTCGCGCAGACGCTCGGGCTCACGCACCGCGACTTGAAGCCCGGCAACATCCTCCACTGCGACGGCACCGAGATCAAGATTGCGGACTTCGGCGCGGCGATCAACAAGGTCTCCGACCGCACCATCATCGCCAACGTGGGCTCGCCCGCGTACATGGCGCCGGAGCTGGTGACCGGCGCGGCGCAGGCCTCGCACCTCACCGACATCTACGCGCTCGGCGTGGTGATGTACTACATGCTCACCGGCAGGCTTCCGTTCGCCGGGGCCAACACGATGAGCGTGATCTACCAGATCGTGAACACCGAGCCCGATCCGCCCTCGAAGCACCGCAAGGAGCTCGCGCCGGAGCTCGAGGCCATCGTGATGAAGGCGATGGCGAAGGATCCGGCCAAGCGCTTCGCCACGTGGGACGATTTCGGCGCGGCGCTCGCCGAGACCTGGAAGAAGGACCAGAAGACCGAGGAGAAGCGCGACCAGTCCGATACCGAGCGCTTCAGCGTGCTGCGCACGCTGCCGTTCTTCCGCCAGTTTCCCGAGAACGAGCTGTGGGAAGTGCTGCGCCTGTCCAAGTGGGCCAAGTTCAAGCCCGACAACGTCCTGATCAAGGAAGGCGACGTCGGCGATTCGTTCTACATCCTCGCCGGCGGCTACGTGCGCGTCACGCGCGGCAAGCGCACTCTCTCCGTGCTCACCGCGGGAGATTGCTTCGGCGAGATGTCCTACCTCGCGCAGAAAGAGGCGCAGCACCGCTCCGCCACCGTCACCACCACCTCCGATTGCATCGTGATGAAGATCCGCGCCGAGGACCTGCGCGGCGCGTCCCTATCCTGCCGGCGCCTGTTCGACGAGCGCTTCCTGAATACTCTCGTCGACCGCCTCGAGCACGCCAACCAGCAGCTCTCCGTGATGTCCTGAGCAATTCGGGGGTCAGAATCCTCAAATAGCATTGAGGAGTCAGTCACCCAAATAACCCGAAACAAAACCAGGCGGCGATGAGGAAGGTCGCGATCATCAGGACGGCGAGCACGACCTTGAGAATGGCGGCGGCGGCGAGGCCGAGCCAGGTGCCGAGCCCGACCTTGCCGGCCTTGGCGAGCCCGCCGCGGGCGAGGAGCTCGCCCAACGCGGCGCCCAGGAACGGCCCGAGGAGCATTCCGGGGATGCCGAAGAAGATTCCCAATCCGCCGCCGAGTGTCGCGCCGAGGAGCGCCTGGGGGCTCGCGCCGACGCGTTTCGCGCCCATCAGCGAGGCGGCGAAATCGGCGACCCACGAGAGCAGCGCGAGCGCGCCGATGATCGTGAGGCCCACCCAGCCGACGCGAGCGAAGCCGTCGGCCCAGGCCGCGACGAAGAGCCCCGCGAAGACCAGCAGGGCGCCGGGGAGCACGGGGAGGACGGTCCCGACGAGCCCGAGGATCACAAGCACCGCGGCGAGGAGGTAAAAGATCAGCGCTTCCATGGAGGTAAGATGAGTTTCCCATGAGCACGGTCCAGAAGCCCGTATCGCGTCCCACCCGGCAGGCGGAGATCGCCGGCCAGCTGGCCCACGCCCTGCCCGCCGCCGCGTTGCTGGTCGAGCGCGAGGCGCTGATGCCCTACGAATGCGACGGCCTCTCGGCCTATCGCGAGACCCCGCTGCTGGCCGCGATCCCCGCGAACGAGCAGGAAGTCGCCGCGGTGCTCGAGGTCGCGCTCAGGACACGGACACCGGTGGTGGCGCGCGGTTCCGGAACCGGGCTCTCGGGCGGCGCGCTGCCTCACGCCGAGGGCATCCTGCTGTCGCTCGCGAAGTTCAACCGCATCGTCGAATTCGATCCGCGCGCGCGCCTTGCACGCGTGCAGCCCGGTGTGACCAATCTCAGGATCTCGCAGCACGTGGCGCCCCGCGGCCTGTACTACGCGCCCGATCCCTCGAGCCAGATCGCCTGCTCGATCGGCGGCAACGTGGCAGAGAATTCCGGCGGCGTGCATTGCCTCAAGTACGGCCTCACGGTGCACAACATCGCGCGCGTGCGTGCGATCACGATCGAGGGCGACATCGTCGAGTTCGGCTCCGAGGCGCTCGACTCTCCCGGCTACGACCTGCTGGCACTCGTCACCGGCTCCGAAGGCCTGCTCGCGATCACGCTCGAGGTGACCGTGAAGCTGCTCGCCAGGCCCGAGGTCGCGCAGGTCGTGATGGCGTCGTTCGCCGACGTGGAAAGCGCGGGGGAAGCCGTCGCCCGCGTGATCGGCGCGGGCATCGTGCCCGCCGGCCTCGAGATGATGGACCGGCTCGCGACCCGCGCGGTCGAGGGCTTCGTGCACGCCGGCTACGACCTCGAGGCCGCGGCGATCCTGCTGGCCGAATCCGACGGCACGCGCGAGGAGGTCGGCCACGAGATCGAGAAGATGATCGAGGTGATGCGCGCGTGCGGCGCCACCGACATCCGCTGCTCGTCGAGCGACGCGGAGCGGCTGCGCTTCTGGTCGGGCCGCAAGGCGGCGTTTCCCGCGGTCGGGCGCATCTCGCCGGACTACTACTGCATCGACGGCTCGATCCCGCGCGGGGCGCTCGCGCACGTGCTGCGCACGATCGAGGAGCTCTCGGTCAAATATGGCCTGCGCTGCGCCAACGTGTTCCATGCGGGCGACGGCAACCTGCACCCGTTGATCCTCTACGACGCCAACATTCCCGGCGAGCTCGAGAAGACCGAGCAATTCGCCGGCGACATCCTCGAGCTGTGCATCGCGGTGGGCGGCACGATCACCGGCGAGCACGGCGTGGGCGTGGAGAAGATCAACCAGATGTGCAGCCAGTTCCGCCCCGCCGAGCTCGCGCAGTTCCACGCGGTGAAGGCGGCCTTCGATCCGCCGGGGCTGCTGAACCCCGGCAAGGCGGTCCCCACGCTGCATCGCTGCGCGGAATACGGCGCGATGCGGGTGAAGGGCGGCATGGTTCCTCATCCGGATTTGCCGCGCTTCTGATGAACGCCGTCGCCAGGACCGACGTACGCAGTCAATTGCTCGCGGTGCTGCGCGCCATCGGTCCCGACCTCACGGTGATCGCCGACGACGAGGGCCTGAAGCCCTTCGAGACCGATGCGTTCATCTCCCACCGGGAGACGCCGATGCTCGCGGTGCTGCCGGAATCCGAGGACCAGGTGCGCGCCGTGGTACGCGCCTGCCGCAAGCTCGGAGTGCCGCTGGTCTCGCGTGGCGCGGGCACCGGCATCTCCGGCGGCGCGATCCCCGATCCCGACGGCGTGCTGCTGGTGCTGTCCAAGATGCGGCAGGTGCTCGACGTGGACGCGCTCGCGCGCACCGCGACCGTCGAGCCGGGCGTGCGCAACCTGCGCGTCTCCGACGTGGCCGCGCCGCATGGGCTGTTCTATGCGCCCGACCCGTCGAGCCAGCTGATCTGCTCGATCGGAGGCAACGTCGCGGAGAATTCCGGCGGCGTGCATTGCCTCAAGTACGGCCTCACCACGCATAACCTGCTCGCGGTGCGTGCGATCGACGCCGACGGCGACGTGATCGACGCGGGCAGCCTCGCGCTCGATGCGCCCGGCTACGACCTGCTCGCGATTCTCACCGGCAGCGAGGGCAACCTCGGCGTCATCACGCGCGTGACGGTGCGCCTGCTGCCGCTCCCGGAACGCACCGAGACGCTGCTCGCCGCATTTCCGTCGGTGCGCCAGGCGGCCGAGGCGGTGAGCCAGATCATCGGCGGCGGCATCGTGCCGGCGGCGCTCGAGATGATGGACCGGATCGTGATCGAGGCGTGCGAGCGCTTCATGGCGATGGGATTTCCGCGCGATGCGGAAGCGCTGCTGCTGGCCGAAGTGGATGGCGGCAGGGAAGAGGCGCAGGAGGCGCTCGGCGCGGTGCGCGCGATCCTCGAGCGCTGCGGCGCGACCGAGATCCGGGTCGCGGCCGACGAGGTCGAGCGCGCGCGGCTGTGGAAGTCGCGCAAGGGTGCCTTCACCGCGCTTGCGACGATCCTGCCGGATTTCTACACGATCGACGGCACCATCCCGCGACGCTGCCTTCCCGATGTCCTCGAGCGCATCCGCGAGCTCGGCGCCGAATACGGCATGATGGTCGGCAACGTGTTCCATGCAGGCGACGGCAACATCCACCCGTGCATCTTCTACGACGCCAACAAGCCGGGTGAGCTCGAGCGCAGCGAAGAATTCGGCGGGCGCATCCTCGAGCTGTGCGTCGCGGTGGGCGGCACCATCACCGGCGAGCACGGCGTCGGCATCGAGAAGCTGCGCCAGATGTGCGTGCAATTCCGTGCGCCCGAGATCGCCGCGTTCCACGACGTGAAGCGCGCATTCGATCCCGACGGGATTCTCAATCCCGGCAAGGCGGTTCCCTCGCTCAAGCGCTGCGCCGAGTGGGGCGGCACGCACGTGCGCGGCGGGCAGGTGCCGCGCGCCGACATTCCGCGCTTCTGATCGCGACCATGGCCGACGCATTCATCACGACACTCTGCGAGCGCGTGCGCGAGGCGGCGGCGCGCAAGTCGGGCTAGCGCATCCGCGGCGGCGGCACCAAGGATTTCTATGGCGCCGCGAGCGACGGCGAGGCGCTCGACATCTCCGCCTATACGGGAATCGTCGCCTACGAGCCGAAGGAGCTGGTGCTCACGGTGCGCGCCGGAACACGCATCGAGGAGGTGGAGGCCGCGCTCGACGCCGAGCGCCAGATGCTGGCGTTCGAGCCGCCGCACTTCGGCCGCGCCGCGACCATCGGGGGCGCGGTCGCCTGCGGCCTTTCCGGCCCGCGCCGCCCCTACGCGGGCTCGGTGCGCGACTTCGTCCTCGGCACGCGCATCGTGAACGGCAAGGGCGAGGACCTGGCGTTTGGCGGGCGGGTGATCAAGAACGTCGCCGGATACGACGTCTCGCGCCTGATGACCGGAGCGCTCGGCACGCTCGGCGTCCTCACCGAGATCTCCTTCAAGGTGCTGCCGCGGCCGGCCAGCGAGGCCACGCTCGAGTTCGAGCTCGACGAGGCCGCGGCGACCGAGCAGGCGAACGTCTGGGCGGGGCAGCCGCTGCCGCTCTCCGCCACCGCGTGGCAGGACGGAAAGCTGCGCGTGCGGCTCTCGGGCGCGGCCACCGCCGTTGCCGCCGCAAGGACGAAGATGGGCGGCATCGAGATCGAGGCGGGAAGTTATTGGCGTGACCTGCGCGAGCAGCGCCTCGCATACTTTTCGACTTCGCCGGCGCTGTGGCGCCTGTCGGTGCCGCAGACCACCGAGCCGATCGCGAGCCCTCACGCACAGCTGATCGAATGGGGCGGGGGAGTGCGCTGGATCGCCGGCGACGTCGACGCGCTCACGCTGCGCTCCACGGTCGAGCGCGCCGGCGGCCATGCGACGCTCTTCCGCGGAGGCGACAAGTCGATCGGCGTGTTCCATCCGCTCAAGCCTGCGATCGCGAAGATCCACCGGCGCCTGAAGGATGCGTTCGATCCCGCGGGCATCCTCAATCCGGGCCGCATGTACACCTTCTAGGAAGGAAGAATCCCTGCGCATGTATACGCTCTACTACTCCCCCGGCTCCTGCTCGCTCGTCATCCATTGCCTGCTCGAGGAGTTGGGTGTCGCGTTCGCCTTGAAGCGCGTCGATGTCGCGGCGAAGGAGCACCAGGGCACCGAATACCTCAGGGTGAATCCCAAGGGCAAGGTCCCGGCGCTCGTGACGCCCGACGGCGTGATCACCGAATGCGTGGCCATCATCGAGCATCTCTGCGACAAGCACGGCAAGGGCGAGCTGCTGGCGAAGCCGGGCACGTGGGAGCGCGCGAAGACGCTCGAGCAGGTCGCGACCCTCGCCACCGAAGTGCATCCGCTCTTCAACCGCTTCTTCCACCAGGACGACTTCTCCGCGAAGAAGGAAGTCCAGGACGCGGTGAGGGAGCGCGGCACGGAGAAGCTGCTCGCGTATTTCCGCGAGCAGGATGAGAACCTCCACCGGGCCTACTGGTCGGGGGAATCGATGACCGTGGCCGACCTCTACTTCATGGTGATCGCGCGCTGGGGCCGATGGCTCGCGCCCGCCGCCAACGAGATGCCGAACATCCGCCCGTTCTACGAGCGCATGCTCGCGCGGCCGGCGGTCGCGCGCGCGTTCGCGGCCGAGGGCATCAAGGCTTTCGGCACGACCTGATGCAGACCCATCTCGCCGACTGGATCAAGGACACGCCCGAGGGCGTGGAGGCCGACGCGATCCTGCGCAAGTGCGTGCATTGCGGCTTCTGCCTCGCGACCTGCCCGACCTACAACCTGCTGGGCGACGAGCTCGACAGCCCGCGCGGGCGAATTTATCTGATGAAGCAGATGCTCGAGGGCGCGCCGGTCACGCAACGCACGCAGCTGCACCTCGACCGCTGCGTCACCTGCCGGGCGTGCGAGACCACGTGCCCGTCCGGCGTCGAATACGGGCGCCTCGTGGACATCGGCCGCGACCTGGTCGAGAAGAAGGTGCCGCGCGCTCCCTGGGACCGGATGCGCCGCTGGTTCCTGAAGAGCACGCTGCCCTCGCGCAACCTGTTCGGCGCCGCGCTCGCGATGGGGCGCCTGATGAAGCCGCTGCTCCCGGAAAAGCTCGCGCGCGGTATCCCCGGGCGCCGCGACCCGGGGCCCTGGCCGCCCCCGCGCCATGCGCGCCGCATGCTGGTGCTGCGCGGCTGCGTGCAGCCGTCGATGGCGCCGTCGATCAACGCGGCCGCGGCGCGCGTGCTCGATCGGCTCGGCATCTCGCTCGTCGATGTTCCGGCGGCGGGTTGCTGCGGCGCGGTCACCTTCCATCTCAACTACCAGCAGGATGCGCTCGCGTACGTGAAGGCCAACATCGATGCATGGTGGCGGCATGTCGAGGCGGGCGCCGAGGCGATCGTAATCACGGCGAGCGGATGCGGCACGATGGTCGCCGAATACGGTCACCTGATGCGGCACGATCCCGCGTACGCCGCCAAGGCCGCGCGCATCTCGGAGCTCGCGCAGGACATCTCGAGCGTCGTGGCGGCCGAGCGCGCGGCCCTGGCCGCACCCGCCGGCACGCCTCGCAAGCCACAGCTCGTCGCGTTCCACTCCCCCTGCAGCCTGCAGCACGGCCTCAAGATCAACGGCGTGGTCGAGTCGATCCTGCGCGACGCGGGCTTCACGCTCACCGCGGTTCCCGACGCGCACCTATGCTGCGGCTCGGCCGGCACCTATTCGATCCTCAAGCCCGGCATCTCCCGGCGCCTGTTGCGCAACAAGGTGCGCGCGCTCGAGTCGGGCCATCCCGATGCCATCGCCACCGCCAACATCGGCTGCCTCGCGCACATCCAGTCGGGCACTTCGTGCGAAGTCACGCACTGGATCGAGCTGCTCGACCAGGGCTTGGGGCCCGTCCCCGGTGCTACTTCGCCCGGCGATAGACGATGAAAAGCTCGTTGCGATCGCCGGGCCGCGAGCCGCGCCAGGTCTCGTCCCACTCGGGGCCTGGCGGCGGAATGCGCAGCGGCGCGGCCTGCACCAGCAGCGCATTGCAGCGCGAGGCCATGGGCCAATCCGCGCGAATGGTCCGCAGGTTCACGAAGTAGTCGAGCAGTGCGCGTTGCGCATCGCCGACGTTCCTGCGCGCGACGCAGACGAAGTTCGGCGGCAACGCCTCGGCCACGCGCGCGGCGAGCACGCGATAGCTGCGCGCCTGGTCCACCAGCGGCACGCCGAGCGTCATCACCAGCATCCAGATCATCGCGATCCCGGCGGTCCAGTTCACCAGCGCGCGCCGCGTCGAGCGCAGCGAGCGCGCCACCACCACGAGCCAGATCAGGGTAAGCAGCGCGGCGAACGCGAAAGCGACGAAGCTGAACTGGTACTTGAATCCCGGCACTTCGCGGCTGAGCCACGCGACCGCGAAATCGGGCTTCCCGGTGATCGCTCCGGCCCACCCCACCCACAGCAGCGCCGCGAACAGGAAAAAAGTCGTCATCCCGAACCAGTCGAGCGCGCTCGCCGCGCCGCGCGGCAGGCTCTCGAGCTCGGCCACGCCGAGGATCGCGAGCGGCAGCAGCAGCGGCATCGCATTCACCTCGCGCGCGTCGCCGAAGATCGAGGCGACGAGGAAGAACGCGGCGAACGCGAT
>JANPHA010000488.1:0-16147 GCA_031424255.1 Burkholderiales bacterium | reverse complement strand
GATGAACGCAGATGAGGCGCAGATGAGCATCGATGATTTTCGAAGAATATCCGGGCTCCGTTCATAGCGACCATGAACCAATTTCATCAGATTATCTGCGGCCATCTGCGCCTCATCTGCGTTCATCTGCGTTTCCAGGATTCTTGCATCCGTCAGCTGCCGACGGTTCTCTTGATCGGGGTGACATTGAAAGCCTTCAGGCGCTGGGCGATTTCCTTGTGGATGAACCGCGCGGTGATCGGAGTCCCGTCGTAGTGCAGCACCGGTGTCAGCTTCTCGGGTGACAGCGCGCCCTCGGATACCAGCAGCGTGCGCAGCTGTCCGTCGCGGTTCTGCTCGACCACGAAAACATGCTCGTGGCCGTGGACGAAATCGATCACCTCGTCCTGGAACGGGAACGCGCGCACCCGCAGCGCATCGATCTGCATCGCCTCGGCGCCCAGGCTGTCGAGCGCCTCGTCCATCGCGGGCGCGGTCGAGCCGTAGTAGATCACCCCGAAGCGCGAGCCCTTCGGGGTGCGCCGCAGCACCGGCGCGGGGACCAGCTCCTTGGCGGTCTCGAATTTCTTCAGCAGCCGCTGCATGTTGTCGACATACGCGCTGCCCTCCTCCGTGTAGCGCGCATAGCGGTCGCGGCTGGTGCCGCGCGTGAAGAACGAGCCGCGCTTCGGGTGCGCCCCGGGATAGGTCCGGTAGGTGATGCCGTCGCCGTCGAGATCGAGGTAGCGCCCGAAGCGCTTGCCCGCCTCCAGGTCCTCGTACGAGAGCACCTTGCCGCGGTCGAAGATGCGGGCATCGTCCCAGCGCAGCGGCTCGCACAGGCGCTCGTTCATGCCGATGTCGAGGTCGAGCAGCACGAAGACCGGCGTCTGCAGGCGGTCGGCCAGATCGAAGGACAGCGCCGCCATCTCGAAGCCTTCGCGCGGATCCTCGGGAAACAGCAGCACGTGCTTGGTGTCGCCGTGCGAGGCGTAGGCGCAGGACAGCACGTCGGATTGCTGCGTGCGGGTCGGCATCCCGGTCGAGGGGCCGGCACGCTGCACGTCGAAGATCACCGCGGGAATCTCGGCGAAGTACGCGAGCCCGATGAATTCCTGCATCAGCGAGATGCCCGGCCCCGAAGTGCAGGTGAACGATCGCGCGCCGTTCCAGCTGGCGCCGATCACCATGCCGATCGAGGCGAGCTCGTCCTCGGCCTGCACGATCGCGTAGCGCGCCTTGCCGCTATCGGGGTCGGTGCGGTATTTGCGGCAATGCTTCGCGAACGCTTCCGCCATCGAGGACGAGGGCGTGATCGGATACCACGCCGCGACGGTGGCGCCCCCGTACACGCAGCCGAGCGCGGCGGCGTTGTTGCCCTCGAGGAAGATGCGGTCGCCGACCCGGTCGGAGCGCACGACCTGCAGCCCGACCGGCGGCAGGTTGTCGCGCGCGTAATCGCGCCCCATGTGCAGCGCCTTCACGTTCGGCGCGAGCAGCTTCTCCTTGCCCTGGTATTGCTCGGCGATGAGCTTCTCCAGCTCCGCGGGGTCGACGCCGAGAAGCGCCGAGAGCGCGCCCACGTAGATGATGTTCTTGAAGAGCTGGCGCTGGCGCGGGTCGCTGTAGGTCGCGTTGCAGATCTCCATCAGCGGCATGCCGATCACCTGCACGTCGTCGCGGAAGCGCGATTTCGGCAGCGGCTTGGTGGAGTCGTAGAAGAGATAGCCGCCGGGCTCGATCTCGGCCACGTCCTTCTCCCACGTCTGCGGGTTCATCGCGACCATCAGGTCGACGCCGCCGCGGCGCCCGAGCCAGCCGCGCTCCGAGACGCGCACCTCGTACCAGGTCGGCAGGCCCTGGATGTTGGACGGAAAGATGTTGCGCGGGCTGACCGGCACGCCCATGCGCAGGATCGCCTTGGCGAAGAGCGCGTTCGCCGAGGCCGACCCCGACCCGTTCACATTGGCGAATATGACGACGAAATCGTTGACGGCCGTGAGCCCCTTCATCTACCCCTCGCGTCGATACCGGGAAGTTGCCGCGCTCGCGACCTTGAGCGAATTGGAAACGGATTTGACCCCCGCGACGATCGCCGCCACCTCGGCGGCGGCGCGCGCCTCGGATTCGGTCCCGACCACGCCGAGCAGCGTAGCGTCGCCGTCGTCCGTATCCACCGAGATGCTGGTGTCGGAGGTGCGCGGATCGCGCCGCAGCGCCGCGCGCACCGCCCACGAAAGCGCGAGGTTGTCGACCCGGCGCATCGATTCGGGCGTCTCCTGGAAACGCTTCTGCTGCATCGCGCACTCGATCTCGTCGACGCATTCCCCGACGCTCAGGCGCTCGGTGGATAGCACCAGGTCGTAATGCTCGGGCTCGCGCCAGTTCACGCCGAAATGCCGGCGCGTGATCGCGGTGTGCGCCTCCTCGCTCATCTCGATCTCGCTCTCGACCGCATCGCGCTTGTCGGTGGCGAGCCGCTCCATCATGCGCCCGACGCGGGTCTCCTTCGGCGCGCACACGCGCACCCGGATCACGTGCGGGATGTCGCGCAGCAGGTGCGCCGTGCCCCAGCCGCGGATGACGCTGGTGCTGCCGTCGCGCAGGAAGCGGAAGGTCTCGTCAGCGGTGAAGATCGAGAGCGTGGTCTGGTCGGTGGTGAGCCGCTCCCAGAGGCCGGCGCGGCCGTCGAGGAAGCGCTCGACGTGGCTCTTGCGCAGGCGCATCTTGTCGGCGAGCTGGTCGATGATCTCGTGGTAGACGACCTTCTTCTGCGTTTGCGCCGCGATGGCTTCCGCGACATCCTTTCCGAGGGATCCCATCTCGCGGGTCATGGCGATCAAAGGCATGGCGTTTGCTCCATAACGAATGTGAACGCTGGCGGTGGAGGAGGCAAGCTCGGGGTGAGTTTACTCCCGTCCCCTCAGAACTGAGTAGGGGACAGGCGCCGGTCCTCGACCCTTCCCGGTCGCGTCCCCGCCCCCGGCTTGCTTTCGATCGCCACACGCGCAGGCGCACCCGGGGCGCGGATTTCGCCCCTTTCCGGGCCGCGGTCCATCCCCGCTTCCCGGTCCACCCGGAACCGCCCGACCAGGCCCGAAAGCTCGCCCGACTCCTCCTTCAGCTGCAGCGCCGAGGCGTTGGCCTCCTGCACCAGGTTCGAGTTGTGCTCGGTCACCGCCTCGAGGCGGATCAGCGCCTTGTTCATCTCCTCCACGCCCGCGCTCTGCTGGTCGGAGGCCACGGCGATCTCGCGGATCAGCTCGGTCACCTGGCCCACGCTGTGCGCCACGTCGTTGATGATGGCACCCGCGTCGTGGACCAGTTTCGTGCCCGCGTCGACGTTCGACACCGAGGTGCGGATCAGCGCGTTGATCTCGCGCGCCGCGTCCGAGCTGCGCTGCGCGAGGCTGCGCACCTCAGCGGCGACCACCGCGAAGCCGCGGCCCTGGTCGCCCGCGCGCGCCGCCTCCACCGCGGCGTTCAAGGCGAGGATGTTGGTCTGGAACGCGATGCCCTCGATCACGCCGATGATGTCGACGATCTTCTTCGAGCTGCCGTCGACGATCTCCATCGTGGACACCGCGCGGTTCACCACCGTGGCGCCCTTCTGCGCCACCTGCGCCGCGCTCTCCGCCAGCGCGCGCGCCCGCCGGCAGTTCTCCGCGGTGCGCTTGGTCGTCGATTCGAGCTCGTCCATGCCCGAGGCGGTCTGCTGCAGCGTGGTCGATTGCTGCTCGGTGCGCCGCGCCAGGTTGTCGCTGCCGGCGGCGAGCTCGCGCGCCGTGGCGCTCGCCACGTCGGCGCTGTGCCGCACCCGGCCGACCAGCTCGCGCAGGTTGTCGTGCGTGTTGTGAAGCGCTTTGAAGAGTTGGCCCATCTGGCCGCGGCCGCTGCGGTTCGCGGCCGAGAGCTCGGCTTCGCGCGGCATCTGGTCGCTGCGCAGGTCGTGCTCGCCCAGAAGCCGCGCCACCTGGTGGATCTCGGCCCACGCGCTGTCGGTGGAGAAATGCAATGCCGCGAGGTAGTAGAGCGCGACCGCGAAGGTCGCAAGGATGGCGATACCCGCCGCTCCCCAGCCCGGCGGATCGGCGATGATCGCGATCGCGAGCGGGAGGGTAAACAACACGCCGACCATGGCCTGCTTGGTCTTTGCGCGACCGCTCGTCATTGCCGCGACGGGCGCGAATATCCCCTTCATGACGACCTCCGGTCGCTAGAAAATCTCCACCTTCTTCTCGGGCGCGATCTCGCCCACCGACTCGCTCGCCTGCACCTCGCCGGCCGCGTCGAGCTTGCGCCCGGCCTGCTCGACGCCCTCGCGCCCGGCGGTCGGGCGGAAGGCGCTCTGCGAATAGGCGCGCACCGCGCGGTAGAGATCGCGCTGCAGCAACGCCTGGGTCTCGTGCGACAGCAGCGACAGCGATTCCGTCGCCGCGCCGAGCGTGGGCTTGTAGCGCTCGAGCTTCTGGCGCGTGATGTCCTGGAACTGCATCGCCATGATGATCTGGTTGATGTCCTTCTGGATCTCCACCGACAGGTCGTTGATGCGCTTCAACGTCTCCTCGATCTGGCGCGTCTGCGCGATCGTCGCGGCGTTGAGCGTGCCGATCTCGTTGCGCGCGGTCTCCACCGCGCGCCGCGCCGCCTCGGCGACCTGCGTGGTGCGCTTGTTGCCGGTGCGCACCTCCTCGCCGATGCCGTCGAGGCCCTGGCGCGTCTTGCGCGTGAGCTCGTGCGCTTCGGCGCTGATGCCGCGAATCCGGTCGGTCATGTCGACGAAGTCGCGCGGGTTCAAAGTCTGCGACGTCATCGCGACCGAGCCGTCGAGCGCGATGCGCGAGATCTGCGAGGCCATGTTGCGCAACCCGTCGATGGTCTCCTCCATCACGCGCGCATGCTCGGTGACGCGCTTCTGGTGGTTGGCCATCTCGTCGGCGGCTTGCGAGAAGCTCGTCATGTGCGTGGTCACGTTGACGAGCTGCGTGTCGTAGGCCTTGATGAAGTCGGGCAGCGACAGCACGCCCGAGCCCTTGCCGTCGCCGGTGAGCAGCTTGGTCGCGGCCTCGGTCTGCTCGTGCGCCTTGGCGACGACGACCCGGAAGCTCTTGCTGATCTCGGTCACGGCGTTCTCGGTGAGCCGGATCACTTCCTCGACCGATTCGGACAGCGTCTCGAGCTTGCGCCGATTGGTCTGCGACGCGGAGTCCCAGCGCTCGAGCATGGTGTCGAGTCCCACCACCACCTGCTGGAAGAGCCGCGTGCGCTTGCGCCACTTGAGGAACGGCTCGTCGCTCGGAGCGGCCGTCTCGTCTTCGGAGTTCAGGTCCTTCATCACCAGGGCCATCGCCACGAGCGCGGCGAGCGGCGCGAGGCCCAGGGCGACCAACACCGCCCAGCGCGGAATCTCCGGCACCAGGAAGGCCATCCACAGCCACGGCAGGAAGAGGAGCACCACGAGCGCGGCCAGGAGATAGGGATGGTGCAACGCGAACCTGAGGTAGCGCTTCATGGCGGGGCTCCCGAGGTTTCGGCGACCTGGTCGAGCAGGCTCAGCTCGCCGCTGGAAAGAAGCTTCTCGATGTCGAGCAGCAGCACCATGCGCTCGTCCTGCGTCGCCAGCCCGGCGATGAACGAGCTGTCGATCAGCGAGCCCAGCCGCGGCGCGGCCTTGACCTCGGCCGCGGTGAGGTGGATCACGTCGGAGACGCCGTCGACGACGAGGCCGATGACGCGCTCGCCGATGTGCAGGATCACGACGACGGTGAACTGGTCGTAGCGCACCTCGGCCAGCGCGAACTTCATGCGCAGGTCGATGATCGGCACGATCGTGCCGCGCAGGTTGACCACGCCTTTCAGGTAATCGGGCGCCGACGGAATCGGGGTCACCTTGTCGTAGCCGCGGATCTCCTGGACCTTGAGGATGTCGACGCCGTACTCCTCGGCGCCGAGCACGAACACCAGGATCTCGCGCGTCGCCTCGCGGGCTGCCGAACGCGTCTTCATCTCAGAACTCTTCCCAGTCGTCGCCCGGGCCGGTCGCGACCGCGGGCTTGGGCGGGCCGGCCGCGGGGCGGGGCTTGGCGAAACCGAGCCGCGCATCGCCGCGCGCGCCGGATGGCGGCCCGGCTTCGCGCCCGGCGAAATCGTCCAGCACCGGCGCGTTGCGGTCGATCCTGAACGTGCTCACCGCGCGCACCAGCGCCTCGGCCTGGCGGCGCATGGCTTCGGCGGCCGCGGCCGACTGCTGCACGGCGGAGGCGTTCTGCTGCACGACCTTGTCCATCTCGGTCACCGTCTTGTTGACCTGCTGCACGCCGCGGCTCTGCTCGGCGGACGCCTCGGCGATCGAGCCCATCAGGTCGCTCACCTGCTTCACGTCGATCACCAGCGCCTGGATCGTGTCGCCGGCCTGCTCCACCAGGCGCGTGCCGTCCGTGGCCTTGGCGACCGAGGCGCCGATCAGGTCCTTGATCTCCTTGGCGGCCTGCGCGCTCCTCTGCGCGAGGCTGCGCACCTCGGCGGCCACCACCGCGAAGCCGCGGCCCTGCTCGCCGGCGCGCGCGGCCTCCACCGCCGCGTTCAACGCGAGGATGTTGGTCTGGAACGCGATGCCGTCGATCACCGAGATGATGTCGGCGATCCTGGCGGCGCTGTCGCGGATCTCGTTCATCGTGACCACGACGCGGACCACTTCCGCGCCGCCCTGCTCGGCGCGCTTCGATGCGCCGCGCGCGAGCTCGTCGGCCTTGTGGGCGTTGTCGGCGTTCTGCTTCACCGTGCTCGACAGCTCTTCCATGCTCGCGGCGGTCTCCTCGAGGCTCGAGGCCTGCTCCTCGGTGCGCTGCGACAGGTCGGTGGTGCTCGCCGCGACCTGGTTGGAGGCGGTCACCACGGAATCGGCCGACTGGCGCACCTGCGACACCACGTCGGAGAGCCCGGCATTCATGCGCGCAAGGGCCGCGAGGAGTTGCCCGGCCTCGTCCCGGGAAGTGGCGCGGATGTCGCCGGTGAGGTCGCCCTGCGCGATGCGCTCGGCGTGGGCCACGGCGGCGCCGATCGGGCGCAGCACTGCGCGGCGCAGCACGAACCACACCGCGACGATCGCCCCCATCATCGCCAGGATCACCGCGGCGATCGCCACGCGATAGGCGAGCTCGCCCGAGCGCACCGAGGCCATCATCGACTTCGACCCCTTCTCCTGGGCCGCGGCCTCGGCCTCCTCCAGCATCACCGAGAGGCTGCGATCGAGGCCGGCCACGAGGTCGTCCGCGGCGAGCGGATCGAACTTCGACTTGAAAGCCTCCAGGGCCTCGCGGTACTTTTCGCCCGCCGCCTTGTGCGCGGCCATGAAGGCGTCCAGGCGGCGCCGGACTTCCTCGTGCGGCGTGGAACCGCGCGCCTCCTTGGCGAAGTCGCCCACCGACTTTTCCACCACGACGAGCTCGGCCCACTGCTCCGCGAGTGCCGCCGGGGTGCGGGCGCGCAGCAGCAGGTTCTTCCAGCGCAGCGCCTGCGTCTTCACCGCGACCGAGGTGCCGGCGATGCTCAGCTGCGACTCGAAATCCTCGCGGCTGATGCGGTCGAGGTCCTCGACCGAGGCGTAGACCCGGCCGAGCGCCGCGATCGACACGGCGACCGAGACCAGCATCGCGCCGGCGACCATCAGGAGCACCTTGAATTGCAGGCTGGAAATCTTCATGGGCATTCGATTCAGAAAAGGGTCACGTTCTTCGCCGCCATGAGCTCCGTGAGGGCGCCCTCGGCGTTGACGAGTCTTTCGGCCAGCGTGGCGAGGAAAGCCCGGTGGAAGTTGCGCGTGCAATCGGCCGACGCGAGCCACAGCACGTCGGGATCGAACTCGATCACGGTGCAGTCGGTGACCGCGGTGACGGTGCTGAAACGCCGCGCGCCGGAGCGTTGCAGGAAGGCCGTTTCCGCCAGGACCTGGCCCGCGCCGTGGATCTGCAGCAGCGTGCCGCGCTTGGACACGCGCATCTGCCCGCGCACCAGCACGAAGAACGAATAGCCGGGATCGTCCTCGCCCACCAGCGTGGAGCCGGCGCGCACCTCGAACCAGCGCCCCATCGGCAGCACCTCGGCGAGGATCGGGTCGGGGAAATCGCGGAAGAACGGCAGCGCGCGCAGCTGCGCGAGGCGGTCGCCAGCGTCGTCGGCCTCGTTGGCGTTCTCGCTCACCATGCGCAGGTCCGCCGCGAACGCTTCCCAGCTCGGGTAGCGCTGCGCCGGATCGCGCGCGGTGGCGCGCGCGAAGATGTGGTCGAAGAGCGGCGGGATGCCGGAGCGCGCCGTCCCGGGACGGGGCAGGTTGCCGAGCAGGATGCGGGTCGCGAGCGCGGCCGGGGAATCCGCGGGGAACGGCAGCGCGCCGGTGAGCATCTTGTAGAGCATGATGCCGAGCGAATACATGTCGGTCTGCATCGACGCGGGCTTGCGCTCGATCTGCTCGGGCGCCATGTAGGCGGGCGAGCCCACCAGCAGGCCGCGGGTCGAATCGAACGTGAAGGCGGTATGGGCCACGCCGAAGTCGGCGACCTTCGCCTCGCCATCGGCGCCCATCAGGATGTTGGCGGGCTTGAGATCGCGGTGGATGACGCCGTTCACGTGCGCGTAGCTCAACGCATCGCACACCTTCTCCACCAGCGCCGCCACGCGCTTCGGCGGCAACAGGCCCTCGGGCACGCAGTAGCGCTCGAGGCTGCCTTCCTGCATGTACTCCATCACGATGTAGGCGCGCTCGTCGTCGGCGGCCGCGTCGTAGACCTGCGTGATGTTCGGATGGGTGAGCTTCTTGGCGAGCAGCGTTTCCTTGAGGAAGGCCGAGCGGAAGAGCGCGCGGTCCTCCGAGGCGAGCAGCTGCGGATCGTAGACCTTGATCGCCACGTCGCGCGCCGGGAAGAGCTCGCGGCCCAGGTAGATCGTGGCCGACTGCCCGCGCCCGAGGATGCCCATGATCTCGTACGGGCCGATCCGCGCCGGGACCTGCGACGCCGCCGGGTCGGGCGAAAGGTTGGAAGTCTTGATGCTCATTCGCCCTCCTCGCGAATGCGCCTGAGAAGATGGTCCACGTCGAGCAGCAGGATGCTCTGCGCCGGGTCCGCCTGCTGCGCGTCCCCCACGCGCGGCATGCCGATGCCGCATACGGCCGCGCCGACCGCGCGCTCGCCCAGGTCGGGCGCGGGCAGGATCTCGTCGTCGGCCAGCGCCACCACGTCGGAGACGCTCGCGACGGCGAGCCCCACCAGGCGCCGGTTTGCGTTGAGCACGATGGCGCTCGCGTCCTTCAGCCCGATCGCCTCGGGAAATCCGAACATCAGGCCGAGGTCGATGATCGGCACGATCGAGCCGCGCAGGTTGATCACGCCGCGCACGAACGCGGCGACGTGCGGCACGCGGGTGACGCGGTCGATCTCGCGGATCTCCTGGATGCGCAGGATGTCGATGCCGTAGGTCTCGCCCCCCAGCATGCAGGTGAGGAATTCGCGGCGCGCGGCCTCGGCGACGGCGTTCATCGCGCAGGCTCCTTCTTGGCAACACGGGCGAGCGCGCGTTCGCGCAGCCGGCCGAGCGGCGCCACCTCGTTCACCGCGCCCAGCTCGATCGCCTCGCGCGGCATCCCGAAGATCACCGAGGTGGCCTCGTCCTGGGCGATGGTCCAGGCGCCCGCCTTCTTCATCTCGAGCATGCCGTGGGCGCCGTCCTTGCCCATGCCGGTCATGATGATGCCGATCGCATCGGCGCCGACGAATTTGGCCGCCGACAGGAAGAGGAAATCCACCGAGGGGCGATGCAGGTTCATCGGCGGCTCGGTCGAGAGCTTGGCGAGGAGCTGGCCGTCGTCGCGCTTCACCCACAGGTGCTTGCCGCCGGGCGCGATGTACGCGTGGCCCGGCAGGATCGGATCGTTGTGCTCGGCCTCCTTCACGGTGATCTGGCACAGGCCGTCGAGGCGCTCGGCGAACATGCGCGTGAAGTTCTCCGGCATGTGCTGCACGATCACGATGCCGGGGCAATCCTGCGGCATGCCGACCAGGAACTCGCGGATCGCCTCGGTGCCGCCGGTGGAGGCGCCCACGACGACCAGCCGCTCGCTCGTCTTCACGCCGCGCGGCACCGGCTTCTTCACGACCGCCGCGGGCATCGACGCGGTGTCGTCCGGGCCCGCGCGCCGTGGCGCGCGCAGCCGCGCGCTCTTCGCCGCGCGGATCTTCTCGGCGATCATGCGGCCGTAGTCGTCCGGGGTCTGCTCGTTCAGCTTCGGCTTGGTGACGAACTCCACCGCGCCCAGCTCGAGCGCGCGGAACGTGACCTCCGAGCCGCGCTCGGTGAACGACGAGATCATCACCACCGGCATCGGCTTGGCGCGCATCAGCTTGTCGAGGAACTCGAGGCCGTTCATCTTCGGCATCTCGACGTCGAGCGTGAGCACGTCGGGCTTCAAGTCGCGGATCATGTCGCGCGCCTCGAACGCATCGGCGGCGGCGCCCACCACCTCGATGTCCTCCTGCTCGTTCAAGATGTCGGTGAGGACGTCGCGGATCATGCGCGAATCGTCGACGATGAGGACGCGGATCACGAGTGTTGCTCCAGTTCAGTAGTCGGGGAAGCGCAAACGGTGGATCTCACCACGGAGGACACAGAGGACACGGAGGTGGCACAGAGGAAAAACAAAAGCTTCATGTCGTTCGAGACAATGGAACCATGAGCACGAATGACCATTGTCTTTTCCTCTGTGCCACCTCTGTGTCCTCTGTGTCCTCTGTGGTTGACGGCCACGCATCCATTCGCGCCGGCGCTCATTTGAAAAGCTCCGCGCCGCCCTCGAGCTGGCCGTGGAAGAGCCGCGCGCCGTAGTCGCGCTCGCGCAGCACGATGGTGTCGTTGTTCACCTTGCGCAGCCGCTTCACCATGACGCGCCCGGTGCGGGGAAAGTAGTAGATCTTGCGCGGCCACACGTCGAGCAGGTCGCGCGCGACGATCGGGATGCGCTCGATGTTCAGGTACTCGACGATGAACTCCGCGTTCTGCTCGCCGACGTTGGAGAGCATGAAGCCCTGCAGCACGTTGCCGCCGCCGAAGACCTTGGCCTCGAGGCGGTCGCGCCGGCCGCCGAGCTTGAGGATCTGGTTGATCAGCAGCTCCATCGCGTGCACGCCGTAGCGCCCGCCGGCGCTGATGTTGCCGTGGGTGCCGAGAAGCTTGCCCTCGTCGGGCAGCATGAAATGGTTCATGCCGCCGATCCCGGACTCGCGGTCGCGCAGGCACGCCGACACGCACGAGCCGAGCACCGTCACCAACGCCATGTCCTTGTTGGTGGCGTAGTACTCGCCCGGGAGGATCTTGGCGGTCTCGACCTTGAAATGCGGATCGAAGTACCGGTTCGGGACCTCGTCGCGCAGCGGATCGTCGTCGCGCATCATGGGTGTTTCCCGGTCGTGCCCGTGACCCGCTCGTAAACGGTCTGGCCGCGCAGGCGGAAGTGCTTGCCGTTGTCGAGCAGGCTCTCGGCATGCCCGGCGAAGAAGAGCCCGGTCGGCTTGAGCAGCGCCCAGAAGCGCTCGATCAGCCGGCGTTGCGTGGGCTTGTCGAAATAGATCATCACGTTCCTGCAGAAGATCGCATCGAGGCCGCCGGGCACCGGCCATTCGCGATCCATCAGGTTCACGCGCTCGAACTCGACGTGCGCGGCGAGATCGCGGCGCACGCGCGCCTTGCCCTCGAAGCGCCCCGAGCCGCGCAGGAAGAATCGCTTCTGGCGCCCCTCGGGCAGGGCCTTCACGGACGCGAGCGGGTAGACGCCCTCGCGTGCCGCGGCCAGCACCTGGGAATCGAGGTCGGTGGCGAGCACGTGGAAGTTGGCACCGGGGAGCGATTCGGTGAGGCACATCGCGATCGTATACGGCTCTTCGCCGGTGGAGCAGCCCGCGCTCCAGACGCGCAGCGGCTCCGCACCCGCGCCGGCCTTCGCGTGGTGCGCGAGAATCTCGAAGTGGTGCTCCTCGCGGTAGAACGAGGTGACGTTCGTCGTGAGCGCGTTGGTGCAGTGCTCCCACTCGGCCGGCTCGAGCTCGAGGAAACGCAGGTAATCGTCGAACGAGGTGATGCGCAGCGCGCGCAGCCTGCGGGCGAGGCGCGCATAGACCATCTCGCGCTTGCCCTCCGGCAGGCGAATGCCGGAAAACTTGTACACGCGCTCGCTGATCACGCGGAACTGCTCCGCGCTGAAGGCGAACTCACGGCTGCCGGTCGCGATGCTGTCGGCGGCGCTGCTCATGCGGCGCTCCGCGCGCGCATCGAGGTCGAGCGCACGATCGAGCTCACGTCGAGGATCAGCGCCACCCGCCCGTCGCCGAGGATCGTGGCGCCGGCGACACCCGGCACCGCGTGCAGGTTGGTGTCGAGCGATTTCACCACCAGCTGCTGCTGCCCGATCAGGCTGTCGACGAGGAGCGCGGCGCGGCGGTTGTCGACCTCGACCACGAGGCACAGCGGCTCGGGGCGCGTGCCCTCCCCGCGCAGCGCGCCCAGCTGCACCACGTCCTCGAGGCGGATGATCGGCAGGTGCTCGCCGCGCACCGCGACCAGCGAGGCGACGCCGGCCACGCTCTTCAAGTCGCCGGCCGCGGGCTTGATCGCCTCGGCCACGAACTCGAGCGGAATGATGTAGTGCTCGTCGGCCACGCTCACCACCATGCCGTCGAGCACCGCGAGTGTCAGCGGCAGCTGGATCGTGATCGTGGTGCCTTCGCCGAGATCCGAGGCGACCGACACGTTGCCGCCGAGCGAGGAGATGTTGCGCCGCACGACATCCATGCCGACGCCGCGTCCGGAAAGGTCGGTGACCGACTTCGCGGTGGAGAAGCCGGCCTCGAAGATCAGGCCCCAGACCTCGGTGTCGCTCATCGACTCGTCCGAAGGCATGCCCAGCTCGCGCGCCTTGGCGAGGATGCGGTTGCGATCGAGGCCACGGCCGTCGTCGGTCACCTCGATGATCACGCTGCCGCCGCGATGCGTGGCGCGCATGCCCACCGTGCCCATCTCGGCCTTGCCCGCGGCCTGGCGCTCCTCGGGCGTCTCGATGCCGTGGTCGATCGCGTTGCGCACGACGTGCGTGAGCGGATCGATCAGCAACTCGATCAGCTCCTTGTCGAGCTCGGTCTCGTGGCCCTGGGTGCGCAGGTGGACCTTCTTGCCCAGGCGCGAGGAGACGTCGTACACCAGGCGCGGAAAGCGGCTGAAGACGAACTCCATCGGCATCATGCGGATCGACATCACCGCCTGCTGCAGGTCGCGCGTGTTGCGGTCGAGGGTGGCGAGGCTGTGGGTGAGGCGCTCGTCCTGCCGGTTGGCCACCGCCCCCGCGGCCTGCTGCATCATCGCCTGGGCGATCACGAGCTCGCCGACCAGGTTCACGATGCGGTCGATCTTCTCGGTGCTGACGCGGATCGAAGACTGGTCGCCCGCGCCGGCGCGGTCGTTGTCGCGCGCGCCGCGACCGCCTTTCGCGGCGTCGGGCGCGGGCTCGAACAACCCGAACTTCTCGACCGGCGCGGGCGCGGGCGCCGCGACCGCGCTCATCGTGCGCTCGGGAGCGAGCACGCCCTCGTCGGCGAAGAGGCCGAAATCCTCGTCGCCTGCGCCGCTACGCGGCGTGAAGAAAGACTCCTCGGTCGGCGCGTCAACCGCCGCGGCGGCGGGCGCGGGGGATGCTTGCCGCGCGGCCGCCGCCGCGCCGTTCTCGTTGCGGTATTGCGCGATCTTGGCGCGCACGCCGTCCATGGCGGGATCGGCGGCGCGATCGCCGCCCTTGAGCCGCCCCAGGTGCGCCTTGAACACGTCGCAAGCGTCGAGCAGCAGGCGCACGGTGGAGCCGTCGGCCAGGCGCTTGCCCTTGCGCAGCTGGTCGAACAGCGTCTCCATCTCGTGGGTCGCTTCCGACAACTGCGTGAAGCCGAACGTGCCGCTGCCGCCCTTGATCGAGTGCGCCGCGCGGAAGATGGAGTTCAACAATTCCGGATCGTGCCGGCCCGAAGCGAGCGACATCGCCTTTTCCTCGATCGACTCCAGGTGCTCCTGGGCCTCGTCGAAGAAGGTGCCGATGAATCGGTTGAGGTCGATGGCCATTGCGTGATCGGGGCGCGCGCGCTAGCGAAGCACCTTTCCAACCACTTCGAGCAGCGTGGCCGGATCGAACGGCTTCACCAGCCAGCCGGTGGCGCCGGCGGCGCGGCCCTGCTGCTTCATCGTGTCCGAGGACTCGGTGGTGAGCAGCAGGATGGGAGTGTTCTTGTAGTCGCGCAGCTCGCGCAGGCTGCGCACGAGCGTGAGGCCGTCCATGTTGGGCATGTTCTGGTCGGTGATGACCAGGTCGACGGCGGTGGACGTGGCCCGGTCGAGGCCCTGCGCGCCGTCCTCGGCCTCGATCACGCGGTATCCCGCGCTTTCCAGGACGAATGCGACCATCTCTCGCATGGTGGCGGAGTCATCGACGGCTAGGATCGTTTTCATGGTTCTGGCTTTCGTCTAGAAGAGATCGACGCTGCCCGCGTGGCGGCTGTCGCCGCGGGCTTCGTCGTCGATCTGGGCGATGCCGGCGACGATGCAGTCGAGCATCGCGCGCGAGCGCTCGATCCATTGCTCCGGCGTGGCGGGATTGGTCATCTCGGGATGCGCGAGCGAAAGGGCCTGCTCGAGCTTCTCGCGCATCTTGTCGACGCGCAGCTTCTGCGCATCGATCAGCTGGTTCACGAGATCGTGGGATTGCAGGTGGTGCACGGCGCGGTAGAGGTGGTCGAGCACGACGCCGTATTCGGCGCCTTCGCTGGTGGCCGCGGGAACCGCCTTCTGTGCGGCGACGATGCGGTCGGCCGCCCCGCGAAAGGCGGTCATCATCTCTTCGGACGCCTCGCGCAGCATGTCCTGGCTGCGCGCGAGCTCGCCCGCGGTCACCGCCAGGCGCTCGTGCAGCGTCGAGGCCACTGTCACCAGCAGGTCGGTGGCGCGTGCCGCATACCGGGCATCAGGCACCGCTGTTTGCTCCGTCATCGTTTCTGCTCTCCGGATTGTTGCGCCGCCGCTTGCGGGGCGAGGATCACTTCGAACCGGGCATCACCGACCTCGATCACGTCCTGCTCGGCAACGGGATGCGTGCCCGGCGGAAGCTCGCGGCGGTTGAGCTTGAGCGGCCGCTGGCCCGACAGCCGCGCGATGAAGATCTTCTTGCCGCGCCGCACCACCAGCGCGGTATCGGCGCCCGCGGTGCCGATCATGGTGTTGGCGCGATCGAGCGCGATGACTTCCTCTTTGCGATCGCCGGACTTCACGCGGAGGGCGAGCGCCGCGGCCTCGGCGCCCGGGCGGGTCATCTCGAGCGCCGCCCTCGCCACGCGCGGGATCGCCATCGTGCGGTCCATGTCGTCGTCGCGGCGCACCGCGGGCGTGGACACCGGCGCCGGCGCCGCAGCGGCGAGCGGAGTCGCGGCGCGTTTCGCGTCGGGCACGTGCGGGGCCAGCATCGTGCGCTCGTATTCGGTCGCCACCGTGCTCTCGAGGTCGTCGACCGACCCGACCAGCATCGTGTCGTCGAAGAAATGCAGCTTGTGCCGGCCGACCTCGATCAGGTCGAGGTGGTGCACCACCTGGTGGCTCGCGGGGATGCCGTTGATGACCATGCCGTTGGTGCTCGCGAGATCCTCGGCATAGACGGTGCGGTTGACCAGGCGGAAGAGCATGTGGCGTGCGGAGACGTGCGGCGCATCGATCACGATGTCGCAGCCCGGGTGGCGGCCGACCACCGTCACCGCCTTGGAAATCTCCGCCTCCATCAGGATCGCTCCTTCGAGGCTCACGACGACTCTCGTGCCCATCGCCAGTTCATCCGCTCCGTGTCTCAGAATTCCTTCCAGTCTTCGGCTTCGGTCGCTGCGAGCGCGGTGTCGCGCCGCGCGGCGATCGGGTTGGCGTGCCGCTCCGGGCCGCTCGCGCGCGGCAGCGCCGCGGCCGAGCGGGCGCCGCCGGCCGGCGCCGCGTCGGCCATGACGGAATCGAGCACCTGGAACTGCGCCACCGACTGCGCGAGCGCCGAGGCCTGGTGCGACATGCTGGTCGCCGCGGCGGTGGCTTCCTCCACCAGCGAGGCGTTCATCTG
>JANPHA010000487.1:0-2078 GCA_031424255.1 Burkholderiales bacterium | reverse complement strand
CAGCGTCGGCTGGTAGCCCACGGCGGAGGGCATGCGGCCCAGCAGCGCGGACACTTCCGTGCCGGCGAGCGTGAAGCGGTAGATGTTGTCGACGAAGAAGAGGATGTCGCGGCCCTCGTCGCGGAAGCGCTCGGCCATGGTGAGGCCGGTGAGCGCCACGCGCAGGCGGTTGCCCGGAGGCTCGTTCATCTGGCCGAACACCATCGCGACCTTCGAGTCCTCGAGCTTCTCCTGGACGATGACTTTCGCGTCGCTCATCTCGTGGTAGAAGTCGTTGCCCTCGCGCGTGCGCTCGCCCACGCCGGCGAACACCGACAGGCCCGAGTGCTGCTTGGCGATGTTGTTGATCAGCTCCAGCATGTTCACGGTCTTGCCGACGCCGGCGCCGCCGAACAGGCCGACCTTGCCGCCCTTGGCGAACGGGCAGATCAGGTCGATCACCTTGATGCCGGTCTCGAGCAGCTCGACCGAGGGCGAGAGCTCGTCGAATTTCGGCGCCGCCGCGTGGATCGAGCGGTACTCGTCGGCCTTGACCGGGCCGCGCTCGTCGATCGGGCGGCCGAGAACGTCCATCACGCGCCCGAGGGTCGCGGGACCGACGGGGACCGAGATCGGCGCCCCGGTGGCCTTCACCGTCATGCCGCGGCGCAGCCCGTCGGAGGAGCCCATCGCGATGGTGCGCACCACGCCGTCGCCCAGCTGCTGCTCGACCTCGAACGTGAGGTCCTTCTCGGCGAACGAGGACTTGCCCTCGTCGACCAGCTTGAGCGCTTCGTAAATCTTCGGCATGTGCTCGCGCGGAAACTGGATGTCGATCACCGCGCCGATGCACTGGACGATCTTGCCTTCGGTCATTTGAGTCGTGCTCATGGTTTGATTCCCGTGTGAATTCTTCTCAGACGGCGGCTGCGCCGCTGACGATTTCCGACAATTCCTTGGTGATGGCCGCCTGCCGCGTCTTGTTGTAGATGAGCGTGAGGTCGTCGATCACGCTGGAGGCGTTGTCGCTCGCCGACTTCATCGCGACCATCCGTGCCGACTGCTCGCTCGCGATGTTCTCGGCCACCGACTGGTAGACGATCTGCTCGACGTAGCGCGTGAGCAGCTGGTCGAGCACCGCTTTCGCGTCCGGCTCGTAGAGATAATCCCAGTTGGCGCGCGCGGCCCTTCCGTCGGTCTCCAGGCGTTCGGCCGGCAGCGGCAGCAGCTGCTCGACCACCGGTTCCTGCTTCATCGTGTTGATGAAGCGCGTGTAGACGATGTAGATCGCGCCGATCTTGCCCTGCGAATAGGCATCGATCAGCACTTTGACCGGGCCGATCAGGCGATCCAGATGCGGGGTATCGCCGATACCGGTAACGTGCGAGATGATGTCGCCGCCGAAGCGCTGCATGAAGCCGAAGCCCTTGTTGCCGATCGCGGTGAAGCGCACATCGCGCCCCTCGCCCTGCCATTCCTTCACCTTGCCGAGCGTCAAGCGCAGCACGTTCGTGTTGAGGCCGCCGCACAGGCCCTTGTCGGAGGTCACGACGATGACGCCGATGCCCTTCACCTCGCCGCGCTTGGCGAGATAGGGATGGTGGTACTCGGTATTCGCGTGCGCCAGGTGCGCGGCGATATTGCGGATCTTGTCGCCATACGGGCGCGCATGGCGCATGCGCTCCTGCGCCTTCCTCATCTTGGAAGCCGCGACCATCTCCATGGCCTTGGTGATCTTGCGCGTGTTCTGCACGCTCTTGATCTTGGTGCGGATCTCTCTCGAGCCAGCCATCGCTATGCCTCAATACGCCGCGTTTTTCTTGAAGTCTTTGATGGCCTCGTGGAGCTTCGCCTCGTCGTCCTTGGTGAGGTCCTTGGTGGACTCGATGCGGTCGGCGAGCTCGCCGTACTTGCTCTTCATGTAGTCGCGCATCGCGCGCTCGGCGGCGAGCGCCTTCTTCACGTCGATGTCGTCGTAGTAGCCGTTGTTGACCGCGAACAGCACCAGCGCCATCTCCCACACCTGCAGCGGCTGGTACTGCGGCTGCTTCATAAGCTCGGTCACCATGCGGCCGCGCTCGAGCTGCTTGCGGGTGGCC
>JANPHA010000486.1:0-2648 GCA_031424255.1 Burkholderiales bacterium | reverse complement strand
ACCTGCTGGTGGTCCAGAACGCCAGCGCGCAGACGCCGCGGCGCATCCGCGGCGTGATTTCGCGAGCACAGATCGAGCGCCAGCTCGGTGCGCCGGTGGACGTGACCCCGATCGCGAGTAGCTTTTCGGAGATCGAGCGCGCGCTGGTGTGATCGCCCGGGTACAACTGCCGGCATGAGCGACACACGCACCGGCAGCCACCTCTTCACCCCGATCCGCCTCGGCCAGCTCGCACTCGACAACCGCATCATCATCGCCCCGATGTGCCAGTACTCGGCGCACGAGGGCACGCCGGGCGACTGGCACTTCATGCACCTGGGCACGCTCGCGCTTTCGGGCGCGGGGATGCTGATCATCGAAGCGACCGCGGTCGAGCCGATCGGCCGCATCACGGCCGGCGATCTGGGCCTGTACAGCGACGAGAACGAACGCGGCCTGGCGCGCGTGCTGCACGCGCTGCGCGCGAATTCGCCGATCAGGATCGGCATGCAGCTCGCCCATGCCGGGCGCAAGGCGTCGAGCCGCGAACCGTGGAACGGCGGCGCGCAGGTCGCGCCCGATGCGCCGGGCGGCTGGCTCGCCTGTGCACCGTCCGCACTGCCGCACGCAGCGCACGAAGCGCCGCCCGCCGCGCTCGATGCCGATGGCCTGCGCCGCGTCCGCACCGCCTTCACCGACGCGGCGCGCCGGGCCACGCGCCTCGGGATCGACGGCCTCGAGATCCACGCCGCGCACGGCTACCTGCTGCACCAGTTCCTCTCGCCGCTCGCCAATCAGCGCCGCGACGCGTACGGTGGCAGCCTGGAGAACCGCATGCGCTTCCCGCTCGAGGTGTTCGAGGCGGTGCGCGATGCGTTCCCGGCCGACAAGCCGGTGTGGGCGCGCATCTCGGCCACCGACTGGGTCGAGGACGGCTGGGACATCGAGGGCACCGTCGCGCTGTCGCAGGCATTGAAGGCGCGCGGCTGCGCGGCGATCCATGTCTCCAGCGGCGGCGTCTCGCCGCAACAGAAGATCAAGCTCGGGCCCGGCTACCAGGTGCCGTACGCAGCCCGCGTGAAGCGCGAGGTCGGGCTGCCGACGATCGCGGTCGGCCTGATCACCGAGGCCGAGCAGGCCGAGGCGATCATCGCCGGCGGCGAAGCGGATGCGGTCTCGCTCGCCCGCGGCATCCTCTACGACCCACGCTGGCCATGGCACGCGGCGGCCAAGCTCGGCGCGCAGGTGAACGGGCCGAAGCAGTACTGGCGCTCGCAGCCGCGCGAGCTGAAGGACCTGTTCGCGAATGCGCAGTTCGGGGCGCGATAGGGCTCGCACACGAAACGCTGCGTCGATCTCGGCCCAAGTGGTACACTCTTGCGGATCGACGTGGCCGTTAGCCTCCTGCTCCTCCCAAGAGCTTCCTGCTGGCCACGCTGAGATCACGAGTTGATCTCCCTCCCTACCCAGAGCTGCTTGCCCGGCAATCTCGTTGTTCTGGTGGCCTCTGGCGCGCAGCGAGTGACCCTGCCCCCCAGCCGCCTGGATCGAGTTCATTCGCCGTTCGCGTGCGTTGTGCACGCCCTTGTACAGCCAGTCAGGCCGCCTCACGGTTGAGGTCGGCCCCCGAAAGACCCTCATCGACGCAACCCTCACGGTCGGGAAGTACCTCGTCTCCCCACTGACCCGCCTCACCGATGGCGGCCGCTACGCCGCATCGGTCTCGATCCGCTCCGGCCGCGGTAGCGCCACGCACGACCGCATCCTGCGCCTCGTGCCGACCTTCACCACGGCCGCCGAAGCCGCGTGCTACGCGATCCGCCAGGCACTCGCCTGGATCGGCTCGCCCGCGACGCCGCGCCTAGCCACCTCATCATCAACCAACCAGGACTGACACTTGGCCAAGGAAGAACTCATCGAGATGCACGGCATCGTCCACGAAGTCCTCCCGGACTCGCGCTTCAGAGTGACGTTGGACAACGGACACAGCCTCATCGCCTACACCGGCGGCAAGATGCGCAAGCATCACATCCGCATCCTCGCCGGCGACAACGTGTCGCTGGAGCTTTCGCCGTACGACCTCACGAAGGGACGGATCACGTTCCGCCACCTCGAGCGTCGCGGCCCACCCCCCACCTCCACGGCGCAACCGCGCCGCCGGTGACCCCCGCGCCGGCGCGAGCCGGTGCACTTTACCGACGACACAACGTCGTCAACACAGCAAGGAAAGTAAGACATGACCACCGAAACCGGAACCGTGAAATGGTTCAACGAAGGCAAGGGCTTTGGATTCATCGCCCCCGACAATGGCGGCAAGGACCTCTTCGCGCACTTCAAGGAAATCCAGGGCGAGGGCTTCAAGACGCTCGCCGAGAACCAGCGCGTGCAATTTGAAGTGACCCAAGGCCAGAAGGGCCCGCAAGCGTCCAAGATTCGTTCGATCTGAGCCTCAAGCGCATGACAGGCGGCACCGAAAGCGTGCTGTTCTCCACCACGCGCTTGCTCACCTTTTCTGGAGACCGTGGGCTGACTTCAGCCAGCGGCTTTTTCTTCGCGCGCGAGACGCGGCTCTACCTTGTGACGAGCCGACATGTGCTGTTCGACGGTCCGACCGGGCACGCGCCCGATCGCATCGAGATCGAGCTGCACACCGATGCGCGCGACCTCAC
>JANPHA010000485.1:0-7887 GCA_031424255.1 Burkholderiales bacterium | reverse complement strand
GGCCAGAGCGGCGCCTTCATGTACGTGGTGAAGTCGGGCCGCGTCGCGATCACGATCCGCGACAACGTCGTGGAGTACGTGAATCCGGGCGGCACGTTCGGCGAGATGGCGCTGGTCGATCGCCTCGCGCGCACCGCGAGCGCCGCCGCGGAAACCGAGTGCGTGCTGCTGCAGATCGACCGGCCCTCGCTGCTGGAAGCGGTCAAGGTGAAGCCCGCTTTCGCCATGGCCATGCTGAAAGCCGTCGCCGAGCGCCTGCGGTTCATGAACTCGCAGCTCGGATAGACGTCCTAGTCCATTCGGACCAGGCCGACGCCGGTAGCCTGCTCACCGTCGGCGTGTGAAATGTCGACTTGCGCGAGTGCGCGCGAGCCCCAGGAAACCATGGACCAGAGCCTTTTTCGACCGGGACAGAATTGTGTTGCCGTGGCGCAGGCCGGCCGCACCGCGTTCGTCATCGACGCCGAAGACTACTTCAAGGCGTTCATGCAGGCCGCGGAGCGCGCCGAGCGCTCCATCCTGATCCTCGCCTGGGATTTCGACAGCCGCACGCCGCTCTGCAACGACGGCCCGGAGGAATGCGTGACCCTCGGCGATTTCCTGAACGGGCTCGCGAAGAAGAACCGCGATCTGCGCATCCGCATCCTCGACTGGGATTTTCCCGTCGTCTACGGCACCGACCGGGAAACGCCGCCGACGCGCGGCTCGGCTTGGAAGCCGCACCGCCGCATCGATTTCCAGTTCGACGACACCCATCCGGTGGCGGGGTCGCATCACCAGAAGATCGTGGTGATCGACGACAAGGTGGCGTTCGCCGGCGGCCTCGATCTCACCAACAAGCGCTGGGATACGCGCAGGCACCAGGCCGACGACCCGCGCCGCGTGTTCGAGGAAAAGCCCTATCCACCCTTCCACGACGCGATGATCGCGGTGGACGGCGAGGCCGCGCGCGAGCTCGCGAAGGTCGCGCACGCGCGCTGGAAGGCCGCGACCGGTGAGACGCTGAAGGCGGTGGCCACGAAGTCCGATCCGTGGCCGCCCGAGCTGAAGGCGGACGCCACCGACGTACAAGTCGCCATCTCCTGCACCGCGCCGCGCACCGACACGAGCGAAGGCGTGCGCCACATCGAGCGCCTGTATCTCGACATGATCGAGCGGGCGCGCGACTACATCTACATCGAGAACCAGTACTTCACCTCGGATACGGTCGGCGCCGCATTGAAGGCGAGCCTCGCGCGTGCCGAAGGCCCCGAGATCCTCGTGGTGACGCGGCTCCTGAGCCACGGCTGGCTCGAGGAGAAGACCATGACGGCGCTGCGCACGCGGCTCGTGCGCGAGCTGCGCGAGGCGGATATCCACGGCCGTTTCCAGACCGTCTACTCCGACGTTTGCGGGCTCTGCGAAGGCACGTGCCTCGACATCCATTCGAAAGTGATGGTGGTCGACGACGAGTGGCTGCGCATCGGGTCTTCGAACCTGAGCAATCGCTCGATGGGCATGGATACGGAATGCGACGTGACGCTCGAGGCGAAGGGCGACCCGAAAGTGAAGCAGGCGATCCGCGAATTCCGCGATTGCCTGCTCGCCGAGCATTCCGACTGCGAGCTCGCCGATATGGCGCGCGAGGTGAAACGCGCGGGCACGATGGCGGCGGCGATCAAGACTCTCGGCACGGATGTGCGCCGCTTCAAGGAGCTCGATTGCCCAGAGCTTTCCGAAGCGCAGCTGGCACTCGCGAAGATCGGCGACCCGGGCGAGCCGATCTTCGAGGGCATGCTGCCCGACGCCGTGCCGGCGAAAATCGCGCGCGCCTTTCCGATGCGCAAGGCCCTCTTCGTCCTCGGCGGCCTCGTGCTCGCGGCGATCGCGCTCGCCCTGCTGTGGACGCATACGCCGCTCGCGCAATGGGTGACGCGCGATACCGCGACCGAGCTTGCGGATACATTCCGCGGCCTGTGGTGGGCGCCGGTCATCATCGTGCTCGCCTACACGCCGGCGAGCTTCGTCATGTTCCCGCGCTGGATCATCACGATGACCGCGGTGATCGCGTTCGGGCCGTGGAAGGGATTCGTCTATGCGATGACCGGCGTGCTCCTCGCCGCGGTGGCGACGTTCCTGCCAGGGCGGTTCATCGCGCGTGACCGTGTGCGCCGCATCGCCGGGCCGAAGCTGAAGCGCGTGGTGAAGTTCCTCGAGCAGCGCGGCCTGATCGCGGTCACCGCCGTGCGCCTCGTGCCGATCGCGCCTTTCCCGGTCGTGAACCTGGTGATGGGCGCCATGCGCGTGAAGCTCACGCATTTCATCGCCGGCACGTTCCTCGGAATGCTGCCCGGCATGCTTGCGGCCACGGTGCTGAGCGACCAGCTTGCCGCGGCGCTCGAGGATCCGGCGCGCGTGAACGGCTGGCTCATCGCGGCCGCGCTGCTGGCGCTCGCCACGCTCGCGTTCTTCGGCCAGAGGCTGATGCGCCGCAGCCCGCAGTAGCGATGGCCGAGATACGCCTCGCGTCGTACAACGTCCACCGCGCCATCGGCACCGACGGGCAATGCCAGCCGCAGAGGATCCTCGACGTGCTGCGCCAGATCGATGCCGACATCGTGGCGCTGCAGGAGGTCGAGGCCCATGACGACGGCGGCGACATGCTCGCGTGGCTCGCCGAGCAGACCGGCTTTCGCGCTATCGCGGGCACCACGCTCAAGCGCCACGACGGCCACTTCGGCAACGGGCTGCTCACGCGCGTGCCGGTGAAGGAGGTCGGCCACGTCGACCTGAGCTTCCGCCGGCGCGAGCCGCGCGCCGCGATCGCGGTGGATCTCGAAGTCGAGGGGTGCGCGGGACTGCGCGTGGTGGCGACCCACCTGGGATTGAGGCCCGCGGAACGTCGTGACCAGGTCGAGCGGCTGCTGCAGCTCTTCACCTGGGATCCCGACGCCCGCGGAGTCCTCGTCGGCGACCTGAACGAATGGTTCCTGTGGGGCCGGCCGCTGCGCCACCTGCATCGCCATTTCGATCCGACGCCGGCGCGCGCCACGTTTCCCTCGCGCATGCCGGTGCTGGCCCTGGATCGCATCTGGACCCATCCGGGCTCGATGCTGCGCGGCCTCGAGGTGCACGAAACCGAGCTCGCGCGCACCGCTTCCGATCACCTGCCGCTGGTCGCCACGCTCGCGCTGTAGAAAAGAAAATGCCCGCTCGCGCGGGCACTTTCGCAATGGGGTCCCGGCCTACGCCGGGATGACGCTCAGGACTCGCCTTCGAGGAAGGAGCGCAGCTTCTCGGAACGCGACGGGTGGCGGAGCTTGCGCAGGGCTTTGGCCTCTATTTGGCGGATGCGCTCGCGCGTCACGTCGAATTGCTTGCCGACCTCTTCGAGCGTGTGGTCGGTGTTCATCTCGATGCCGAAGCGCATGCGCAGGACTTTCGCCTCGCGCGGCGTGAGCGAATCGAGCACGTCCTGGGTGGCTTCGCGCAGGCTCGCGTAAAGCGCCGAATCCGAGGGCGCCAGCCCCGCCTGGTCCTCGATGAAATCGCCGAGATGGGAATCGTCGTCGTCTCCGATCGGCGTCTCCATAGAGATCGGCTCTTTCGAGATCTTGAGGATCTTGCGGATCTTCTCTTCCGGCATCTCCATCTTCACGGCGAGAGTCGCGGGATCGGGCTCGAGGCCGGTCTCCTGCAGGATCTGCCGCGAGATGCGGTTCATCTTGTTGATCGTCTCGATCATGTGCACCGGAATGCGGATAGTGCGGGCTTGATCGGCAATGCTTCGCGTGATGGCCTGGCGGATCCACCACGTGGCGTACGTGGAGAATTTATAGCCGCGGCGATATTCGAACTTGTCCACGGCTTTCATCAAGCCGATGTTGCCTTCCTGGATCAAATCCAGGAACTGCAGGCCGCGGTTGGTGTACTTCTTCGCGATCGAGATCACGAGGCGCAGGTTGGCCTCGATCATCTCGCGCTTCGCACGGCGCGCCTTCGCCTCGCCCGTGGACATCTGGCGCGCGATCTCCTTCAGGTCCTTGATCGGGATCCCGACTTCCTTCTGCAGCGTGATCAGCGATTCCTGCTGCTCGAGCACCGCCGGCTTGAAGCGGTCGAGCGCCTTCGAGTACACCTTGCCCGCGGCGATCTCCTCGTTCACCCACTTCAAGTTGGTCTCGTTGCCCGGGAAGACCTTGATGAAGTGCGCGCGCGGCATGTTCGCGTTCTTGGTCGACAGCTCCATGATCTCGCGCTCGTGACGGCGCACGCGCTCGACCAGGCCGCGCAGCCCGTTGCACAGATGCTCGACCTGCTTCGCGGTGAAGCGGATCGCGAGGAGCTCCGTCGAGATGTCTTCCTGCAGGTCCTTGTAGGCGCGGGAGCGATAGCCCTTCTCGCCCAGCACCTTCTTCATCTTCTTGTAGAGGCGGCGGATCTTGTTGAAGTGCGCGAGCGCGTTGTTCTTGAGCTCCTCGAGATCGGCGCTGGCGACCGCTTCGTCCTCGGCCTCCTGCTCTTCCTCGTCGAGCTCCTCGAGCTCCTCTTCTTCCGAGAGCTCTTCCTCGGCGCGGCCGACATCCTCGCCATCCTCGTCGACGAGGCCATCGACCAGCTCGTCGATGCGCATCTCGTCCTTCTCGATCAGCTCCGACAGGCGCAGGATCTCCTCGATCGTCGTCGGGCACGACGAGATCGCGTGGATCATGTGCTTGAGGCCGTCTTCAATCCGCTTGGCGATCTCGATCTCGCCCTCGCGCGTGAGCAGCTCCACCGAGCCCATCTCGCGCATGTACATGCGCACCGGGTCCGTGGTGCGGCCGAATTCCGCGTCGATCGTGGTGGAGAGGGCCTGCTCGGCCTCCTCGATCACGTCTTCCTCCGCGATCGGCGCCGGCGCCTCGGTCATCAGCAGCTGCTCGGCGTCCGGGGCCTCGTCGTAGACCGCGATGCCCATGTCGGCCAGCATCGTGACCACGCCCTCGATCTGCTCGGCGTCGGTCATGTCGTCGGGGAGGTGGTCGTTGATCTCGGCGTACGTGAGGTAGCCGCGTTCCTTCCCCAGGACGATCAGGTTCTTGAGGCGTTTTTTCTGCGCCTCGATTTCGGCCTGCTTCACCTCGGCCTTGTGATGCTCTTTGCTGGAGTTTTTGGGAGGACGCATTGCTCCGGCGCTTTCGTTCGGGGGAACCGTCGATTGTATCAGACTTTGGACCGCGACTCCGGAGACGGATTCCCGGACTTCGCGCTCGCCATGCGGCTCATCAGCTCGTCGTACTCGGCCCTTTGCTCGGGGGTCACGTCGCCGGAAACGACCAGTCGCATCAACTCGCTGCGTCGCTGCTCTGTGTGACTTTCCCGAAGCCTTTCGACCAGCTCATTCGCCTCGGCTGCAATATCCAGATCGGGGCTTTCGGCCTGTTTTAAAAGGGGTTCGTTCACCGCGTTATCCAGCGGCCCCTGGAACTCCGTCCCCTCGAAGTAAGCGCTAACCTGCCCAAGATTCGCGTTCGGATTCTGGCGGAAAAAGCTCACGACGGCCCGCAAGGCGGCCGCGTCCGAGCCCGCTCCGGCGAGGGCGTCGTCGGGAATCGTGGCCGCCAACTCTGGGCGCAGCAGGACCCGGCCCATCAGCTGGGCTTCCGGCGGGATCACGGCCTTGCGCACGGTGCGGGTCGGCGCCTGCGAAACGCGCCGCTCCGGAGCCTTGGCCGGGATCAGGCGCTCGATCTCGTTTTCGCCGAGGCGCGCCAATTCGCCGAGGCGGCGGCGCATCATCGCGCCCAGCGCCGGCGCCTCGATCTGCGCGAGCAGCGGCTTCGCCGTCGCCACAAAACGCGCGCGGCCCTCGTCGGTCGCCATGTCCACGCGCCCGGAGAGCTCGGCGAACAGGAATTGCGACAGCGGCTTCGCATCGGCGACCGCGGACTGGAACGCATCCTTTCCGAGGCGCCTCACGTACGTGTCGGGATCATCCTCCGCGGGCAGGAAAAGGAAGCTCACCGCCTTGCCGTCGGCGAGCACCGGCAGCGAGATCTCGAGCGCGCGCCAGGCGGCCTTGCGTCCCGCGCTATCTCCATCGAAGCAGAACACGACGTTGTCCGCCATCTTGAGAAGCTTGGAGACGTGGTGCGGTGTAGTCGCCGTGCCAAGCGTGGCAACCGCGTTCTCCACGCCGTGCTGCGCGAGTGCCACCACGTCCATGTAGCCCTCGACCACGATCACCTGGTTCGCGTCGCGGATCGCCCGGCGCGCCTGGTAAAGACCGTAGAGCTCGCGGCCCTTCTCGAAGAGCGGCGTCTCGGGCGAGTTCAGGTACTTCGGCTCGCCCGCGCCGATCACGCGCCCGCCGAAGCCGATCACGTTGGCGCGCGCATCGAGGATCGGGAACATGACCCGATTGCGGAAGCGGTCGTAGCGGCGCGATTTCTTCTCGCCCCCGCCCTCGCCCGGCTCGGAATCGATCACGAGTCCCGTGTCCTTCAAGGGCCCCGTGGCGTAGTCGCTGAAGATCGCCTCGAGGTTCTGCCAGCCGTCGGGGGCATATCCCAGCCCGTAGCGCGCGGCGATCTCGCCGGAGAGTCCGCGCCCCTTGAGGTAATCGATCGCGACCCGGGATTTCTTCAGCTCGGCGCGGTAGTAGTTGAGCGCGTCGAGCATGCGCGCCGCCAATCCCGGCGCCTCGCTCGCGTGCGGCTTGTCGCCGCGCGTGCGCGTCTCCGGGACCGGCATGCCCACGGTTTCGGCGAGCGCGCGGATCGCCTCGGGATAGGGCAGGCCCGAATACTCCATCAGGAACCCGATCGCGTTGCCATGCGCGCCGCAACCGAAGCAGTGATAGAACTGCTTGGTCGGGCTCACCGTGAACGAAGGCGTCTTCTCGTTGTGGAACGGGCAGCACGCCTGGAAATTCGTGCCCGCCTTCTTCAGCTTCACGTAGCGGTCGACCACGTCGACGATGTCGACGCGCCCAAGCAGGGACTGGATGAATTCCTGCGGGATCATGCGGGCATTATCAGCCCGTGAGCTTGCCTTTGACGAGGCCCGACACCTTGCCCATGTCGGCGCGGCCGGCGAGCTTCGGCTTCACCAGCGCCATCACCTTGCCCATGTCGGCCGCGGATTTCGCGCCCGAGGAGGCGATCGCCTCGGCGACGATCGCGTCGATCTCGCCCGCCGACAGTTGCTGCGGCAGGTAGGCCTCGAGGATGCCGATCTCGTATTTCTCCTTGTCGGCGAGGTCCTGGCGCGCGGCCTTCTCGAACTGGGAGATGGAATCCTTGCGCTGCTTGAGCATCTTCTCGATCACCGCCACCACGCCCGCGTCATCGAGGGTGATGCGTTCGTCAACCTCGCGCTGCTTCACGGCCGCGCTCAGCAGGCGCAACGCGCCCAGCTTCTCGGCCTCGCGGGCCTTCATCGCGACCTTGATGTCGTCGTTCAGCTTGTCGCGCAGGGCCATCGCTTCTCCTTCGGAAAAACATCGCGGCGAGCGGGGCTGGATGCCCGGCTCGCCGCGGAATGGGAGATTGCCGGAGCGGTGCTAGTACAGCTTCGGCGGCAACATCTGCGCGCGCATGCGCTTGTAGCGGCGCTTCACGGCCGCGGCATGCTTGCGCTTGCGCTCGGCGGTGGGCTTCTCGTAGAACTCACGGGCGCGAAGCTCGGTGAGCAGCCCCGTCTTCTCGACCGCGCGCTTGAAGCGGCGGAGAGCAACGTCGAACGGCTCGTTTTCCTTGACTCGGATGATCGGCATAGGGACCTGTGTGGGATCGAAACGCTTGAGGCTCGCGAAACGGCGGGCCAAACCCGCAAGCGAAACGCGAAACCACGCATAATATCAGGCTTTTGCGCCTCTCGGAACCCGCTTTCCCCACCATGCTGATCCTCGGCATCGAGACCTCC
>JANPHA010000484.1:0-10127 GCA_031424255.1 Burkholderiales bacterium | reverse complement strand
ACACCCTGCCGTTCGACGACTACATCACCTGCCGCAAGTGGCACCTGGTGAGCAGCGTCTTCTGGAACGACGGCTGGTTCGAGCACATAGCGAAGCTCGCGCGCGCCTTCGGGATCAAGAACTCCGAATGGTGGTCGCGGATGCTGCCGGCGATGGAGGAGGGCAACCCGGCGATCAAGGCGTTCCTCGACAGCTTCGTGGCCGAGACCAAGGGGGAACTGTTCCCGACGCCGGAGGCGTGCATCGAGTTCTACTCGCGCCCCGAGAACTTCGAGCGGCTGCAAAGCGGCGAGATCGGCGACAACCTCATGTACCGCTACCGCGCCATCGCCTCCTTCCACATCTGGGACGATGTCTGCGACGCCGCGATGAACTTCACGCGCGCGCTGTTCGAGGAGCGCGGGATCGATCGCAAGATCCCGGATTTCGACACGTTCTGGAAGGACCTGCACACCTACACCCGGCTGCAGCACGCCAGCGGCCGCGAGCGTAATGCGATCCTCGCCCCCGCGACCGCGGTGATGCACTACGACCTCCCGGCGTGGCTCGCGAACGGCGATCTCACCGATCCGGGCGCGTACCGCTTGCCCGAGCCGACCGAGATGCAGTTCAGGCTGAGCGACGAGGGCCTGCGCGAAATCGACGGCGCGCTGGCGGTATGGTCGCTGCACATCAAGGGCCTGACCAAGATGGTCACGCGCATCAACGTGTCCTCGCAAGTGCGAAGCTGCAAGCCGGTGCGCGCACCGCTCGCCGAGGTGGCATGACGGGCGGCGCGAGCCCGATCGCCCGCTTCGTCGCCCGTAACCGTCGCCACAGGGTGCTGCGAAAGATCGCGGCGCTCTGCAGGCGCTACTTGTCGTGGCACGGCAACCTCGACTACGACGGCGCCACGAATGGCGAATTCCGCGTGCTGCGCACGCTGGCCGCCTTCAAGCCGCGGGTATTGTTCGATGCAGGAGCGAACGTCGGCGAGTGGAGCCTGGCTGCCGCGCGCCTGTGCCCGAGCGCAGCGGTGCACGCATTCGAGATCTCGCCGCCCACGTTCGCAACGCTCGCCTCCAACACCGCAGCGCAACCGCGCATCGCCTGCTACGCGGTCGGGCTGGCCGACGCCGCGGGCGAGGTGCGGCTTCGCCACTACGCGGCGGCGCCTGCGCTCACCACGACCTCCGCGTATCCGCATCCCCTGCCGTTCACCGAGATCGCCGGGCGCGTCGTGGCCGGCGACGGCGAGGCGGCGCGCCTCGGGATCGACCACATCGACCTGCTGAAGATCGACGTCGAGGGCATGGAGGAGCGCGTGTTGCGCGGCTTCGACGGCTTGCTGAGGGCGGGACGCATCGACCTGGTGCAATTCGAGTACGGCCGCGTCAACATCCTCAATGGCTTCCTGCTGCACCGCTGCGCCGAATATTTCCGCGAGCGCGGCTACGTGATCGGCAAGGTGTTTCCCGACCATGTGGATTTCCGCGAGCTCACGCTCGAGGACGAGGACTTCCTCGGGCCGAACTACCTCGCCTGCCGGCGCGATCGCCCCGACCTGATCGCCGCCCTGCGCGGCGCGTGACGCGCCGCCGGCTCATCGCCCCGGCGTGTCGCGGTAAGCACCTTCCAGGTAACCGGCATAGGCCGTGCCGAGATACTCGCGCAGGGCGACACGCCAATCGCGCATCCGGTTCAAGCCGCGCAGCTCCAGCTTGCGGTTGACGAGCCGCTCGGATGCCGGGCGGGCGGCGAAGTACTCCTGCGCGAAGTGGTCCGATTGCACCTCGGTGATGCGCACGCGCTCCTCGAGGCCCATGGCCCGCAGCAGCTCGCGGGCGACCTCGAGGCGGCTGGTGAGGCCGCCGCAGACCATGTTGTAGAGGCCCCAGATGCGGGCCTCCAGCAGCGCCTCGACGTTGCGGGCGAAGTCCACCGTGTAGGTCGGGGTTCCGTTCTTGTCGTTGACGATGGCGAGCTCGCGGCGGCCCTCGCGCAGCTGCGCCATCACCTTCTGGACGAATTTCTTGTCCTTGCGCGGGCCGCCGCCCATCATCCACCCGGCGCGGCAGACGAGATAGCGGCGCGCGTTCTCCACCACGTGGCGCTCGCCGGCGTACTTCGAGCGCGCGTAGTGTCCGAGCGGATTCGGCGTGTCCCACTCGTCGTAGCTGTCGCGCATCCCGTCGAAGATCCCGGCGGTGCTGATGTAGAGCACCGGGACGTCGAGCTCGTTCGCGATCAGCGTCGCGTTCTCGACCGCGAGCGTGTTGGTCGCGTAGGTGTCGTCGACGTGGCGCTCGCAGTACTCGAGGCTGGTATGGGCGCCGAGATGGAACAGGAAGTCGGGACGAAACGATTGCACGCTCGCGCGGTACGCGTCGAGGTCGCGGAAGTCCAGCCGCGAAAGCCAGGCCTCGTTCACATCGATGTCGGTGCACATCAGCTCGTATGACCGGCCAAAGACCCCGTGGAATGCCTCGCCGAGCATTCCGCCGCAGCCGGCGATGTAGATCCTGCCCTTCATGCTGGAGCCCTCGATGGATCGCGCGTGACGATGAACGACTTCACCAGGCCCATCACGCGCTCGTCGGTGATCTGGCACCGCGGGAATAGTTGCTGCACCTCGCGTCGCGTGAGAAGCCGGTGGCGGTCGAGAAACGCCTCGATCGCCGCGGCCGGCGGCCGCGCCGCCCATGCCCACGCCGACAGCCATGGTATCAGCGCGCGCTGCTGTCGCCGCGGCAGCCAGTGGGCAAACGGCATCAGCAGCCAGGGCTCGACCGGAAACCACTTGTTCGGCGTTTGCACGTAAATCGCCCGGCCACAGCGCAGGATCTCGCGCGCGAAGCGGCGTTGCGCATCGGCATCGCCGACATGTTCGATCACCGAATTCGACATCACGATATCGAACGACCGGTCGGCGAAGGGCAGGGCACATCCGCTGCCCACGACGAAGCGGTAGCCGGCCGCGAGGATCGCCGCCGCGTCCTCGGACTCCGGGTTGATGATTGTCACGTGCGGCGTCGCCGGCTGCATCATCCGCCACCACGCGGCGCGGCCGCCCACGTCGAGCACCGTCGCCTCGGAGCCGATCGCAGGCAGGCACGCCTTCAGGGCCCGGATGCGGCCGGGTCGGAAGCGCCGCGCGAAGTATTCCCAAAGGCGGCTCGCGGCCACTGACAATGGCATGGCGTCAGCGCTCCACACGTTCTTCGCACCCGCCGTTGGCCATCGAGCGGCCGAGGGCCTCGAGGGCCCGGACCACGGCGGTTGCCTGGCGTCCATCGGTGAGCGGACGCTGGTTGCGTGCCACGCAGTCGATGAAGTGCTCGCACTCGGCGCGCAGGGGCTCTCCCGCCGCCACCTTGGGAATGATCACGTCGCCCTCGCGGACGCTGGAACGGAACGAGGCGAAGCTGTCGACGAAGGGGGCGGGAGTGCGGACCTCGGTGACGACCTTGTCGTAGATGCGTAGCGGCTCGGCCAGGTTCATGTCGTCGAGCGTGATCATCCTGCGCGCGCCCACCAGGGTGATGTCGCGCGATTTGCGCGGGTTGAGCCAGGACACGTGGAGGTTGGCGAGCACGTCGCCGGGATAGCGCAGGGTCGCGAACACGGTGTCCTCGAGGCCGCCATTGATCCACGAGCCGCCAACGGCGGAGACGGTGGAGGGCTCGCTGTCCAGCCAATAATTGGCGATCGACAGGTCATGCGACGCCAGGTCCCAGGCGGCGTTCACGTCCATCCGGATGGGGCCGAGGTTGGTGCGCACCATCGAGACATAGTAAATACGCCCGAGGTCGCCGCTTTCGATGTACTGCTTCACGCGGCGCACGCCCTCGTGGAACAGGAACAGGTGTCCCACCATCAGGACGCGATTCACGTCCTCGGCCAGCTCGGTCAACTCCCGGCCTTGACGCGAGTCCGTGGCGATGGGCTTCTCCACCAGCACGTGCTTGCCGGCGGCGAGGGCCGCCATCGCCAACGCGTAGTGCGTGCTCGTCGGCGTGGAGATCACCACGGCATCGACCGCGGCGTCGCGCAGGATCGGCTCGATCTCGTGCGCCAGTTGCACCTGGGGAAAGTGCGCCCGCACCTGCTCCCGGCGCGTGGCGTCGCGATCGGCGACCCAGATCACTTCGCTGGTGCGCTTGTTGTCGAAGCTCCGGATGAGGTTCGGTCCCCAGTGGCCCGCACCCACGACGGCGATGCGGATCATCCGCTGCCTGCGCAGGTCGTTCGCGCCGGGTTCGAGAGCGAGGACCGGGGTGTGGCTCATGCGGAGCGGGGCGGCACCATCACGCGGCGACGGCGCCGGGCTGCCGCGGGCGTGCGGCGCGCAACGCACGTCCGAAGCGCCAATAGAACCAGAAGAACGCGCAATAGACCGCCGGCATCATCAGGATCACCGGCGCGATGCCCCAGCGCAGCGCGAGCGCGGTCGAAAGCAGCGCGTATGCGCCGTAGCTCCAGAGGATCTGCCGGCGCCACGGCGCCGAGAGCGGATGCTCCAGCAAACGCGGCATCGCCGCGATCGTGCTCCACCACGCGAACATTCCCGCCTGGCCGATCACCTCCAGCGGAAGTTCCGGGATATTTCCCGGCGCGTGCCCCATGAATCCCCACTCGATGATGGCGAGGCCCGCGAACCCGTGGACTGCCATCGCGACCCAGAAGCCCCGGGCGGGATCGGCAAAGCGCCGCGCGATCCGGGGGAACGTCCAGTGGATGAGGCAGCCGAGCAACGCATACAGGACAAGAGCCGCGGCGAAGCGTCCCCAGCTTCCCTGGAGCAGCACATTGATCTGGAACTCCATCGCGAACGCGAAGACCAGGGTCCACAAGACGGTGCGCTTCATGGCGCGGCTCGCGCGCGGCGCGTGACGACGAACGACTTCACCAGGCCGAGAACGCGCTCCTCGGAGATCTCGCACTCCGGGAACAGCTCGGCCAACTCGCGCCGGGTCAGGAGCCGGGTGTTGTCGAGGAACTCCTCGATGGCCGCCGCCGGCGGCCGTGCCGTCAACGCCCATGCCGAGAGCCACGGGATCAGGGCGCGCTGCGGGCGCCGCGGCAGCCAGTGGGCGAAGGGCATCAGCAGGTGGGGCTCGACGGGAAACCACTTGTTCGGCGTTTGCACGTAGATCGCCCGCCCGCAGCGCAGGATCTCGAGCGCGAAGCGGCGTTGCGCATTCGCGTCCCCGACATGCTCGATCACCGAGTTCGACATCGCGATGTCGAACGAGCGGTCGGCG
This sequence comes from Burkholderiales bacterium, assembly GCA_031424255.1. GTDB lineage: Bacteria > Pseudomonadota > Gammaproteobacteria > Burkholderiales > Usitatibacteraceae > Usitatibacter. The sequence continues at coordinate 4,884 of JANPHA010000484.1, read as the reverse complement.
AAAGGCAGCGCGCAACCGCTGCCCACCACGAAGCGGTAGCCCGCCGCCGCGACCGCCGCCGCCTCTTCGGTCTCGACGTTGATGATCGTCACGTGCGGGGTCGCAGGCTGCATCATCCGCCACCATGCGGCGCGGCCACCGACGTCGAGCACCGTCGCGCCCGAAGTGATCGCAGGAAGGCGCTCCTTCAGGGCGCGGATGCGGCCGGGCCGGAAGCGGCCCGCGAAGTAGGCCCATAGGCGTCTGGGATCCATCGGTCGCGTCCGCTCAGTGGCGCAAGGCCGCGTGCGGACCGGCCAGCGCACGCTCGTAGACCCGCATCACGCTGCGCGCGTGCGGCACGGCGCCCCAATGAGCGACAGCCTTGGCGCGCGCGGCCGCACCCATCGTTCGACAAAGCTGCGGGTCGCGCCACAGCGCCACGACTTTCGCGGCCAGCTCATCGGCGTTGCCCGGCTCGAACAGCGTGCCGTCCACCCCGTCGATGATCATCTCCGTCACTCCACCGATGCGCGATCCCACGAGCGGGACGCCGTGGCCCATCGCCTCCTCGCCGACGGTCGGAAAGCTGTCGAACCAGAGGCTCGGCAGCACCAGCATGCGCGCCTCACGGTAGAAGGCATCGAGCTCTTCGCGCTTGCGCGTGACGACGACGTCGACGCCCGGGGGCAGATCGAGCGGGGCGAACTGCGTGACGTGGCACGACAGCTTCACCGGCAAGCCCATTTTCCGCGCGGCGTCGAGCAGCACCTGCACGCCCTTCTCCGGAACGAAGCGTCCCGCGAACGCCACGTATTTTCCGGTGCCCGCATCGGTCGCGGTCTGCGGCAGCCGCACCGCGGGATTCACCGTGGTCATGCGTTGCGCGGGAACGCCCGCGTGCTGCACCGCCCAGCGGCCGGTGAAATCCGAGGGGGCGATGTATTGCTCCACGAAGTCCGTAATCAGATGGAGCTTGCGCACCATCGTGTTGTACACGGCGTTGACGGTGCTTTCCGCAAGACTGTGGCGACAGTTGTTGGCCACGGCACGCCACTCCCGCCCGCCAAGGCATTCGGTGCACGGGTGCCCGTCGCGGAAGTGATTGCGGGTCGGGCAGGTCGGATGGTAGTCGTCGATCGTCATCACCACGGGCACGGCGTGTTCGCGACAGGCGCGCAAAACCCACGGAGAGATCAGCGGAAACAATTCGTTCACGTGCACCAGGTCCGGCCGGTAGCTCGCCAGCGTGCGGCGAAACGCCTGTACCGCCTCGACCGGGTAGAGCGCCGAGAGCCCGGCTCGCACCCGCCCGGCGAGCCCGGGGGGAAGCTCGCGGCTGCTGCGTGTAAAGACTTCGACATCGACGCCCTCGTGTTCGCGCAGCGCCGCGATCGTGTTCAACGATCCCGCGGTGGAGCCGCTGCCGCTGCGCGGCATGTTGAACGCATGCAGCACCTTCACCTTTCGCTGCCCCGGCGCCAGGCGCCGCCGGCGAGCTGGCGCGTGGCCGCCACGACGAAGCGGGTGTTGTAGTGCAGGTAGCGCCAGGCGAGGCGGCGCGGCTCCTGCGCGAGGCGGAACAGCCATTGAAGGCCGCTGCGTTTCATCCATTCCGGCGCCGCACGCGTGCGCCCGGCGAGGAGATCGAATGCGCTGCCGACGCCGACCATCGGCACCCCGACTTCGGCCGCCACGCTTTGCATCCACCAGTCCTGCGCGGGCGTGCCCAGCCCGACCCACACGACGCTCGGGCGCGCGGCACGGATGCGCTCGACGATATCGCGCGTAGTGGCCGAAGGCACCGGGCGTTCCGGCGTCGCGCGAAGCCCGGCGATGTCGATGCCGGGGTAGCGCTGTCGCAGCGCGTCCGCGACCACCTCGGGCTGGCCTTCGCGGCCGCCGACGAGAAAATGCCGCCAATGCGGGTAGCGCGCGCAGCACTCGAACCACAGGTCGTCGTTGTGCACGCGTTCGGCGAACGAGTGCCCGAGGCCGCGCAGCATCCACACCACCGGCATCCCGTCCGCCGTCACGAGAGCGGCCCCGTTGACGACGTCGCGGTAGGCCGGTTGGTCTACTCCGAGCATCAGCGAGTAGACGGTCGCGGGACTCACGTAGGCGCCGATGCCCCGGTCGACGAGCGATTCGAGCGCGCGCCGCGCGCCTTCGAAAGTGAGTGCGGAGACGCGCGTGCCGAGGCACTCGCCGCGCAGCCCGGGCGCGTCGGCGCCGCCCGTGCCGGTCATGCGGCGAGCCCGTGCCGCAGCCTGGAGGGGCGCCACAGCCGCCGGCGCAGCCCGCGCACGGCCCACGCGAAAGGTCGCGAGAGCAGGAACGGGACCGAGCCCTCGGTCATGAGCCGGTGCAGGCCGATCCGGCGCCAGCCGGGGCGGCGCAGTTCCTCGACGGCGAGCACGGTGGAGTGCACGCGACGCCGCCACTGTGCGAGCCCCGGTTCGAGGTCCGACTGCCAGCGGTCGATGAGCCATATGATCTCGGTCTGCATGCGCCCGCGCGTCTCACGCGTCATGTTGCCGGGGTGCATGCGGTAGCGGCATACGACTTCCTGTACCGCGCGCACTTGCCAGCGGCGTGCGATGCCGAGAAAGAGGAAATAGTCCGGGATGATCGTGATCTCCGCGGGAATCTCCCCGGTTTCGCGCATCGCTGTCAGGCGCATCAGCGTCGCGCTGATGCAGATGAAACACGATTCGGTCCAGAGACGCTGGAAAAGCGACCCTTCGGGCAGGTCGGAGAATTCGTGCAGGTGATCGAAATCGCGCTCTCTGCCATCGGGCCAGAAGCGCACGGCGCGGCCATAGACCATGCCGACGTTCGCGTCACTCATGCCGAGCGCGACCTGCAGCTCGAGCTTGCGCGGCAGCCAGATGTCATCCTGGTCCACGAACGCGATCCATTCGCCGCTCGCCACACCGAGCGCCGCCTGTCTCGCGGCCCCGAGCCCGAGCGAGCGCGTGCCGGGCGTGCGGAAATAGCGCAGCCCGCGCTCGGCGTAGCGCGCGGCGATGCTCGCCGTCTCGTCGCTGGACGCATCGTCCCAGAACACGATCTCGAAATCGCCGAAGGTCTGCTCGACGATGCTGTCGAGCGTTTGCGCGAGCGTCTTCGCTCCGTTGTAGGCATTCACGATGACGCTCACGAGCGGCATTTGCCGGCCTCCCCGGGGTCGGCCCGGCGCCGCCTTTCCCGATATGGGTCGATCTCTTTTTGCGCGGCGCACGGTACGATACGCCGCTGGACTCCCGCACGTCGGAAGCAATTCCCATGCTAACGGATATCATCGAGATGATCAAAAAAAGACGCTTCGCCAAGGTCGCCGGCATGGTGCCGGCGGCCCTTCTCCTCGGCGCCGTGCTCGCCGGGCCGGCTCGCGTGGAGGCCGAGGGCAACCTCGTGCTCAACAGCGGATTCGAGGAAGAGGGCAGTCCCGCGCGAGGTTGGGCGCAGGACATCGGCAAGACCGGCAACAAGGGCACCATAGCGCGCGACACCAATCGCTCGCGATCGGGTCGCGCCTCCTTGCGATTGCAGCCCAATGGCAACAACGCCGCGCCGGATCAGCTGGCCGTGGCGCAGGAGCTGCAGCTGGGACCGTACCGCGGCAAGGCCATCGAGTTGTCCGCATCGATGCAGGTCGAGGGCGAGGCGCGTGCGCTCGCCGGCCTGATCGTGGTCGGTCGCCGCGGCGCCAGGCTGTTGCAGTTGAACGAAGTCGCCGGGCGCGGCGAATGGGTGACGGAGAAGCGCACGTTCGACGTGCCGGACGATCCGAGCGCGCGCTATTTCATCGCGGTGTGGGTCGATGGGCGCAGCGGCGCGGCATGGTTCGACGACGTGTCGGTGATGCCGCCTGGGTCTGCCGGCGCGCCCGCGCCCGCTGCCAGCCCGGTTCTCGCTGCCGGCGCGGCTGTGGCTGCAACAACGAGCGGCCCTTACGATGCGTGGAATCCTCCGTTGGGAGAGCCGGTCCAGAATTTGACGCTGTCGGAGGGATGGACCGACGCCCGCCTGGTTGCGGCGCCCGTCAACGTTCCCGGCACCGGCGGATGGACCGATTCGGTCACCGTCAGCCGCGATGGCAAGCGACTGTATTTCGGCTACACCAAATGGGACTATTTCATCTTCGAGAGCACGCAGAAATTCGTTCCGAAAGGAACCGATCGGACCAACGCCTACTCGGGCAATGAATTGCAGATCTACCAGGCCGATCTCGACTCATCCGGGTGGAAGGTCAGTCATCACCCCATCAACCTGGGCGCCGACGTATCGGCCGCAAGCATGGGCCTGAACAGCACCGAAGACGTGATGGTGTACAACACCTACCACTTCACGCCCACCTACCGGACGGTCATGCACTTGGCGACGAGAGCCAACAACTCGTGGACCAAGGCGGGCCCGCTTCCGGCCCCGATCAACAGCTCCGCCGGCTGTCTCGACGACAATGGTTTCATCATCGGCTCGCTCTCCGGCGGCGCCACGCTCTACTTCGAGTCCACCCGGTCCGTATTGAACGGTTCCAAGTGCGGCAAGGACAGGCGTTTGTACTCTGCAACCTATCAAGCCGGCGCGTGGTCGGACGTGCAAGCGGTTGCGGGCGTGAACAGCGGCGCCTCCGGGGACAGCGACATGCAGCCCTTCGTGTCCGAGGACAAGTCCAGGATCTACTGGCTCGGCACCCGGCCCTCGCAGGGCAAGTACGGACTCTTCGCCGCCGACTGGAACGGCCGTTCCTACGCCAATTCGAGAATGATCATCGGGATCAGCACATTCAAGGCGCCGTGGACCAACAAGGTGGTTCGAATCGGCGAGCCCAACGTGGTCGTGCTGCCCAAGGGCCTGGTCATGTATTTCATGTGCGGCATCGCGCTCGGCGACACCAGG
>JANPHA010000483.1:0-1654 GCA_031424255.1 Burkholderiales bacterium | reverse complement strand
GTGGTCGGCGTGGCCGGCTGGCCGTGCGTGCGAGAGAGCATCGCGACGTCGGCATGCTCGGCGGCAAGGGCATCCAGGCGCGCGACGATGGCGTCGATGGCCGGCAGCAGCACGCGATCGCGTCCACCCTTCAGCATGCGGGCGTGCGCGAGGTTGTTGATGTCTTCCGAGGTGCAGGCGAAGTGGATCAGCTCGGCGGCGGCCATCACCTCGGGATTGCCGGCGAAACGCTCGCGTAGCCAGTACTCCACGGCCTTCACGTCGTGGTTGGTGGTCGCCTCGATCGCCTTGATGCGTTCCGCGTCGCCGATCGAGAACCCTGCGGCGGCGCGGCGCAACTCCTCCTGCGTCGGGGCCGAGAAGGGTTGCATCGCGTCGAACGAGAATTCCTCGCCCAGCGCGAGGAGCCAAGCGATCTCCACGGCGACCCGCTCGCGCATCAGCGCATACTCGCTGAAGTGCTCCTGGAGGGGCCGGACCTTGGCCGCATAGCGCCCGTCGAGGGGCGAAAGGGCGGTGAGGGGCGATGACATTCGAGACGGGATTTTAGCACCCGCTGCTATACTGCGCCCCCGCCGAAGGAGTCCACGATGAAGCTGATCGGTTCGAAGACCAGTCCCTACGTTCGCAAGGTGCGCGTGATCCTCGCGGAGAAATCCGTCGTGCATGAGTTCGTCGAGGACAACGTGTGGGCGCCCGAGACGAATGTGACGGCTTTCAATCCCCTCACCAAGGTGCCGACGCTCCTCCTCGATGACGGCGAGGCGCTCTACGATTCCCGGGTGATCGCCGAGTACCTCGACACGCTGCCGGGCGTCACGTTCCTGCCCAAGGATGCGCGTGCACGCGCGCTGGCGCGCCGGGACGAGGCGCTCGGCGACGGCATCTCCGATGCCGGGATCCTGCGTCGCCTCGAGCTCCAGCGTGATCCGGCGCGGCAGGATCCGGCCTGGATCTCGCGGCAGATGAACAAGGTGCAGGCCGGCATCGGGGCCGTGTCGCGCTCGGTCGCCTCGCGCAAGGGCGCGCCGATGACGCTGGGCGACATCGCGTGCGCCTGCGCGCTGCTGTGGGTGGAATTCCGCATGCCCGAGCTCGCGTGGCGCAAGGACCCCGCGCTTGCGGCATGGATCGAAGCGATCGAGCGCCGTGCGTCGTTCGCCTCGACCAAGCCCGGCTGAGAATGCGTTAGTTGATGATTCCGCCACCGAGGCAGAGGCTGCCTCGGTAGAGCACCGCGGATTGTCCGGGCGTGACGGCCCATTGCGGCGCCGCGAATTCGAGCTCGAAAGCCGAAGCGCCCGCGGGCGTGAGATTGCACGCCGAGTCCGCCTGTCGATAGCGTGTCTTGGCGGCGAACTCGCCGGGCGCGGGCGCTGCCCCGTCCACCCAGCTCGCGTCGGCCGCGGCGAGGCGATTCTTCAGGAGGAGCTTGTGATCGTGGCCCTGCACGACGACGAGCGTATTCGTTTCGAGGTCCTTCGCCGCGACGTACCACGGATCGCCCGCGCTCTCCCGCCGGCCGCCGATGCCGAGCCCCTGGCGCTGCCCGATCGTGTAGTACATGAGTCCCTGGTGCTCTCCCACGCGCTCTCCTTCGGGTGTTGCGATCGGTCCGGGCTCGCGCGGCAGGTAGCGTGAAAGGAACTCGCGG
>JANPHA010000482.1:0-2161 GCA_031424255.1 Burkholderiales bacterium | reverse complement strand
AACCGCGTGTTCACGTGTTTCACAATGCGGCATCCTTTCGCGTATTCCTTCGGAGTAGCGACTGCTTTTTTTTGGGTCTTCCCACCCCGCAATTGCCTCAATCGAGAAAGCTCACGTGGGCGGCGACGACGCGCCAGCCGTCGGCGAAGCGCACCCAGGCCTGGGTTTGGCGGCCGGTGCGCGCGCTGCCGTCGCGCTCGAACTCGGTCATCGCGGTGGCGAAGTCGCGGCCGTAGGTCGTGATCACCGTGTTGCGCAGGCGGCGCGCGAGGCCCGCGGGAGACCGGCCGGCGCGGAATGCGCGGATCGCGTCGATGCCGACGAGGTTCTCGGTAGCGCCGTAGCGCACGGTATGGGTCGAGGGCCAGAACAACTCGTCGAGCACGTCGACGCGGTTGTGGACGAGCGCGTCCTCGTAGCGTGCGAACGCCGCTTGCACCTCGGCGACAATGTCGGGACGGTTGATCTCGGGGCTCATCCGACGGGAAGCCTCGCCAGGGGTGCCGCGGCGAGGCCGGCGCGCTCCAACGCCGCGGCCACCTGCAGCACGCGGTCCTCGCGCCACGGCGCGGCGATCACCTGCACGCCGATGGGCAAGCCGCGCGCCGCGTTCGACTCGGGCGCGTCCTCCCACACCGGCACCGCGCACACCGGCAATCCGACGAACGAGATCGGTTGCGTCAACAGGCCCATGCTCGGGCGCGTGGCGAGGCGCCGGCCCTCGATCTCCATCCATTCGCTGCCGATCGGCGTCGCGGCCGTGGGCGTGGCCGGCGCGAGCAGGATATCGACCGCGCCGAAAAGCTGCGCGACGCGCCGCGCGAACACGAGTCGGAAGCGCTGCGCCTGCAGCACCCAGGCCGCGGGGAGCAGCGCCCCGGCGAGAAACCGGTCGCGCGACAGCGGCTCGAAATCCGCGGCGCGCGTGCGCAGGTCGGGCAGGTGCAGCGCGCCGCCTTCGGCATTGGTGATCAGGAACGCCGCGGCGCGCGCGATCTGCGCCTCCGGCAGCTCCGCATGGGTGACACGGCACCCCATCGCGCGCAGCGACCGCGCCACGCGATGGACCGCGGAGCGTGCCTGCGCCCCGGCGTTGTCGACGAAATATCCGTCGAGGATCGCGACGCGCAGCGGTTTCTCCTCGAGGGAAAGGCGCTCCGCGGTCGCTTCCCGCGGGCGCTGCGCGCAGGCGGGATCGTGCGCATCCGGGCCCTGCATCGCATCGTATGCGAGCGCGAGATCCTCGACGTGCCGCGCGAACGCTCCGAGATGATCGAGGCTCGCGGCGAACGGATACGTCCCGCTGCGCGGAAGCCGCCCGTACGTGGGCTTCAGGCCGAAGATGCCGCAAAGCGACGCCGGCACGCGGATCGAGCCGTTGGTGTCGGAGCCGAGCGCGATCGGCACCTGCCCCGAGGCGATCGCCGCGGCGGAGCCCCCCGAGGAGCCGCCCGCGGTGCGCGCGAGGTCGTGGGGATTGCGCGTCGGCCCGTCGTGCGTGTTCTCGGTGGTGAAGCCGTAGGCGTATTCATCCATGTTCAACGCGCCGACCAGGATCGCGCCCGCGGCTTCCATTCGGCGCACGAGCAGGGCGTCGGCGACCGCGGCCGGGCGATCGCGTTCGATCTTCGAGCCCGCGCGCGTCGCAAGGCCGGCGATGTCGAACAGGTTCTTCGCGGCGAACGGCACGCCCAGCAACGGCAGCGCGGCCTTCGCTTCGCTGTCGGCCTGCGCAGCCCAAGCGTCGAGCGACGCCGCGCGCATCCGCGCCCGGCGCGCGGTCACCTCGGTGAACGCATTCACCAGCCCGTCGACGGCGCCGATCCGATCCAGGCTCTCCGATACCAGGGTGGTCGCCGTTACATCGCCCGCGCGCACGGCCCGCGCCATTTGCGCGGCGCTGTCGCGGTACCACTCCTCGCCGCTCATTCCGGCGCTGGGACCGGTGTAAAGACCGGCGCAGGCTCTTCGGCGGGCGCGAGCGCTTGCGAGTTGACGAGCTCGGCCATCGAGGCGGCGAGCGCGAAGTAATGCAGGACGCCGGGACGATGCGCGGGTGCCAGGCGCAAGCCGAGGGCCGCGGCCGTGGCGTCTACGCTGGCCTCGATCTCCGTGCGCGTCATGGGAACCTCAGCGCCGCACTTCGCGCTGGAACACTTCC
>JANPHA010000481.1:0-10118 GCA_031424255.1 Burkholderiales bacterium | reverse complement strand
GCGGACCAGCGCTACCTCGGGGAATTCGGCGTCGTATTTCTCATGTTCTCGGTGGGGCTCGAGTTCAGCCTGCCGCAGCTGACCGCGATGCGGCGCACCGTGTTCGGCTTCGGCGGCTCCCAGGTGGTCGCGGTGGTGGGGCTCACGGTGGCTTCCGCGGTCCTGATGGGGGAATCGTGGCGCACCGGCATCGTCGTGGGCGGCGTGGTGGCGATGTCGTCGACGGCGATCATCTCCAAGATGCTCACCGAACGCCTGCAGCTGCATAGCGAGTACGGCCGGCAGGTGATGGGCGTGCTGCTCTTCCAGGACCTCGCGGTGATTCCGCTGCTGGTCCTGATACCGGCGCTGGCGTTGACCAAGGGCGAGATCGCATGGGCCATCGGGATCGCGCTCGTGAAAGCGGCCGTGGTGCTCGCGATCGTGCTCTTCCTGGGGCAGCGGCTGATGAGGCCGCTGTTCGACCTGGTCGCGCGCCAGAAGTCCTCCGAGCTCTTCGTGCTCTTCGTGCTGCTGGTGACGCTCGGCCTTGCATGGGTGACCGAAGTGTCGGGGCTGTCGCTCACGCTCGGCGCCTTCCTCGCCGGCATGCTCATCTCCGAGACCGAGTACCGCTACCAGGTCGAGGACTACATCAAGCCCTTCCGCGACGTGCTGCTGGGGCTTTTCTTCGTGACCATCGGCATGCTGCTGGATCTGAATGCCGTGCTCCAGCACTTCGTCGCGATCGCCGCCGTGTTCGCGCTGCTGCTGGGAGTGAAGTTCCTGGTGATCTTCATGCTCGCGCGCATGTTCGGCAACGAGAAGCCGACGGCGCTGCGCGCGGCGATGGCGCTCGCCCCCGCGGGCGAGTTCGGCTTCGTGCTGCTGGCGTTGGCCAAGCGCGAGAGCGCTCTCGGCGAGACGACATTGCAGGTGGTCTTGGCCGCGTCGCTCATCTCGATGCTCGTGACACCGCTCATCCTCGCGCGCATGGAGAGGATCGTGCTGTATTTCATCGAGAGCGAATGGACCTCGCGCGCGGTGGCGCTGCACAACCTCGCGGTGAAGTCGATGTCCACGCGCGGGCACGTGATCGTGTGCGGCTACGGGCGCAGCGGCCAGGCGCTCGCGCAGTTCCTCGAAAGCGAGAAGATCCCGGTGATCGCGCTCGATGCCGATCCGGAGCGCGTGCGCCAGGCGGCGGCCGCGGGCGACTCGGTCGTGTTCGGCGATGCCTCGCGCCGCGAGGTGCTGGTGGCCGCGGCGATCTCGCGCGCGACCGCGGTCGTGGTGAGCTTCGCCGATACCCCCAAGGCGCTCTCGATCCTCGCGCACGTGCGCGAGCTGCGCCCCGAGCTGCCGGTGATCGTGCGCACGTTCGACGATACCGATGTCGGGCGGCTCAAGGAGGCGGGCGCGGCGGAGATCGTGGCCGAGGTGGTCGAAGGCTCGCTCATGCTCGCAACACAGACGATGATGCAGCTCGGCATGCCGTTGAACCGCGTGCTCGGCCGGCTGCGCGAAGTGCGCGCGGAGCGCTACCAGTTCATGCGCGGCTTCTTCCACGGCGCGACCGACGTCGAGACGTCCGACAGCGAGCAGCCGCGGCTGCGCACGCTCGTGATCGGCCCCGAAGCGGCGGCGGTCGGCAAGACCCTCGCAAGCTTGAACCTCGAGGCGATGAACGTGACCGTCACCGCGATCCGGCGCAAAGGCACGCGCGAGATCAATCCCGCTCCCGACTCACGCCTGCAGGCCGGCGACGTGCTCGTGCTGCTCGGCACCCAGGAGCGCCTCGCCCGCGCCGAGATCCGCCTCCTGCAAGGCTGAGAAGGAAGCTCTCCCTTCAAAAAGAAACGGCCCGCGCAGCGCGGGCCGATATGAAGGGGAGCAAGGCGCCTAGAACGTCATGCAGACCGTGTAGGAATTTGAATCGACGATCGCGCCCGTCGCGACCGCCGCAGCGCCAGGAGCGGCCACCGGCTCGGCGGTCACGCGGAAAGAGCCTGTATCGGTCTGGCCATCGTCCATCTGGATGTCGAGCTGCTTTGCGAACTTGCCGAGGATGCCCGATGAGCACACTTGGTACGTACCCGTCATGCCGGTGATCTGCGTCGAGGTTCCAGCCACGGCGCTGCTGATGCCGATCTGGCCACCCACCGCGTTCTTCGGGACGTAGGGATCGCTCACCGCGGCGGCGGCCCAGGTCGTCGGCCCCGCTGCGACGTTGGCGAGACGCACGTGCTGCCAGAAGAGCCACGACTCATCCGTCGCCGTGGTGGAGTTCCAGTTGCCGTTGATCACGCCGTTGCCATGGGTGCCGCACGGGGTCGAGTTGACCGCGGGCGCGCCGACGTGATCCAGAGCCGCGCAATCGTCGCCCGGAAGCGCCTTGAATTTGTCCTGGTACGCGTAGATGTAGGTGGGAATCACGCGGAAGTCGTTGGCGATGTTCTTCACCTTCGCGCTGTTGATCAGTTCCTGCCCCTTGAGGATTCCACCGAGCAGCAGGCCGATGATGACCAGCACGATCGCGATCTCGACGAGGGTGAATCCGGACTGTTGCGTTCTCTTTCTCATTTTGTTTCTCCACTCAGGTGATTGAAGCATGACAGGGTCAGTGCAAGCGCTGTGCCAAGTCCTGAGAGTGCTGTTTCATAACGATATTGTCCTCGAAGCGACCGGCCACCCCAAGGTCGGCGCCCCGATCCTGTCCGGACTTCCGACAATCCCTGTCGGCGATCCGACGCCATGGCCCCCGTCCTAGCGCATCCCGCGTTAATTCTTTATCCTCGCCGCACCCCTTCCGGACCCACCCCTTGGCGTCGATTTCCACTCCTCCAGCGCAACGCCTGTCGAAGCTTCTCGCCGGCGGCCGACGCTGGGTCGTGCTCGCGATGCTGCTCGCGCTGCACGCGGCGCTGTTGTCAGAACCCGGAGGAATCTTCCAGCGAATCTGGCTGCTGGTCCATTTCGGCCTGTTCCTGCTGTGGCAGCCGTTCATCGACGCGGAGCAGGAGCTCGAGGTCCTCTCCGCGGTGCTGCTCTTCGCGATCACCGCGATCACGCTCTACTACGTTTCCGGCTGGATGATCGTCGCGTGGCTGATCCTGCTGCTCGGCATTCTCGGCGGGCGCGTCTTCACCGTGCACGCGGCGATGCGCAACCGCTTCTACCTCGTCGCCTTCACCTACGTGCTCACGATCCTGCTGCTCTGGGCCGTGCCGGTGTTGATCCTCGGTGCGAAGGACATGCCCGAGTCCGTGGCGCTCTTCGCCACCACCGTGCTGCCCTTCTCGCTCACGCTGCTCGCGGTGCTGCCGCTCGGCGCCCAGGAACGCGAGGCGGGACAGGTGTTCGATTTCTTCTACGCGGTGCTCGTGTTCCAGCTCGGCGTCGTGCTGGTGCTGGGCTCGGTCGCGTTGATGCGCTTCACGAACGAGAACTACATCGGAGCGGTAGCCCTCACGATGCTCGGCTTCGGCCTCGGCCTCTTCGTGTTCGCGGTGCTGTGGAACCCCACGCGCGGCTTCGGCGGCCTGCGCACCTACTTCTCGCGCTACCTGCTCTCGGTCGGCATGCCGTTCGAGCTGTGGATGCGCCGTGTGGCCGAGCTCGCCGAGACCGAGGCGGATTCGCGCCGCTTCCTCGAGCAGGCGCTGACGGAGATCGCGGCGTTGGAGTGGATGCGCGGCGGGACCTGGCGCTCGCCCGACGGCGAGGGGACGTTCGGCGATGCGAGCGGCCACGCGTCGCGCTTCGAGCACCACGACCTGGAGATCATCTTCCACACCGAGATCGAGCTCTCGCCCGCGCTCTTCCTGCACATGCGCCTGCTCGCGCAGGTGGTCGGCGAATTCTACGAGGGCAAGCGGCGCGAGAACACGCTGCGCCGCAACGCTTACCTGCAGGCGGTGCACGAAACCGGCGCGCGCCTCACGCACGACGTGAAGAACCTGCTGCAATCGCTCTACGCGATCACGTCGATGGCGCCGCGCGACAGCAACGACGCCTACGCGGGGCTGCTGCAACGCCAGCTACCGCAGCTCACCAAGCGCCTGCACGCCACCATCGAGAAGCTGCGCGAACCCGAGGTCGCGAGCGGCGACCTGCCGGTCGACGCGCACGCGTGGTGGAACGAGCTCGAGAGGCGCTTCGCCGGCAGCGACATCGCGCTGCGCGCGACCCTGCCCACGCACCGCGATGTTCCCGGCGCGTTGCTCGACAGCTTCATCGAGAACACTCTCGAGAACGCGCGCGCCAAGCGCGAGCGCGAGCCCGGCCTGGGAATCTCGATCTCCTTCGCCTGCGATGCGCGGCGGGTCGAGCTCACGGTGTGCGACAGCGGCAGCGCGGTGCCCGAGCCGATGGTGCGCACGCTCTTTCGCGAGCCGATCGAGCGCGGGAGCGGACTGGGGATCGGGCTCTTCCACACCGCGCGCCTGGCGAGCCAGGCCGGCTACGTCGTCGAGCTGCGCGCGAATCGCGACGGCGAGGTGTGCTTCAGCCTGCTGCTCGACGCCGAGAGCGCCTCAGCGCACGGGCAGGGCTGATAGCGCCTCTTCGAGCCCTGCACGCCACGCGCCGATGCGCACTCCGAGGGCATCGGCGAGCCGCTCGCTCGACATCACCGAATAGGCGGGACGGCGCGCCGGCGTCGGGTACTCGCTCGTGGGAATGCCGATCACCCGCGGCACCGCGACGTTGTTGCCCGGCCGCAGCCTCGCCCACCCGGCGAAGATCTCGCGCGCGAAGCCGCACCACGTGGTCTCGCCCGCGGCGCTCGCATGATAGAGGCCGCTCGCGCCGCGCGCCCGGGCGAGATCGCTCTGCGTGATCGGCGCGCCGCGATCGCCGCCGGCCAGCAGCTCGACCGTCGCGCGCGCGATCTGCAGGCTCGAGGTCGGCGCGCCACGCTGGTCGTCGACCACGCGCAGCTCGTCGCGCGTCTCGGCGAGGCGCAGCATCGTCAGCAGGAAGTTCTTGCCGTGGGGCGCGTACACCCAGCTCGTGCGCAGGATCAGATGGTCGCAGCCGCTCGCGCCGATGGCGCGCTCGCCCTCGAGCTTGGTCGCGCCGTAGACGTTCAACGGCGCGGTCGGATCTGTCTCGACGTAAGGCGATGTCTTCGTTCCGTCGAACACGTAGTCGGTCGAATAGTGGAGGAGGAGCGCCCCCAGGCGGCGCGCTTCCTGCGCGAGCACCCCGGGAGCGGTCGCGTTCGCGGCGCGCGCCGCCTCGGTTTCGCTCTCGGCGCGGTCGACCGCGGTGTATGCCGCCGCGTTGACGATGACCTGCGGGCGGAATTCGCGCACGCGCTCGACGATCGCATCGGGATTGGCGAGATCGAGCGCGGCGCGATCGAGCGCCGTCACCTGCGCGCGTCCGGCGAGCTCGCGCGTCACGTCCGCGCCGACCTGCCCGCGCGCGCCCGTCACGAGCACGCGGATCACGGGAAGGTTTCCGCCTGCGCGAGCGGCACGCCCGCGGCGTCCTTGGGCTTGAGCAACGGCGTCCCCTCGAACTGCCAGTCGATCGCGAGCGCCGGATCGTTCCACAGCAGCGTGCGCTCGTGCTCGGGAGCGTAGTAGTCGGTGGTCTTGTAGAGGAACTCGGCGGTCTCGGAGAGCACCACGAATCCGTGCGCGAAGCCCGCGGGCACCCACATCATGCGGCGATTCTCGGCCGACAAGCGCTCGCCGACCCAGCGGCCGAACGTGGGCGACGAGCGGCGCAGGTCGACGGCGACGTCGTAGACCTCGCCCGTCACCACGCGCACCAGCTTGCCCTGCGGCTGGCGCACCTGGTAGTGCAGGCCGCGCAGCACGCCGCGCGCCGAGGCCGAGTGGTTGTCCTGCACGAATTCGACGTCGCGTCCCACGAGCGACGCGAATTCGCGCCGGTTCCAGCTCTCGAAGAAGAACCCGCGCGCGTCGCCGAACACCGTGGGCTCGATAACCAGGACGGCGGGAATTGCTGTTGAGAGGGCTTTCACGGCAGCGTTCTAGAATACGCGGTCGCGCAGGACGGCGAGCAGGTATTGCCCGTAGGAGTTCTTCAGCATCGGCGCGGCGAGCCGCTCGAGCTGGCGCGCATCGATGTAGCCCATGCGAAATGCGATCTCCTCGGGGCACGCGATCTTGAGGCCCTGGCGGCGCTCGATCGTCTCGATGAAATGCGCGGCTTCGAGCAGGCTTTCGTGCGTTCCGGTATCGAGCCACGCGGTCCCGCGCCCCATCACCTCGACGGCGAGGTCGCCGCGCTCGAGGTACTGGCGGTTCACGTCGGTGATCTCGAGCTCGCCGCGCGGCGACGGCTTGAGGTTCGCGGCGATGCCGGCCACCTCGCCATCGTAGAAATACAGGCCGGTCACGGCGTAGCGCGACTTCGGCTGCGCGGGCTTCTCCTCGATGCTCACCGCGCGGCCCTTCGCGTCGAACTCCACCACGCCGTAACGCTCGGGATCCTTCACCGGGTAGGCGAACACGGTCGCGCCCTTCGTGTTCGCCGACGCGCGCTGCAGCGAGTCGGCGAGGTCATGGCCGTGGAAGATGTTGTCGCCGAGGATCAGGCAGCTCGGGCTGGAGCCCACGAACGCGCGGCCCACGATGAATGCCTGCGCCAGCCCCTCGGGCTTCGGTTGCACCGCGTACGACAGCTCCAGGCCCCACTCGCGCCCGTCGCCGAGCAGCTCCTCGAAGCGCGGCGTGTCCTGCGGCGTGGAAATCACCAGGATCTCGCGAATGCCGGCGAGCATCAGGGTCGCGAGCGGGTAGTAGACCATCGGCTTGTCGTAGACCGGCAGCAGCTGCTTGGAGACCACGCGCGTGGCCGGATACAGCCGCGTGCCCGATCCCCCGGCGAGGATGATGCCCTTGCGGTTCATGCCACGCTCCTCGCCGAGTAGTTCATCTCGAGCCACTTGCGGTATTCGCCGCTCTTCACCTGCGCGACCCAGGCGGCGTGCTCGAGATACCAGCGCACGGTCTGCGCGAGCCCGGTCTCGAAAGTCTCGCGCGGCGACCAGCCGAGCTCCCCGCGGATCTTGCGCGCGTCGATCGCGTAGCGCCGGTCGTGGCCGGGCCGGTCGGCGACGAACTGGATCAGCGCGCGGTAGCCGCCCTCGCGCGGGCGCACTTCCTGGAGCGCGTCGCAGATCGCGTGCACCACCTCGAGATTGCGGCGCTCCGAGTTGCCGCCGATGTTATAGGTCTCGCCCGGACGGCCGCGCTCCAGGGCCACGCGGATCGCCTCGCAATGGTCGGATACGTAGAGCCAGTCGCGCACCTGGCGTCCATCGCCGTACACCGGCAGCGCCTTGCCTTCGAGCGCGTTGGCGATGGTGAGCGGCACCAGCTTCTCGGGAAACTGGAACGGCCCGTAATTGTTCGAGCAATTGGTGGTGACCGTGGGCAGGCCGTACGTGTGGTGATAGGCGCGCACCAGGTGGTCGGAGCCGGCCTTCGATGCCGAGTAGGGGCTGTTGGGCGCGTACGGCGTGGTTTCGGAAAACGCCGGATCGCTCTCGGAGAGCGTGCCGTACACCTCGTCGGTGGAGACATGCAGGAAGCGGAAAGCGGCCTTCGCCTCGCCTTCGAGCGACTGCCAATATCCGCGCACCGCCTCGAGCAGCTCGAACGTGCCGACCATGTTGGTCTGCACGAACGCGGCCGGCCCGTGGATCGAGCGGTCGACATGGCTCTCCGCGGCGAAATGCACGACCGCGCGCGGCTTGTGCTCCGCGAGGAGCTTCTCCACGAGAGATCGCTCGCCGATATCGCCGCGGACGAAATGGTGGCGGGCGTTTTTTGCCAGCGATGCGAGGTTCGCCAAGTTGCCCGCGTAGGTGAGCTTGTCGAGGTTCACCACCGGCTCGCCGAGCGCGCCGAGCCAGTCGAGCACGAAGTTCGAGCCGATGAATCCCGCCCCGCCGGTCACCAGAATCATGGCTTGCCTCGCGCCTCCTGCCTCGTAGCCGTCTTCTCGAGCTCGATCAGCTTCAGGTACTTGTGGAACGTATTGTTGCAGCCGATCACGACGTGGGCAAAGCCCGGGCCGCCGTCGAGGAAGCCGAAGCGCACGAGGTAGAACTTCACGAAGCGCACCAGCGGGCTCGCGAACAGGCGCCAATAGCTCGCCCGCACGCCTTGCCGGTAGAGCGCCTCGGCGTGCAGGGTCGTATAGCGGTTCTGCTTCGTCATGTAGGTCGCGACATCCTCGGCCGAATCGTGCAGCAGGTCGCCTTCGAGGCGGCCCACCTCGGCGGTCGTGAGCACGGCCTCGTGCACCTCGTCGTTGGACCAGCTCGCGTACGCGCGATGGAAGAGCCTGAGCGACCAGTCGGGATAGCCCTCCCCGTGCCCGAGCCAGCGCCCGAGGAAGCGGTTGCGGCGCGCCATCCGGTAGGCATGGTAGCGGCGCCCGGCGAGCGCCGTGCGGATTCCTCGCGCCAGCGCCTCGGTCACGCGCTCGTCCGCATCCAGGCACAGCACCCAGTCGTGCTTCGCGATCGATACCGCATGCTGCTTCTGCCGCCCGAAGCCGAGCCACTCGCGAGCCTCGACGCGCGCCCCGTGGCGGCGGCTCACCTCGACCGTGTCGTCGGTGCTGCCCGAATCGACCACCAGCACCTCGTCGGCGAAGTCGACGCTCGCGAGGCACGGCCCGATCTGGGAGCCGGCGTTGAGCGCGATGATGGCGACGGTGAGGGGAAGCTTGTCGTCGGCGGGATTCGCCACGGCGGGATTCGAAGCTGCGGAAGGGCGCCATTCTACCCTTGTGGGCGCTCGGATTAGAATGCGCCATGCCCGCGCCGCGCATCTTGCTCGTGAAGCTGTCCTCGCTCGGCGACGTGGTCCACAACCTTCCCGCCGCCTCCGACCTCGCGCGCCATCGCCCGGGAGCGCGGATCGCATGGGCGGTCGAGGACGCATACGTCGACCTGGTGAAGCTGCATCCGGCGGTCACCGACGCGATTCCGGTGGGGTTGCGCAGCCTGCGCGCAAATCCGTTCAAGCCGTCCGAATGGCGCCGCATCGCACAGGCGCGCCGCGCGGTGCGCGCGGATTCCTGGGACTACGTGATCGACACGCAGGGGTTGATGAAGAGTGCCACGATCGCGAGCTGGGCCGAGGGCCCTACGTTCGGCTATGACCGCAAGAGCGCGCGCGAGAAGGTCGCGGCGCGCTATTACGACGTGCGCATCCCGGTTGCGAAGAATCTGCACGCGGTGGAGCGCAATCGCCGCCTTGTCGGTGAAGTCTTCGGCTATGCGCCGGACGGTCCCGCGCGCTACGGCCTCATCGCACCCGCCGCGTCGCTGCCGTGGGCACCGGCGGAGCGGTATGCCGTGCTGCTCCATGCTGCCAGCCGGGCCGAGAAGCGCTGGCCCGACGAGCGCTGGATCGCGCTCGGAAAATTGTTCTCCGAGTACGGGTATGCCACGGTGTTCCCCGGGGGCAGCGACGCAGAGCTCGGGCGCGCCGGGCGCCTTGCGGCCGCCGTTCCCAATAGCGTCGCCGCTCCGGCGATGGGCCTGAAGGACATGGCGGCGCTTCTCGGCAATGCGGCGGGCGTGGTCGGCGTCGATACCGGGCTCACCCATCTCGCGGTGGCGCTCGGCGTGCCCACGGTGGGAATCTACTGCGCGACCGATCCGCGGCTCACGGGACTGCATGGCGACAACGCAGTCAACGTGGGGGGGCCCGGCCGCAGCCCGACGACGGAAGCGGTGGCGGAAGCCGTCGCGCGGGGCGGCCCCGCGGGATGACGCGGTTCCTGTACGGGCTGGTGTGGCTCCTGATCACGCCTCTCGTCGTCGCGCGCCTCGCGTGGCGCTCGCGCCGCCAGCGCGGCTACCTCGATCGGGTCGGCGAGCGCTTCGGGCGCTACGATCCGGTCCCGGACGCGCCGCGCATCTGGATCCACGCGGTCTCGGTGGGAGAGACACGCGCCGCCGCCCCGCTCGTCGCCGCGCTCGCAAAGCGCCACCCGGGGCACCGCATCCTCATCACGCACATGACGCCCACCGGAAGGGCGACCGGCGTCGAGCTCTTCGGCGATCGCGTCGAGCGCGCGTGGCTGCCCTACGACCAGGGCTTCGCGGTGCGCCGCTTCCTCGCGCACTTCAAGCCCGA
>JANPHA010000480.1:0-18383 GCA_031424255.1 Burkholderiales bacterium | reverse complement strand
GGCACCCTCGCCAGGGGTGCGGCCTCATATCTCCTCCCGTGTTTGTCGCCGCCTATTGGCCGGCGCGCTCCCGGCGCGCGTCGAGCTCTTCGCGCGCCACGCCCAGGGTCTTCCAGTCGATTCCTTTCGGCACGATACCCTCGAACGAGCGCAGTTTCGCCTTCGGCACCTGCGCCCCGGCGGTGCCGATGGCGGGGGCGCCCGCGGCGAAGCTGCGCGCCGCATCGACCATGATGCGCCGGAACTCGACGATCGCGAGATCGCTGGCACCGAGGCGCTCGCGGCCGCGATCGGCGATGGCACCCATCGTTTCCCACATCGCCATGTCCTGCATCGGGATGCCGCGGATGCCGGTGAAGTCGCCGAGCTTCATCGCCTGCCTGTCCTGCAGGTAGTTGTTGTCGTAGAAGCGCAACTTGCGGTAGCGGTGGTCGAGGTCGATGCCGGGCTGCGCGCCGCAGAACTTGCGCCACGCCTCCTGCTCGATGCCGGGCCCGGTGTCGCTCCACGCGATGAAGTAGAACATCGTGTTGGTGTCGTCCATCGGGACGTTCACGTTGGCGAGGTTGTACAGGTTGTTGGGCGGGATCAGGACGGTGCAGGGCGCGACGAACAGCGACACGCGCACGTAGTCGTGCGTGGCGGAATTCGCGATCGGACGGCGGATCGCGGCATAGCGGAATCCGAACGGTGTTTGCTGCAGCACGAGGCGCGGGGCCTTGTCGGTCGAGGGACGCGGCCACGCGGTCGCGGTCGCCTTCGCGCTGTCGACGCGAGCGGGCGGCATGTCGGTCGAGTGCAGGCTCGAGCTGTGGGCCGAGTCGATGGCGCCCTCGAGGATCTGCGCCCAGTTGCAGGTGACGTGGACCTTCACGATGCTCACGCGCGCATCCGGCGTGGGCGAGAAGGCCGGGCGCTCGAACGCGGGCATCGCCTCCTTCGGCCCCATGTAGGCCCAGACGAATCCGCCCGCTTCCTCGCAAGGGTAGGCGGTGTGCTTCACCTTCGCGCACAGCCCGCTCGCCTGCGGCTCCGAGGCCATCTCGAGTACGTTGCCTTCGACGTCCACCTTCCAGCCGTGGTACAGGCAACGCAGCCCGCCCTCCTCGTTGCGGCCCAAGGCGAGCGATGCGCGCCGATGCGGGCAATGCTCGTCGAGCACGCCGAGGCGGCCGTCGGTATCGCGGAACACCACCAGGTCCTCGCCGAAGACGCGCGCATGCACCGGCGTGCCGTCGTTCTCGGGGACTTCCTCGGACAGGCACACCGGGATCCAGTGCCGGCGCATCAGCCGGCCCATCGGCGCGTTACCCTCTACGCGGCAGAGCAGGTCGTTGTCTTCGGTCGTGAGCATGGGGTGCTCCCGGAATCGGAGTAGGATTTATATTAGCGATCTAAGTTTAATCCAAATGAGCAACCTGCGAGTCGATCGCGCGGAACGCGTGGCACTGGACATCCACCTGCTCGAATTCCGCGATCCCGGCGGCGCGGAGCTGCCGGCGTTCACCGCCGGGGCCCACGTGAGCGTGCGCGCGCCCAACGGCAGCCTGCGCAAATACTCCCTGTGCAACGATCCGGCCGAGCGCGACCGCTACGTGATCGCGGTGAAGCGCGACCCCGCCGGCCATGGAGGCTCCGTGAGCCTGATCGACGGCACGCGCGTGGGCGACCTCGTCGAGATCTCGGAGCCGCGCAACGCCTTCGAGCTGAACGAGCGCGCCGCCTCGCACATCTTCATCGCCGGCGGCATCGGCATCACGCCGATCATGGCGATGCTGCGGCGGCTCGCGGCCGCGGGCAAGGCCAGATTCCGGCTCTATTACTGCACGCGCTCGCCCGCGGCGACCGCCTTTCGCGACGAGCTCTCGGCGGCGCCGTTCAGCGGCAAGGTGACCTTCCATCACGACCATGGCGACCCGGCGCGCTCTCTCGACCTCTGGCCGATCCTCGAGAAACCGAGCGGCGCCCACGTGTATTGCTGCGGGCCGCGGCCGATGCTCGAAGCGGTGCGCGACATGACCGGGCACTGGCCGACCGCGGCGATCCACTTCGAGAGCTTCCTCGACGCCGCCGCGCAGGCGCGGCCCGAGGACACGCCGTTCACCGTCGTGCTCGCGAATTCCGGCGATCGCATCGAGGTGCCGCCCGGAATCTCGATCCTCGAGGCGATGCGCGCGTGCGGCCACGAGGCGCCGAGCTCGTGCGAGAGCGGCACCTGCGGCACTTGCAGGACGCGCTACGTCGCGGGCGTGGCCGACCACCGCGACCTCGTGCTCACCGGGGAGGAGCGCGCCGACCAGATCATGATCTGCGTGTCGCGCGCCGCCTCGAGCGAAATCGTGATCGAGCGCTGATGCGGCGACTGCGACTCGGCGTCGCCGGCCTCGGCAGGGCGTTCACGCTGATGCTGCCCGCACTCGCCGCCCACCCGCGCGTGGAGCTCATCGCCGCGGCCGATCCGCGCGCCGAGGCGCTCGCGCGCTTCGGCATGGACTTCGGCGGGCGCGGATACGCCAGCGTCGATGCGCTCTGCGCCGATGCCGCGGTGGAAGCGGTCTACGTCGCGACGCCGCACCAGGACCACGCGCGCCATGTCCTCGCCGCCGCCGCGCACGGCAAGCATGTGCTGGTCGAAAAGCCCATGGCCCTCACGCTCGAGGAGGCGGGCGCGATGATCGATGCGGCGCGCGCCTGCGGCGTGGCGCTCGTCGTCGGCCACAGCCACAGCTTCGACGCTCCGATACGGCGCGCCCGCGAAATCATCGCGAGCGGCGCGCTCGGCCGCGTGCGCATGATCACGGCGATCAACTTCACCGACTTCCTCTACCGGCCGCGCCGCCCCGAAGAGCTCGACACCGCGCGCGGCGGCGGGGTCCTCTTCAGCCAGGCCGCCCACCAGGTCGACATCGTGCGGCTGCTGGGCGGTGGCCTCGCGAAATCGGTGCGCGCGAACGCCGGCAACTGGGACCCGGAGCGCCCGACGGAAGGTGCCTATTCGGCGCTCCTCACTTTTGCCGACGGAGCGTTCGCCTCGCTCACCTACAACGGCTACGGGCGCTTCGACAGCGACGAGTTCTGCGGCTGGGTCGGCGAGACCGGGCGCGAGAAGGACCCGCGAGCGTACGGCGCGGCGCGCCGCGCGCTCGCGAAGGCGGCCGGCGCCGCATCGGAGGCGGCCGCGAAGAACGCGCGCAACTACGGTGGCCCCGGCTACGCGCACGCATCCGAAGGGGCGCCGTGGCACGAGCACTTCGGCCTGGTGATCGTCTCCTGCGAACGCGGCGACCTGCGCCCCACGCCGAAGGGCGTGCTGGTCTACGGCGACACGACCACGATGGATCCGCTGCCGAAGCCGCTGGTTGCGCGCGCCGAAGTGATCGACGAGCTGTGCGACGCGGTCTTCGAGCGCCGCGCGCCGCTCCACGATGGCGCGTGGGGACGCGCGACCCTCGAGGCCTGCCTCGCGTTGCGCGATTCGGCCCGCGACGCGCGCGAGGTCGCTCTCGGGCTGCAGGTTGCCGCGGGCGATTGATGCGCCGCCGCATGGGATAATCCGGCATGAAATCGCGCGCGCCCGCCGACCGGCATCCCACCCGGGAAATCCTGCGCCATTGGCGCGAGGCGGTGCCCAACGACCGCCTCGCCCACCTGGTGAAGGACGCGACCCGGGCGCTGGTGCGCGCGCTGCAGATGCGGCTCGTGGAGCACGGCGTGTCGTTCGGCCACTGGACCTTCCTGCGCATCCTCTGGGAGCAGGAGGGCGTCACGCAGCGCGAGCTCTCGGAGCAGGCGGGCGTGATGGAGCCGACGACGTTCGCGGCGTTGAAGGCGATGGAGCAGATGGGCTACGTCGAGCGCCGGCAAGTGCCCGAGAACCGCAAGAACGTCTACGTGTACCTGACTCCCAAGGGGCGCGCGCTGAAGGAGAAGCTCGTGCCGCTCGCAGAGGAGGTGAACCGCATCGCCGTGGCGGGGGTGGGCGCCGCCGACTTGGCGAAGGCGCGCGCGACGCTGCTCGCGGTGATCGAGAACCTCGCGCGCGACGAGGAGCAGTCCGCGAGCCCCGGGCGGCGCGTGCCCTCCACCCGCGAGCTCGCGCGCCTCGTCGCCGGTGCATCCAGGGCAAAGCGCGCGCGCACGTGAACGCGGCCCCGCTCACGGATTTCACCCGCGTGAAGCTCGCCGAGCTTCCGCCACTCTCGCTCTACGTGCACATCCCGTGGTGCCTGCGCAAATGCCCGTACTGCGATTTCAACTCCCACGAAAAACGCGGCGAGCTTCCCGAGGACGAATACGTCGATGCGTTGATCGCCGACCTCGAGGGCAGCATTGCCGAGGTCTACGGGCGGCGCATCCAGACGATCTTCATCGGCGGCGGCACGCCGAGCCTGTTCACCCCGCAAGCGATCGATCGCCTGGTGACCGCGATCCGCACGCGCCTGCCGGTGCTTCCGGAAGCCGAGATCACGATGGAGGCCAACCCCGGCACGTTCGAGATCGAGCGGTTTCGCGGCTACGTCGCGGCCGGAATCAATCGCCTTTCGATCGGGGTGCAGAGCTTCGACGACGCGAAGCTCGCGGCACTCGGGCGCGTGCACGGGGCGGACGAGGCGCGCCGCGCGCTCGCGAGCGCGCTCGAGCTCTTCGCAACGGTGAACGTCGACCTGATGTACGCGCTGCCCGCGCAATCGCCCGACGAGGCGCTCGCCGACGTGCGCGAGGCCGTCGCCTCCGGTGCTCCGCACATCTCCGCGTACCATCTGACGCTCGAGCCCGATACGCACTTCCATCGATATCCGCCCGCGCTTCCCGACGACGATGTCGCCGCGGACATGCAGGAGGCGATCGAGGAGACGCTCGCCGCGGCGGGCTTCGGGCACTACGAGACCTCGGCATTCGCGAAACAGGGTCACCGCGCGCGCCATAACCTGAACTACTGGAGCTTCGGCGACTACCTCGGCATCGGCGCGGGCGCCCACGGCAAGATCTCGTTTCGCGACCGGATCGTGCGCGCGAGCCGCATCCGCAAGCCGCAGGGCTACATCAACGCGGCGATGGGTGGAAACGCGCTGCACGAGACGCGCGAAGTGGCCGTCGCGGAGCTGCCGTTCGAATTCATGCTGAACGCGCTGCGCCTGATCGACGGCTTTCCGGTGGCGCTCTTCGCGCAGCGCACCGGCCTCGCGATCACCGCGGTGGAAAGGGAGCTGCGCCAGGCGGAAGACGCGGGGTTCATCACGCGCGATCACCGCTGGGTCCAGCCGACCGTCAAAGGCCAGCGATTCCTGAACGACCTGCTCGAGCCTTTCCTGCCGGCGCGCGGCGCGATCGACGCGGGGCGCCCGATCAGTATTTCCCCAGCGGGTAATTCCCGTCCTTCTTGAACGGCGGCTCGCGGCCCACCAGCGCCTCGAGCATGATCAGCTCCGCGTCGGTGTGGTTGCGGAACGGGCCCGGCTCGATGCGCAGGATGCCGGCCTCGTCGCGCATCAGCAGCGGCTGCTCGTGGTGCGTCGTCTTCACCAGCTTCGACTCCGTCGTTCCCGGACCCTCGACCAACGCCTCGCCGTAGCACAGGCAGAAATACACGCTCCCGGGATCGACCTCGATGTACGCGCCGGTGCCGCGAATGCCGATCGAGGCATTCGCCGCCTTGATCGCCACCGGCTTCTTCGAGAACACCGACAGCACCTTGCCGCTCGAGATCAGCAGGTCCGAGAGGATGCCGTCGCGGCCCTTCACCTCGAGCGAAGTCTGCGGGCGCAGCAGGAAAGCATCGTCGCGAATCACGATCACCGCGTTGCTGTTGGGACCGGTCGTGACGCGATCGCCCAGGCTCACGGGCGTTCCGACGCGCGCGCTTTGGCCGCCGACGGTGACGGTACCCTCGAGCCGATTCACGCCCTGCATCGTGCCGAGGTCGCCCTTGGCGAGGGCCGCGCCGACATAACCGCTCACTCCCGCCGCGCCCAATGCGCCACTTGCGATCCAACGCAGCAGCTCGCGTCTGTCGTCGTTCATCGTCATGTCCTGGTGAAGAGGATATCCCACACGCCGTGGCCGAGCTTCAGGCCGCGGCGCTCGAACTTGGTTTCGGGCCGCGCGCCGGGACGTGGAGCGAATTGCGCGGCCGTGTTGCGCAGCGCGGGGACCGCCGCGAGGACCGCGAGCACGTGCTCCGCATACTCCTTCCAATCGGTCGCGACGTGCAAGTGCCCGCCGGCAACGAGGCGCGATGCGGCGAGCTCGGCGAACGCGGGCTGGATCAGCCGGCGCTTGTGGTGGCGCTTCTTCGGCCACGGGTCGGGAAAGAATACGTGGATCGCGGCGAGCGAATCCGGGGGCACCATCGCGCGCAGCACCTCGACCGCATCGTGCTGCACGATGCGCACGTTGGCGAGCGCTCCCTCCTCCATTTGCCGCAGCAGGCTGCCCACACCCGGCGTGTGCACCTCGATCGCGAGATAGTCGGTGCCCGGGTTCTGCGCCGCGATACGCGCCGTGGTCTCGCCCATCCCGAAACCGATCTCCGCCACCACCGGCGCCTTGCGCCCGAAGGTCGCGGCGAAATCCAGCGGGGCCTCGCGGAACGGCACGCCGAAGCGCGGCAGCAGCCCCGCGTAGGCGCGCTGCTGCCCACGCGAGAAGCGCCCTTGCCGCAATACGTAGCTTCGAATGGGGGGGTGGCTCACAACCGGTGGTGGTGTCGGAAAGTTCATCGATTATAGGCGGGCGATTCGATTGACACCGCCGGGGGCGCGGCCTAAATTGGCCTCAAAGGACGCCGAAAAAATGAAAGCTCCATTCCGGTTCCTCGCGCTTGGCTTCGCCGCGCTTCCGCTCGCGGCGTTGGCTGTCGAGAACTACCTCGGCATCCTCAAGCTCCCCAAGGGCGGTGTGGTCGAATCGCCCAACGGCCTCTATTCGTTCTCGTCGAGCCCGCTCGCCGGATTGCCCCATGCCGTCGGCTCGGATAACGGCTACCAGCTGAAGCTCGGCTACAAATACTCGCGCTATTTCTCGGTCGAGGGCCAGTTCAACGATTTCGCGCGCGCCCCCGCCGATGCGTTCGCCGCGCCCGGCAACCTCGCCTCCGCATTCCGCGGCAGCGGCTTCGGCGTCGACACCATCGCCACGCTGCCGGTGTGGCGCTTCTCGTTCTATGGCCGGCTCGGCGCCTATCGCGGCGATGCGCGCAGCCCGTTCTCGACCTACTCCACATCGCTGCTCGACAGCTCGCGCGGCACGCGCTGGCGCTACGGCCTGGGGATGCGCTACGACATCACCAAGTCGCTCGGCATCCAGGCGGAGCTCGAGCGCTACGCGCCGCTCGGCTCGCCGCTCGCCGGCGACCTCGAATCCGATCTCTTCTCGGTCGGCGTGAAGTGGCGGTTCTGACTGGGGACAGCCCCCGGTTCTACGCAGTCTTCTGGATGAGCCCCGCCTCGGGAGAGCTGGCGCTCGCCTCGTAGGGCTTCTTCGCCATGCGACCCGCGAGGAACGCCTCGCGCCCCGCCTCGACCGCGAGCTTCATCGCGCGCGCCATGCGCACCGGCTCGCGCGCCTTGGCGATCGCGGTGTTCATCAGCACGCCGTCGCATCCCAACTCCATCGCGACCGCCGCATCGGAAGCGGTGCCGATGCCCGCATCGACCAGCACCGGCACCTTCACGCGGTCGATGATGATCTGCAGGTTCCACGGGTTGAGGATTCCCATCCCCGAGCCGATCAGCGAGGCGAGCGGCATCACCGCCACGCAGCCGAGCTCCTCGAGCTGCCTGGCGAGAATCGGATCGTCGCTGCAGTAGGCCATCACCTCGAAGCCCTCGGCGACCAGCGTCTTCGCCGCGGCGAGCGTCTCCGGCATGTTCGGATAAAGCGACTGCGCGTCGCCCAGGACCTCGAGCTTCACGAGCGAATGCCCGTCGAGCAGCTCGCGCGCGAGGCGCAGCGTGCGCACCGCGTCCTGCGCGGTGTAGCAACCGGCGGTGTTCGGCAGGATCGTGTAGCGCGAAGGCGGCAGCACGTCGAGCAGGCTGGGCTCGCCGGCGTTCTGGCCGATGTTGGTGCGGCGGATCGCGACCGTCACGATCTCCGCGCCGCTCGCCTCGATCGCCTCGCGCGTCTCCTCGAAATCGCGGTACTTGCCGGTGCCGACCAGCAGGCGCGAGCGATAGGGCTTGCCTGCGATGACGAGCTTGTCAGCTGCCATGGATCAACCTCCGCCTACGGCCATCACGACCTCGATGCGGTCGCCGTCGGCCAGGTGCGCCTCGCCGAAGCGGCTGCGCGGCACGATCTCGCCGTTGCGCTCGACCGCGAGCCGCCGCCCCGCGAGCGCCATTTCATGGAGCAGCTGGTCGAATGTGAGCGCGGCGGGGAATTCCCGGGGCGCCCCATTGAGGACGATGCGGATGGGCGCGGACACGGGTCGATTATAAGCGCTCGTCACATCTGCTTGAACCGCTGCGCGTAGGCGCGGCTTACCGGAAGCTCGGTCTTGCCGTCCTTCAGCCGGACGAAGACTCTTCCGCCCAGGTCGCGGCGCGTCGACCCCACCTCGTTCATGTTGACCACCGTGCCGCGATGGATCTGCCAGAAGACCTCGGCGTCGAGCTGCGGCGCAAGCTCCGAGAGCGCGAGGCGGATCAGCGATTCCCCCTCGCGCGTGATGACGCAGGTGTATTTGTCCGACGCCTGGAAATACAACACGTCGTCGACCGCGATCTGCTGCACGATGTCGCCTTTCAGCGCGCGCACCCAGCGCAGCCGCCCGCCCGCGCCGGGGAGGGCGCGCGCGAGCTTCGCGAGCACGTCGTCGAGCGCGGGCGCTCGCTCGGCCGCGGAGAGCTTGCGCTCGAGCCGCTCGACGCACTTGGCGAGGCGCTCGTCGGTCACCGGCTTCAGCAGGTAAACCACGGCATCGCGGTCGAAGGCCTCCACCGCGTACTGGTCGAACGCGGTGACGAAAACGACGTGCGTGTCGGTCTCGATGCGCCGCGCGAGCTCGAGGCCGGTGAGCCCGGGCATGCGGATGTCGAGGAACGCGACATCGGGCGCCTCGGCGTCGATCGCGCGCAGCGCTTCGAGCCCGTTGCCCGCGATCGGCAGGATCTCGAGATCGCTCCACAAGTGCTGCAGGCGCGCTTTCAAGTGCTCGGCCAGGTGCAGCTCGTCGTCGGCGATGAGGGCGCGCGCCTTCATCGCGGGATCCGGATCGCCACGTGCGCGCCCGACGCCGAATCCTCCCTCACGGTGAGCGAGGCGCCGGCGCCGTAGATGAGCTTCAGCCGATCGCGCAGGTTGGTGAGCCCCACGCCGCCGCGCGTGATGGGCGCAAAGCCCACGCCGGTGTCGTCGATCTCGATCAGCACCCGGGAATCCTCGACGCGCGCCATGAACGAGATCTCGCCGCCTTCCACCTTCGGCTCGATCCCGTGGCGAATCGCGTTCTCGATCACCGGCTGCAGCAGCATCGGGGCGAGCGCGAACGTCTCGAGCTCCGGCGCCACGTCGATCGAATAGCGCAACCGCTCGCCCATGCGCACCTTGAGCACGTCGAGGTAGGAAGCGATGAGCTCCGCCTCCGCGCCGAGCGTCGTCGATTCCATCCGCGTCGCGGCGAGCGAGGCGCGCAGGAAGCGTATGAAGCTCTCGAGCATGTGCTTCGCCATCGCCGGATCGGCGTCGACCAGGCTGGTGACGTTCGCGAGCGTGTTGAAGAGGAAATGCGGCTCGATCTGGGCCTGGAGCGCGCGCAGGTTCGCAAGCGCCGCTTCGCGCTCGGTGCGCTCGGCGCGCAGGCGTTGCTGCGCGAGCTCGGCCTGGACGCGCGTTTCGCGCTCGCGCGAGACGATGACCGCCGAGAGGATGAGCGAGATCAGCACGCTGGTGCTCGCGACCGAAAGGATCCAGGCCGGGCTCCGCAGCCAGTTACCGAACCCGAGGTCGAAGAACTCGGAGGAGATCGTGAATCCGATGATCACGCCGAGCGTCGGGATGCCGGAAAAATACAGCGTGCGCACGATCGCCCCGCGCCTGCGCGCCCAGGGCTCGAGCCGCATCCGGTCGCCGAGCATGAACAGGAAATGGATCG
Source organism: Burkholderiales bacterium (assembly GCA_031424255.1). Lineage (GTDB taxonomy): Bacteria > Pseudomonadota > Gammaproteobacteria > Burkholderiales > Usitatibacteraceae > Usitatibacter. Next base: position 8,287 of record JANPHA010000480.1, on the reverse strand, counting down.
AGAAGCCGATGAAGTTGGAAATCGCGAGGTAGATGCCGAATATCCTGGGCGAGCCGATGCTCCCGCCGAACATCGCGCCGATCAGGTAGAACCCGGTGCCGAGCATGCAATTCCAGATCAGCGTGTAGAGCAGGTCGCGCCACGGCGTGCAGGGAAACTGCCGGAAGAACTTGATCAGCTCGAGCGGATGGAAGCTCACATCCCTCGGGTCGGGCGTGAGGGTTGCCGGAATCGGCTGCGACAGTCTGTCCATGAACGACATCCTAGGGCAGAAGCCGGCCCGCGCGTGGCGTTTGCGACGAATCGCCCGTGCGCGGCGCGAAACGGTAAAATGCTTCGCGAGCCGCGGGTGTAGCTCAATGGCAGAGCAGAAGCTTCCCAAGCTTACGACGAGGGTTCGATTCCCTTCACCCGCTCCACCCCGCGCCATGCCCCGACGAACCGCCGCCCTCCCCGATTTCCCGACGCGCGTGGTGCGCTGGCAGCGCGACCACGGCCGCCACGGCCTGCCCTGGCAGCGAACGCGCGACGCGTACCGCATCTGGCTTTCCGAAGTGATGCTGCAGCAGACCGCGGTAGCGACCGTCATCCCCTACTACGAGCGCTTCCTCGCGCGTTTTCCGACGGTCGCGGCACTCGCCGATGCGCCCGACGACGATGTGATGGGTTTGTGGAGCGGCCTGGGCTACTACGCCCGCGCGCGCAACCTGCATCGCGCCGCGCGCGAGGTGCGCGATCGCCTCGGCGGCGTCTTTCCGGGCGCGTTCGACGAGCTCGTGGCACTGCCGGGAATCGGCCGCTCCACGGCGGCGGCGATCGCGGCGTTCGCGAGCGGCGAGAGGCGCGCGATCCTCGACGCCAACGTGCGCCGCGTGCTGGCGCGCCACGCGGGCATCGGCGGCGATCCCGCGAGCGCCGCGGTGATCGAGCGGCTCTGGTCCGCGGCCGACGCGCGACTGCCGGAAAGCGCCATCGAGCGCTATACCCAGGGGATGATGGACCTCGGCGCGATCGTGTGCCTGCCGCGCAATCCGCTGTGCCTCCTCTGCCCGGTGAATGCCGATTGCGTCGCCCGCATCGAGGACCGGATCGACGAGCTGCCCGAGCGGCGCAAGCGCGCCGCGCCAAGGCGCAAGCGCATCGCGATGCTGGTGGTGCTGTTCCAGGGCGAGGTGCTGCTGGAGAAGCGTCCCGCGAGCGGTATCTGGGGCGGCCTCTGGTCGCTGCCGGAAGCCGATGCGGACGCGAGTCCGCAAGAAGCGCTCGAGCGCGACTGGGGATTGCAGGCCGCGAACGTGGAGGCGCTCGAGCCGTTCGAACATGCCTTCACGCATTACACGCTCGAGGTCGCGCCCTGGCGGCTCCGGGTTCGCGCCGCCACACGCCTCGCGCAGGGCAAGGCAGCCACGTGGATGCCGCTCGCCGATCTCGCGGGCGCGGCGCTCCCCGCGCCCGTCCGGCGCCTGCTCAGATCAGTTTCTGCTGGCGCAGGAACCGGTGCAGGATCCCGAGCCGCAGCACCGGATCGGTGATCTCGAGCAGCTTCTGTTTCACGTCGTTGCGCAGCGGCAGGATCTCGGCGAGGCGAAATCCGACCCAGCTCGCGTCGTCGAAATGAAACGGCTCCGTGAAGCGCTCGGCGCCGATCCCCGCGATCGCCTTGGCGAGGAATTGCGAGCAGTCGATGAGCCCGGGAGCATCGGTGCCGTCGGATTCCGGGGCGAGGCGCTCGATCTCGCCGACGAGCAGCCCCTGGCGCGTCGCCTCGCGCGCCACCAGCCGAAAGCGCTCCAGCCCTTCGGCGCGCACCTTGAGGATGCCGAGCTCCTCGACATCGCAATCGGCGATGCGCGCGAGGCATCCGACCGCCTCGGGTATCGCCGGCACGCCGACCTCCTGCCCCTCGCGAATCAGGCACACGCCGAACGGCTTCGCGTTCTTCAGGCAATCCTTCGCCATGTCCATGTAGCGGACCTCGAAGATCCTGAGCGGCAGCATGGCGCCGGGGAAGAGGACCGTGTTCAACGGGAATATCGGCACCGTCTCGGGCTTGCGGCCCGCGGCGAACAGGTTGAGGAGGATCATCGGCGGTCGTCGCCTACCCGTCCTTCAGGTCGCGATGGCGCAGCACCACCTCATGCTCGGAGGCGAAGCGCTGCGCGAGCTCCCCGGCGATGTACACCGAGCGATGCCGCCCGCCGGTGCAGCCGATCGCGACCGTGAGCGACGCGCGCTGGTCGAGCACGAAGTTGGGCAGCCATCGCTGCAGGAAGCGCTGGATGTCCTCGATCAGGATTCCGGCCTGCGTCTCGCGCTCGAGGAACGTGATCACCTCGGGATCGAGCCCGGTCTTCGCGCGCAGCAGCGGGTCGTAGTGCGGGTTGGGAAGGAAGCGCACGTCGAAGACGAAGTCGGCGTCGAGCGGCACGCCGCTCTTGAAGCCGAACGATTCGAAGATGAGTGTGAGCCGCGTGCGGTCGGCGACCACCAGGTCCTGGATCCACTGGCGCAGCTGCGCGGGCGTGAGCGCGCTGGTGTCGATGCGCTGCCCGATCTCGGCGAGCCACGCGAGCACCCGGCGCTCCTCGGCGATCGCGTCGGCGAGCGCCATGCCGTCGCGGGCCAGCGGATGCGGGCGGCGCGATTCGGAGAAGCGCCGCACCAGGCTCTCGTCGCTGCTGTCGAGGAAGATCACGCGCACGTCGTTGCCGCGCGCGCGCTCCTTGTCGACGATCGCGGGCAGGCGTACGAGGCTCTCGCGGCTGCGCGCATCGGCGCTGATCGCCACCTTCGGCTCGCCGCGCTCCGCGGCGTAATCGGCGAGCGGCGCGATCAGGTCCGCGGGCAGGTTGTCGACGCAGAAGAAGCCCGCATCCTCGAGCGCCTTCAACGCGACGCTCTTTCCCGACCCGGACACGCCGGAAAGCAGGACCAGCTGCATCAGCCCGCGCCGTCGTCGTTGCCGAGGCGGATCGCCGCCTCCTGGCGCGCGATGAACTCGCGCGTCGAATCGATGCCGCGCGTGATCAGGATGTGGTTGCGCACAGCGGCCTCCACCAGCACCGCGAGGTTGCGCCCCGGGGCGACCGCGAGCGTCACGGTGGGAATCTCCACGCCGAGGATCTCCTGCGTGCCGGAGCGCGTGGTGAGGCGCTCGCGCGGCTCGCCCTCGGGCATGTCGAGGTGCACCATCAGCCGCAGCGCCTTGCGCGGGCGCACCGCGGTCTCGCCGAAGATCGATCGGATGTTGAGCACTCCGAGCCCGCGCACCTCGAGGAAATCGCGCAGCATCGGCGGGCAGCGGCCCTGCACCGTCTCGGGCCCGATCTGCTGAAGCTCGACCACGTCGTCGGCGACGAGGCCGTGGCCGCGAGAGATCAGCTCGAGTGCCAGCTCGCTCTTGCCGATCGAGGCGTCGCCGGTGATCAGCACGCCGATCTCGAGCACGTCGAGGAACACGCCGTGCAACGTGGTGATCTCGCCCAGCTCCTGCTGCATGTAGGGGCGCAGGACGTTGATCACGTGCTGGCTGGGCTCGGTCGAGGAGAGCAGCGCGGTACCGCTCGCATCCGCGGCCCCGGTGAGCATCGCCGGCACCGCGATGCCGTCGCAGACGATCACGCACACGGTGTCGCCGCCGAACGTGCGCGTGAGCGACTGCTCGCGCATCGCCGGGTCGAGGCGCTCGAAATAGTCGACCTCGCGCGAGCCCATCACCTGGGCGAGCAACGGATGGATCAAGTTCAAATGACCGATCAGCCCGACGCCCGGGCGGTGCACCATCTCGCTGGTGAATTCCCGGTTCGAGCCGGCGTCACCGGCGGCCCACGCGAGCCCGAGCCGCTCGCGCCGGTCGTCAAATAGCTGCTGAACGCTGAGCCGGGGCATAGGGCGACCACTCGGTGATCAGCCGATGCGCGGCCTGGATGTCCTGGGTGGTTGCGAGGGCGTCGCGCAGGGAGGCGTCGCTGAACATCTGCGCGAGCTCGGAGAGCAGCTCGAGGTGCGCCTCGGTGGCGTGCTCCGGCACCAGCATCGCGAACACCAGGTTCACCGTCTGGCCGTCGCGGGCCTCGAACGCGATCGGCGTGAGCGTGCGCACGAACGCGCACGCGGGCTCCTTCAGCGTCTTGATGCGCCCGTGCGGGATCGCGACTCCGTAGCCGAGCGCGGTCGAGCCGAGCTTCTCGCGGTCGAAGAGGCTGTCGAAGACGCGCGCGCGCGGGATCTGGCGCGAGTTCTCGAACACGAGGCCGATCTGCTCGAACAGCCGCTTCTTGCTGCCGACGTCGAGGTCGAGCAGCACGTGGTTGACCGGGAGCAGGCGCGAGACGAGATTCATGCGATTGCGGCGCGCTTCACTGCGGCGTGCGCTTGATGCCGTTGGTGTGGTGGCGCGCGGTCTGGAAGCGCTCCTTGTGCTTCAGGATCTGGCGGTCGAGCTTGTCGATCAGGCCGTCGATCGCCGCGTACATGTCGCCGTCGTTGCACTGCACGTGGATGTCCTTGCCCGACAGGTGCACGTTGGCCTCGATCTTCTGGTCGAGCTTCTCCACCGTCATCACGACATTCACGTCGATCACATGGTCGAAATGCCGGTTGATGCGCTCCAGCTTGGAGACGACATAGTCGCGGATCGAGGGCGTGATTTCGACGTGATGGCCCGTGAGGTGGAGATTCATCGAGGACGCTCCTTTATTGTCAGATCGACTTGCGAAGATTGGCCGGCTGGATGTGCATGGCCTCGCGATACTTTGCCACGGTCCGCCGTGCCACCTGGATGCCTTGCTGGGCGAGGATGTCGGAGATGCGATGGTCGGATAGGGGCTTCTTGCCGTCTTCGGCCGCGACGAGTTGCTTGATTAAGGCACGGATCGCGGTCGCCGAACAGGCCCCGCCCGTGTCGGTTGAAACATGGCTGCCGAAGAAATATTTCAATTCGAATATTCCCCTCGGGGTGAGCATGTACTTCTGCGTCGTGACGCGCGATATCGTCGATTCGTGCAACCCTACGGACTCGGCGATCTCGCGCAGCACCAGCGGGCGCATCGCCACTTCCCCGTGCTCGAAGAAGTTCTTCTGCCGGTCGACGATCGCCTGGGTGACTCTCAGGATCGTGTCGAAGCGCTGCTGTACGTTCTTGATCAGCCAGCGCGCTTCCTGGAGCTGCCCGGACAGATGCTTGCCGCCGTTCTCGCGCGAGGCCTGCAGGATGTCGGCGTACATCTTGTTGATGCGCAGCCGCGGCATCGCATCGCGGTTCAACGCCGCGAGCCAGCGCCCGCCCACCTTGCGCACCACGACGTCGGGAATCACGTAGCGCACGTCGCCGCTGCCGAACGCCCGGCCCGGCTTCGGGTCGAGCGTCAGGATCAACGCGCGCACTTCGCGCAGGTCGTCTTCGGAGACCGCGAGCAGGCGCTTCAACCGGTTGAAGTCGCGCGCCGCGAGCACGTCGAGGTGCTTGGTGACGAGCTCGATCGCGGCGTCGCGGAATGGCGTCGACGCCGGCATCGCCTTCAGCTGCAGCTCGAGGCACTCGGCCACGTCGCGCGCGCCGACACCGGTGGGCTCGAGGTTGTGCACGTGGCGCATCACCGTCCACATCTCCTCGATCTCGACTTCCTGGATGGTGGAGGCCGAGGACTCGCGCAGCTCCTCCAGCTCGAGCTTGAGGTAGCCGTCTTCGTCGAGGTGGCCGATGATCATCTCGGCGATGCGCTTGTCGCGCTGCGTGAGCCCGGTGAGCGAGAGTTGCTGCAGCAGGTGCTCCTGCAGCGTGGGCTCGTGCGCGGCGAACTGGGTGAAGTCGTCGCGGTCGTCGTCCTCGCGCCGCGAGTTGCTGCTGCCCGGGCCCTGCTCGTCGCCGAAGCCGTGCTCCTCGGCGAACGACGGCTGCTCCTCGCGGTTATCCTCGCGCGGCGCGGCGGCCTCGGGCTCAGGGGCGGCCCCGGTCGACGCGGCCGGGGCGGCGTTCTCGTCGTTGGTCGCGAGGTCGGCGCGCTCGAGCAGCGGGTTTTCCGCCAGGTAGCGCTCCAGCTCCTGGTTGAGCTCGACCGTCGACAGCTGCAGCAGCCGGATGGACTGCTGGAGCTGAGGCGTCAGCGTGAGGTGTTGCGATAGCTTTAGCTGGAGGCTGTGCTTCATGTCGAGGGATCCCGGAGGAACGACACTCCGCTAGAGGCGGAAGTTCTCTCCGAGATACACCTTTCGGACCGCCTCATTATAGATGATCTCCTCGGGCTTTCCGAACGCGAGGACCGATCCCTGGTTGATGATGTAGGCGTGGTCGCAGATGCCGAGCGTCTCGCGCACGTTGTGGTCGGTGATGAGCACGCCGATGCCGCGCTCCTTGAGGAAGCGGATGATCTGCTGGATGTCGAGCACCGCGATCGGGTCCACGCCCGCGAACGGCTCGTCGAGCAGGATGAAGCGCGGGCTGGTCGCGAGCGCGCGCGCGATCTCGACGCGGCGCCGCTCCCCGCCCGAGAGCGAGAGCGCCGGGCTCGAGCGCAAATGGCCGATATGCAGGTCGTCGAGCAGCTGCTCGAGCCGCGCCTCGACTTCCTCCGGCTCCACACCCTGCAATTCGAGCACCGCCTGGATGTTCTGCGCGACCGTGAGCTTCCTGAAGATCGAGGCTTCCTGCGGCAGGTAGGACAGCCCCAGGCGCGAGCGCCGGAAGATCGGCAGGTGGGTGAGATCCTCGCCGTCGAGGGTCACGCTGCCGCGATCGATCGGGACCAGCCCGAGGATCATGTAGAAGCACGTGGTCTTGCCGGCGCCGTTGGGGCCGAGCAGGCCCACGACCTCGCCGCTTTCCACCGTGAGCGAGACGTCGGAGACGACGGTGCGCTTGCGGTAGCGCTTCATCAGGCCCTCGGCGCGCAGCACCGACGAGCTCGGCTCCGGCTTCACGAGCGTGAGGTGCTGGGGCGTCACGGTGGGTGTCGCGGCCATCCTACTTCGCATTCGTGTCGGGCTTGAGTGTCAGCGGCGGGGCGGGCTTCTCCGCGTCGGGATCGGGCGTCTTCTTCGGCGGGATGATGATCACCTTCACGCGCGAATCCGGCGGCGGCTTCTGCCCGGGCGGCGCGCCCGCCACCTCGGCCACTTCCCGGCGCATGTCGTAGGAGATGAAATCCCCGGTGAGCTCGTTCTGGTTGCTCTTCACGCGCGCGCGGTTGAAGAGCTTGAGCACGTCGCTGCGGTCGTCGAACTCGGCGCGCTCGGCGAAGCCCTCGACCCACTCGTCGACCTTGTCGCGCTTCTGGCGGAACGTGACCGGCGCGCCGTGGGCGACGTAGAACTTGTGGCGGTCGGCGTCTTCCTTCATCGTCACCTTGTTCGCGGTCATGCGCATCGTGCCCTGGGTGACCACGACGGAGCCCTCGAACGTGCTCACCTTGTTGGCGTCGTCGGCGGTGAGGTGGTCGGCGCCCACCACGATCTCCTTCTCGCGGTCGGCGCGTTCGGCGAGCGCTCCGGGGACGGAGAGGCAGAGGCAGAGCGCCAGCAGCAGGTCGTTCTTCTTCATCAACGCTCCGCCGATGGCTTCACCGGCCTGAAGGTGGCGCGCACGCGATCGAGCTTGACCGTGCGCGCCTTGTTGTCGATCTCGAGAGCCGCGGCGACCGCATGCCCGGTGGGACTGGTCATCGTGACCTCGGTGGAAGTGCGGGCGATGCCTTCGTCGGGAAGCACGAGCAGCTTTTCTGTGTTGAGGCGCACGGGCGGATCCTTCGCATCGGCGTCGCGCAGCACCACCACGTTGTCCTCGAACAGCACACGGTCGCCGCCCTGCTCGAGCCGGCCGTGGTCGGCAGTGATCGTCATCTTCGGCTGGCGGGGCTCGAACGCTTCGAGGGTGAGCGACTCGAGGAGTGCCGAGTCGTCGTCGGGGTAATGTACCATCTTCTTCGCGGCCAGGGTGTAGAGGACCCGGCCATCCTCCCCGAGCTTGCGCGCGTTGAAATTCTCGACCATCAGGTCGGGATCGTGGCGCAGCGATCCGTCGGCTCTCGCGGCCGGCGCCTGCACCAGCTGGTTGAGCCACAGCGTGGTGGTCACGAGAAGCGCCAGCACCGCGAGCGGCAGCCACGACGTGGGACGGATGATCACGGATCAGGCCGCGGCGATCGGGCTGAGTTGCCCCTGCGCGCGCAATACCAGCTCGCAGAACTCGCGCACCGCGCCGCGCCCGCCCGGGGCGCGCGTCACGTAGTGCGCGGCGGACTTCACCGGCTGGGCGGCGTTCGCGACCGCGACCGCCAGGCCGCAGCGGCGC
>JANPHA010000479.1:0-51940 GCA_031424255.1 Burkholderiales bacterium | reverse complement strand
TCGAGATCGTGACCGCGAGCGGCACCGCGGCTGCGCAGGATCTCGCCGATGGGCTGTGCTCGTTGCCGGCGCTCGACTTCCTGCCGGAGTCCGACAGCGAGCAGCTCGACCGCGCGTGGAGCCGAGAGGTCGGGTCGCGCTTGCTGAACTGAAATGTACGCGAGCCCGGGCCGGGCCCGCGTGAACACTGGCTAGTTCTGCTGTCCCTGGGGCGTAGTAGTTTCAGGAAACGGCCACACACCGTTGGTGAACTTCAACACCAGCATGCCGTTGTCCTGGCACGAGGTTCGCAGAGTCCCACTCGCCGCATCGAGCGTGAGTTGCGCAGAACAGTGATCCGGGACATTGCCCGTTGCAGCTTGTGCCGTGCGAATGTGTTGTGAACCCGGGCTCGCCGTTACCACTGCAGGCGGATTGAAATAGGCGATCTCCTTGGGACGTTGAGGATCGCGAATGTCGTAGACACGGATACCAGCCTCGAAATTCGAGCATGCCAACGTTGTCGCATTCGCCTTGTTGTCGACGCTGCAGTAATGGGTGTCGTACGTGAATCCGGCCAGTCCTGTGAGGTCGGGCATGAACTTCGAGCAATTGGCCGGATCATTGGTTTCAAGCTTCAACTTGGAAATCACCGTAGGCTTCGTCTCGTCGCTCACGTCCACAATGCGGGCCATTCCAAAAGGTGACGTCTTTGCGTCGCAGGCGAGTTGCCATCCCCTCGGGTTAAGCTGTCCCGTACCCGCTTCATCCACGAATACGATGTAGGGCTTGCCTTGAATCTTTACTGGAATCGTGTGCTGCGCGGCAGTCCCATCCTTGAAATAGGTGCTTCCCAGAAGGCGAACTTGAGGATTGGCCTTGCGAGATTGAACTTCGCTTGTGTCGTAGATCATGAGGCCGTTAGTGGCGGCCACCGTGGGATCTGTATTGGCTTCAACGGTTGCAGGCCATCCAATCGAGACGGCGTACAGCCGATTGCCGTCGGCGCTGATGGATAAACCATGCGCGCCACCGTCGTTTCCGGGATGGTCCGCGAAAGGGGGTTTCCAAACGGAAAGCAGCTTCGGCTTCGTCGTGCTGGAGAGGTCAACGGCGAAATATTGGTGATTGGCTGGGTCACCAACGTAGAAGGTCAGCCCGTCGTCCGCGAACGCGCCTTCGTGACCCTTGACGCCGGCCACCAGTCCGCCATCCGCGCCCGTTCCGACGGACGAGGATGAGAGAAGCTGCGGATATCGGCAATCTCCGGATAGATCGTAGACGTCGATCTCTGGTCCGCCGGAGAACGAGTTTGTGCCATTTGTGCCGACCAGCAATTGCCGGCGCGGGTTTACCTTCAGGGATTCCCACGGGTCGAGCATGGCTTTTGTTGCGAGGTACGCTGTCGGCGTCGGCCTCGACTTGTCGGTGACGTCAATCGCGACGACGCCTGGATTGAGGCGCGCCAGCTGATCGACCTGATGCGTATCGTGATAGGAGCACTGTCGTCCTGCCCCGTCCGCGAACGACGCATGCTGCCAACTAGCACCTTCCCCTTTCGATTGACCGATGAGTTGCAGGTTGCAGTTGAACCCCTTGAAGCCGGCGGCCCGCTCTGCGACCGACACTTGCCCTTGCAATCCGTTTTCTGCGCGGTCGCTGGCCCCACACGTCGCCTTTTGAACGGTGAGGGGAATCGGTCCGGGGGTATCATCGCCGCCACCTCCGCAGCCGGCAAGCATGAAGGCAAACGAAAGCGACGCTATTGAAGCGTTCTGTATCAGTCTCATTGAACTTCCTCCCTGAGTTGGATCGGAGGAAGTGTTGCTATGGAATCGGGTGGCGTCTTACAAACTCTTGCATCGTTGCAGATTCCTTTGCGCCGGCAGAGACGTCACGCGGCTATCGCGGGGCGGTGCAATGGAAGATAATTGTCTGGAAGCGCACCGACGGAATCCGCGATGACGGTCCAAACCTCGCTCAAGCAAATTGAAGTCGCGTCGGGACGTGTCTCCTACTTCCGCGTAGAGGCATTGCCGCTGCAGGACTCGGGCATTTGGACCGGGATCCGGCTGGAAGAGTGGCGTAGCGGCAATGCAAGCAAGGGCGGTGAAACTGCCGAGATCGCGCTCTTCAGGCACGTACTGGCTTTGAACATCGGTTCGCCAATGGAGATCGAGTTACGAAGCCCTGGCGAGGCAAGCATTCGGATTCAGAACCGCCACGGCACCATGGTCATGTTGCCCGCTGGAATGCCTTACACCTCCATAGCCCGCGGTGCGTATCAGGGATTGCTGTTGTCGATCTCTCCCGAGCTCCTGGCTGCCCAGAGAGATAGTTCGCAGCACGGAGCGTTCGATTTAGCGATGTCTGCAGGCCCTTCCGATGTGTTCTTGCAGCAAGCGATGCTTGCGCTCGCCACCGACATCCGTGAGGGCCATCCTGCGGGCGCGCTTTTTGGCGATTCCATCGGCATTGCCATGGCTGCATACCTGGTGCGGCGCCATGGCACATACGTTCAATCTGGTTCTGCCCCTGGAACTCTCAATCCTCAAGCGCAGGCTCGTATCCTGGAGTACATCGAGGACAACTTGTGGCATGCGATCCGTCTTTCTGAACTATCGGAGCTCGTGCAATTGACTCCCTTTGTCTTCCTCAGGGCCTTCAAGCACGCAAATGGAATGCCTCCGCATCGCTTCATCACGATGAAGCGCGTCGCTCGCGCGAAGAGCCTGATCAAGAACACAACTCTCCCGCTCGTTGAAGTTGCGTTTCAATGCGGGTTTTCCAGCCAGAGCCACATGACGAATGTCATGCGACGGATAACAGGGCTCTCACCGATGGAGATACGGCGCTCGGTGCGGAAGTAGCCAACGATAAGTCATGAGCTTCCGGTTGGGGATTGACCTGGGCGGCACCAAGATCGAGATCGCCGCGCTCGACTCCTCGGGCGCGTCGATCCATCGCAAGCGCATCGACACGCCCGCGGGCGATTACGCCGCGACCGTCGAAGCGATCGGCGCGCTGGTGGAAGCCGCGGAGCGCGAGCTCGGTGAAGGCGGCAGCGTGGGCATCGCTATGCCCGGCGCGATGTCGCTTCGCACCGGCCTCGTCAAGAACGCCAATTCAACTTGTCTGAATGGACGCCCGCTGCGGCAGGACCTCGAGCGTCGCCTGGGACGCGCGGTGCGGCTGGCGAACGACGCGAATTGCTTCGCGCTCTCCGAAGCGGTCGATGGCGCGGGGCGCGACGCGCAGGTGGTCTTCGGCGTGATCCTCGGCACCGGCGTCGGCGGCGGTGTCGTGATGCGCCGACAAGTGATCACCGGCGCCAACGCGATCGCGGGCGAGTGGGGCCACAATCCGCTGCCGCTTCCGGCGGATGAGGACCATCCGCTGCCGCTATGCTATTGCGGGCGCCGCGGTTGCGTCGAGACCTATCTTTCAGGACCGGGCCTATCCGCCGATCATGCGCACCACAGCGGGGAGCGATTGGCCGCCGATGCGATCGCGCGCCGCGCCGATGAAGGCGATGGCGCCTGCGCCGCGACGATCGCCCGGTACGAGGAGCGCCTGGCGCGTTCGCTCGCCACGGTCATCAATTTGCTCGATCCCGAGGTGATCGTCCTGGGCGGCGGGTTGTCGAACATCTCCGGCCTCTACGGGAATGTGCCACGATTGTGGGCCGGGCACGTCTTCTCCGACGAGGTGCGCACGCGCCTGCTGCCTCCGGTCCACGGCGATTCGGGGGGAGTGCGCGGCGCCGCGTGGCTGTGGAACGACACGTAAGCGCGCGACCGGCCAACCGACTCATTCACTCTCAATCCACGCAGGGAATCTCCATGCACCGCATCCTCGCCATCCTCGCACTTCTCGCCTTTGCCGATCCCGGCCAGGCGCAATCGCCCACGGTCCCGCCGGGACAGGCGAGCGCCGTATTCGCCGGTGGCTGCTTCTGGTGCATGGAGCCGCCGTTCGACAAGTTGACCGGCGTCACTGCGACCATCTCCGGCTACACCGGCGGGCGCAAGGTCAATCCCTCGTACCAGGAAGTCTCCTCCGGGACCACCGGGCACGCCGAGGCGGTGAAGGTGATCTACGATCCGAAGAAGGTGAGCTACGAGAAGCTGCTCGAGGTGTTCTGGGTGAACATCGACCCGACCGTCAAGGATCGCCAGTTCTGCGACGTCGGCAACCAGTATCGCAGCACGATCTTCTACGCCGACGAGGCGCAGCGCAAAGCCGCGGAGGCCTCGCGCGCGGCACTCGAGCGCACCAAGCCCTTCAAGGAAGCGATCGTCACGCCAATCGAGATGGCCGGGGCGTTCTATCCGGCCGAGGATTACCATCAGGACTACTACATGAAGAATCCCGTGCGCTACAAGTTCTACCGCACCGGCTGCGGGCGCGATGCGCGGCTAAAGGATCTCTGGGGCGACAAGGCCGGGCACTGAGCCGAAAGGAAGGCGCGATGGATACTGCCGATGTGCGCAACGCGGGAGGGCCGGGGGCGATCGAGCGGCTCGCCGCGATGCCCGCGTTCCTCGACGAGGCGCTGCGCTCGGTATCCGCGGACGATCTGGTGGCGCGTCGCGCCGCCGGCGAGTTCTCGCTGGTCGAGCAGGCGTGCCACCTGCGCGACCTGGAGCGCGAAGGCTACCTCGTGCGCGTGCGGCGCATTCTTGCCGAGACATCGCCGGAGCTGGAAGGGTTCGACGGCGCCGCGGTGGCAGAAGCGCGCAACTACCTCGCCGAGGATCCGGTCGCCGCCGCCCGCGATTTCGCCGCGACGCGCCGCGAGGTGACGGCGCTGCTCCGCGCGGCGAGCGCCGGGGATCTCGAGCGCGAAGCGATGTTCTGCGGGCAGCGCATCACGCTGCGCGATCTCATCGCGATGATGGAGGAGCACGACCGCGGGCATCGCGAGGAAATCGAGCGCCTGGTCGAGGCGCTGGAAGACCTGTGATCGCCCGCCTCGCGGCCGGTGTCTCGCTGGGAGTCGCAACTCTCGCTTCGGCGGCCGATCCCGACACCTTCATCATCGACCCGGGGCACACGTTCCCGACTTTCGAGGTGAGCCACCTCGGCATCTCCACCCAGCGCGGGCGCTTCGACCGGACCACGGGCCGCATCACGCTCGACCGCGCCGCGCGCAACGGCTCGATCGATATCGACATCGACGCGACCTCGGTGAGCACCGGCAACCTGGTGCTCGATCTCGCGCTGCGCGGGGAGGATTTCTTCAACGTCGGGCGCTTCCCGAAGCTCTCGTTCCGATCCGAGCGGCTGGTGTTCGACAAGGACGAGCCGGTGCTCGCGGAGGGCGAGATCACGCTGCTGGGTGTATCGAAGCCGGTGGTGCTCAAGCTGCTGCATTTCGCCTGCACGCGCAGGCCGCTGCTGATTCGCACCACGTGCGGCACCGACATCACCACCGCCATCAGCCGATCCGCGTTCGGCATGACCGCCTGGCCGACCTTCATCGGCGACGAGGTGCGCCTCGAGATTCAAGTCGAAGCGGTGAAGCAGGAAACGATCCCCGAACCATCCGTCCCGGGAGCATGAAACGATGGAGATGAAACGGCTGAACGGCCCGGGCTTAAAATCCGCAGGGTACGACGAGAAGAACCGCCGTCTCGTGGTCGAAACGGCGACCGGGACATTCGAGTACGCCAACGTCTCGCCGGAGATCTATCGGCGGCTGATCAACTCGCCCACGCCGGGCAGCTACTACCGCGATGCGATCGAGGAGGAGTTCACGCCGCGGCGCATCAAGTAGCCTACTTCGTCGCCGCGGTCGTTTCCTTCTTGTCGTCCCACGGCGGGTCGCAGCGCACGATGTTCGCGAACGGCGCGCTCGGATCGCGCGTCTTCTTCGGGTCGGTGCAGAAGCACGCTTCGTTCCAGTACCAGCGCCCGCTCTTGCCCTTGCGCATGATGTGCTCGCAGGTGAGCGCACCCATGGCGGCGGGGATGCGGTGCGGCCTCATCGAAAGCGGCGGCATCGCGGGCGGCTGGCTGTCGGGCGCCGCGGGCGGGACCTCGAGCACGCTGTCGCACACCGGCATGTGCTTGCAGTTGCCCTCGCCGTTGCACAGCCATTCCCAGGTGCAAGCGGCCGATGCGGGAGCGGCGGCCATCGACAGCAGGGCGGCCACTAGCAAACGCAATCTCATTCGAATCTCCTTTTCATGACGTCGGCAACGATGTGCCACGCAATGCCCGAAGTCTGCGCCCTGCCGCGCGCGGCTGCCAATGCGCCGGGGCTTTCCGAATGTTACGGTTTGTCACTCCCGCCCCAATCTCCTGCGCGCGCGCAGGCCACGCTGTCGCTCGGGGGCTTCGTATTCGCCGCGCCCTGCGTGCTACCGGTCGGTAACGCCGCGACAAGGAGAGTAATGAAGGTGAGGCAATTCGGCGCCCCCGAATTGCGGGAATTTCCCCACCGCACTCTGCCGAAAATTCGGCAAGCAGGCTTTTTTAACGAAGTTTAAAATGGGCGCCGTTCGATCGAGCTTCGCGGCGCTGGCAGCGAGCATCGACGGCATCAGGGTGCCGTAGGGGTCCAACCTCGGTTGGAGAACACGTCCGATGACGAAGTATCGCTGCGCGATCATCCGCATGGATGCGGTGGGCGACTGGTTTTCCGCCATCGGCCCGGCGCTCGAGCTGTTGCCGGGTTTCGGGCGGATCGCGGAGGATAAGGCCGAATGCGCCGGTGCCGCGCTCGATGCGGCGGTGATCGCGGCGTCGCCGGCTTCGATGCGCGAGCTGCTCGAACGCGTCGCGGCCCTGCGGCGCGAGCGCCCGGATTGCGCGATCCTCGTGGCCGGCACCGGCTTCGACGCGGCCCAGCTCGGCGCGATGTTCGCCGCGGGCGCGCACGATTTCGTCGACGTGCCGGTTTCCCGGGAAGCGCTGGGCGCGCGGCTCAAGCGCGCGATGGGCCTTCTGCCGCGCGACGCGCTGCCGAACCTGCGCAGCGCTTTGAGCCCGCCGATGCGTGACTTCATCGGCCAGAGCCCCGCGTTCGCCAAGCAGCTCGAAAAGCTTCCGACGATCGCGGGTTGCGACGCGGGCGTGCTGATCCTGGGCGAGACCGGCACCGGCAAGGAAGTCTGCGCGCAGGCGATCCACTACTTGTCGGCGCGCGCCTCCAAGCCGTGGATCGCGGTCAACTGCGGCGCGATCCCGCACGAGCTGATCGAGAGCGAGCTCTTCGGCCACGTTCGCGGCGCCTATACGACGGCGCACGCCTCGCGCGAGGGCCTGGTCTCCGAGGCCGAGGGCGGGACTCTGTTCCTCGACGACATCGACTGCCTGCCGATGTCCGCGCAGTCGAAGCTGCTGCGCTTCCTGCAGGAGCATGAATACCGCACCGTCGGCGCGAATGCGGTGCATCACGCCGATGTGCGCGTGATCGCGGCGAGCAACCGCAACCTCGCGATGCTGGCGGCGCGCGGGGAGTTTCGCCAGGACCTGTATTTCCGCCTGAACATCCTCACGCTGACACTCCCGCCGCTGCGCGAGCGGCGCGAGGACATTCCGGCGCTCGCGATGCACTTCCTCGTCCAGTTCTCACGCACGCTCGACAAGCGGGTGCCAACGCTGTCTCCGCAGGCCATGAAGCGCCTGCTCGCCTACGATTGGCCGGGCAACGTGCGCGAGCTGCAGCATGTCCTCGAGCGGGCCCTCCTGCTCGCCAGGGGCTCCTCGCTGTCCCCCGATGACATCGAAATTTCCGGCGCGACCGAGACCACCAATCCGAGCGAATCGTTCCGCGTCGCGAAGGATCGCGTGGTCAAGCAGTTCGAGCGCGCGTATATCGAGCACCTGCTCGTCACCTTCGAGGGCAACGTGACGCACGCGGCGCACGAGGCGAAAAAGAATCGCCGCGCCTTCTTCGCGTTGATCCGCAAGCACCGCATCGAGCTGGAGCGCTTCCGCTCCTCCCGGTAGTACCCGACAGGACATTGCCGAGCCGCGCGCGGGACAAATCTGTCCTAGCGCCCGCACCCCGCGGCGCCGAGCGGCGCGCATCCCTTCAGCAGCGAGCATCGGGACAAAGTTGTCCACGCGCCTCGATCGCGGCCATCGCGCCGCGTCGAACAATCAATGACTTGCCGCCGCGCGGCGGTTGGCATCGCGCTTGCATACCCGATGCGATCTGAACGAGATCCGCGACAGCCCCGCAATGGTCGACGTCGTGTGCGCACTGGCGCGATACCTGCGAGCCAATCCGCTCGCGTGCGATTCGCTCGACGGTATCAGCCGCTGGTGGCTCGCTACGCATCCCGTCACCCCGGAGGAACTGGTGCAGGCATTGAGCTGGATGAGGGAGCAGGGGCTGGTGGAAGAGATCGTCGCCGCCGACGGGCGGCTGCGCTATCGGCGCTGCGGCGCCGAGGCGAAGATCGATGCCGCGATCGACGCTTATTGCGAAGCCGCTGCTTCCGGGACGAGGCACTGATGGCCAACTATCGCGCGATCGCCGCGACCAGCACCGCCCTGCAGGGCCTGATCCGCGATCGTTATCCGCGCGACGAATTCGGCGCCGGCCTCGAGGTCGACCTGTACCAGACGCGCAATTTCGAGAACCCGATGCAGGACGGCTTCTCGATCTATCTGTATCGCGTCGCCGTCAACGGCGCGGTGCGCAACCTCACGCTGCGCCGCACGCCCGACGGCCGGCGCTTTCGCCCCTCTCTGCCGCTCGATCTCTACTACATGATCACGCCCTGGGCGCAGGACGTGGAGCGCCAGCACCGCATGCTGGGCTGGGTCATGCGCCTGATGGAAGACCAGGGGGTGTTCAGCGCCGGCCACCTCAACCACTACATGCCCGAGATCGACACGTTCCAGCCGCAGGAGGGGCTCGAGATCATCTGCGAGCCCCTGACGCTCAACGACTACCTCACGTTGTGGGATCGCCTGCGCCCGCGCCTTCCGGCTTCCGCGACCTACGCCCTGCGCATGGTGTTCATCGATTCCGATGTCCATGTCCCGGACGGCACCGCGGTGCAGACGCGCCTGCTCGACATGCGCGAAGTGGTCAGCTGATGGAACTGCTCGAGCTCGAACGCGTCGCGCGCAATGCGGCCTTCGGCGTGCGCTTCTGGGACGTGGCGACCGACACGCTCGCGATCGACGGCCTCACGGTCGAGGTATTCCACCGGGCCAATCCGCGCGCGCGCACGCTCGCCAGACCCGGCCCGAGCGGCGTCTATGTGGCGCATAACCTGCCGGGCCTGCGCGAATTCGAGTTCAAGGATGTCGAGCTGGCGCAGGACCTCTGGCCAGCGGCAACGCGCCCCTATCGCGTCGAGGTAAGCGATCCCGGGGGGCGCTACCTTCCGATCGCATTCGACGCGGATCTTCCCGCCCGCGGCGCGTTCACCTGGTTGGCGCCGTGGCTCTCCCCGCCACAGCCGATCGCCTTCCCGAACGCACCCGGCTCGCCGCCGCAATTGATGATGGAGCGCGTGCCGCTCTTCTCCGCGCCATCGCGTCCGCCGCCCGAGCCGCTCGCAGTCGTTCATGCGCAGATGATCGAGCAGGGCAGCGCGCGCGAACTTGCGTGGGGACTGCTCGGCGTCACCATCGACGGCGTCGCGTGCGGCATCGGTCTCGCCGACGATCGCGGCCGGGTGGTGGTGTTCTTTCCATATCCGGAGCCGCCGCGCATCAGCCTGTCCTCGCCGATCCTGGCGCATGACGATTTTACGTGGGAAGTGGAACTGACCGCGTTCGCCGCGCTGTCCTCGCCCGTCGCGCCGCCCACGCCGTTCGCGGACCTCGCGCAGATCTTCGAGAGCCTCGCCGTTCCCCGCGATGTCGTCGAATCCGTCGTCTCGCCGCCGCTTCCCCTGCGTCTCGCGTACCGCCAACCCCTCGTCGCGCGCACGGCAGGAACCGTGGGCGCGGATGCTTCTTTCCTGTTCGTCTCCTGAAGGAGAAATAGCCATGCCCGAATACCTCGCACCAGGCGTCTATGTCGAAGAGACGTCGTTCCGCGCGAAATCGATCGAAGGTGTCAGCACCACGACGACCGGATTCATCGGGCCGACGCGATACGGGCCGCTCGACATCGAGCCGGAGATCATCACGAGCCTCGTGGAGTTCGAGCGCACGTACGGCGGCAAGGAGAAACTGCGCTTCCTCAACAACGACGACG
Source organism: Burkholderiales bacterium (assembly GCA_031424255.1). Lineage (GTDB taxonomy): Bacteria > Pseudomonadota > Gammaproteobacteria > Burkholderiales > Usitatibacteraceae > Usitatibacter. Next base: position 41,787 of record JANPHA010000479.1, on the reverse strand, counting down.
CCTCGGTCGAGGAGATCGACAACTACATGTGGCACGCGGCGCGCGCCTTCTTCGAGGAGGGGGGCAAGCGCCTCTACGTGAGCCGCGTATTCCGGGCCATCGAAGAGGCGGATCAGGGCTCGCCCGGCGGTTCCCCGGCCGGCCCGAGCGACGGCTACTCGTTCGCCGATATCAGCTCGAGCGGCGCGGACGTGCATGTGAGAGCGCGCTTCCCGGGCGTGGCAGGCGACGCCAACGTCTTCTTCTCGTTCAGCGCGGGACAGAACGTGCTCGTGAACGAGACGCCGGGCCCGTCCTTCACCGCGGGTGTGCGTTCGCTGCTCGATCGCGACGTGGTGATGATTCGCGACGTGCCCGGCGCCGCCGCTCCCGGCGGCATCAATGATTTTTTCCTCGCCGAACGCAACGCTTCCACCGGCGCGTGGACTTTCGACGACGGATCGGGAGGCGTGCCCAGGGCGCTTAACACGCTCACCGCGGGCAGCGAGATGCGCGTGGTGACGATTGCCGTGGCCGTGCAGCCCTTCGCGGTGGGCAGCGAGGCCTACATCGAACGCGACCTGCCGCTCGATCCGCAGCATCGCCGCGCCAACGCGCCCGACTCGCTTTTCGATGCGTTCGCGAACCACACGCCCGATACGACCGATCCCACGCGCAAGCTGATCGCGAGCCTGTCGCGCGCGCGCACGGTGCCGATCGTCATCACCGGCTACGACACGACCCCGACGGGCGTGGACGTGCTGAGGACGATCGCCTCGCTCAAGCCCTCGGTGCTCACGGCCTTGCAAAACCTCACGAGCAAGAACCCCGTCGACTTCCAGGTCACGCTCCCGATCGGGGGCGGCAACGACGGCATCCGCCCGCCGGCGGCCGCGTACGAAGGCGACGTGAACCTCGTCAACGACGCCAAGACGGGGCTCAAGCAGTTCGAGGACCTCGAGGACATTTCGATCGTCGCGGCCCCGGGATCGACCTTCAAGTACCGCGACGCGGCGTACGGGCCGGAGGCGCGCACCATCGTGCGCCAGCTGATCCGCCATGCCGAACGCATGCGCTACCGCATCGCGGTGATCGACAGCGGCGACAACCAGTCCATCAGCGAAGTGCGCGCAATGCGCGCGGAGCTCGATTCCACCTACGGCGCGCTCTACTACCCCTGGGTGCGCGTGATGGACCCGTTCACGCAGCGCGAGAACTACATGCCGCCGTCGGGATTCGTCTCGGGCATCTACGCGCGCAACGACATCAACCGCGCGGTCTACAAGGCGCCGGCCAACGAGGTGGTGAACCTGGCGCTCGGCTTCGAGCGTTTCCTCAACAAGTCGCAGCAGGAAGTGCTGAACCCCGAGGGCGTGAACTGCTTCCGCTTCTTCGAGGGCCGCGGCATGCGCCTCTGGGGTGCGCGCACGATCAGCTCCGACCCCGAGTGGAAGTACGTGAACCTGCGCCGCTACTTCGCCTACCTCGAGCGCTCGATCGACAAGGGCACGCAGTGGGCGGTGTTCGAGCCCAACGGCGAGCAGCTCTGGGCGAACGTCCGGCGCACGATCGAGGATTTCCTGCTGAACGAATGGCAGACCGGCGCGCTGCTGGGCGACAAGCCCGACAAGGCGTACTTCGTGAAGTGCGACCGCTCGACGATGTCGCAGAACGACCTCGACAACGGCCGGCTCATCTGCCTGATCGGAGTCGCCCCGCTGCGGCCCGCCGAGTTCGTCATTTTCCGCATCGGCCAGTGGACCGCCGACCGCAAGATCTGATCGCCGAAGGAGTGAGCCATGGCCAAGCCGCGTGAACGACCGTATGTGCAGTTCAACTTCCTCGTCGACCTGGGCGACGGGGTGACCGAGGGACCGAAGGCGGGGTTCCAGGAGCTGAGCGGCATCGGCATGGAGGTGACCGTGTCCGAGTACCGCACCGGCAACCACAAGGAAAACAGCGTGATGAAGATCACGGGGATGAACAAGTCGACCGACGTCACCATGAAGCGCGGCGTCATCGGCTCGCTCGACCTCTACCAGTGGCTCGACCAGATCCGCAACGGCGACCAGAAGGCGATGCGCACGGTGACGATCCAGCTGCAGAATGAGGATCACACCGATACCGTGCAGACCTGGAAGCTGCTGCGCGCACGCATCACGAAGCACACGAGCGGGCCGTTCAACGCCAAGGGCACCGACGTTGCGATGGAGGAGCTCGTCCTCGCGTACGAACGCCTGGAGATGGAGTAACCCTGGTGCTCGCCACGCGCCGCCTGCCGGGCATCCGTGTCGATGTCGCGCCGCCAATGGCGCTCGAGGCGCTGCCGCGCATGGACGTGGCGGTGCTGGTGGGTTTCGCATCGACCGGTCCGTTGCACGTGCCCGTGGTGATCGAGAGCGTGGCGCAGTACGCGGCGGTGTTCGGCCCCGATGCGCCGCTCGCGTGGGACGCGGAGCGCGGTGAACGCGTGCAGGCCTTGCTGGGCCCCGCCGTGCGCGCGTTTTTCTCCAACGGAGGGCGGCGTTGCTGGGTGATCCGCGTGGCGCGCGTGGAGAGCACGCGGCGCACTCCCGCATCGCTTGCCAAATCCAATGGGTTCGCGATTCCGGGAGTGCTCGAGCTTCCCGACGGCGGTCCTCTCGAGCCTGCGTTCGCGCAGGCGCGTTGCGAGGGCTCATGGTCCGACCGGCTGCGCGTGGCGAGCGCCATGCAGAAGCGCGCGTTCGGCATCACTGGCTTTGCGCCCGTCGCGCCGCCACCGTTCGGGAGCTTCGCATTCAACACGCGCTTCGGCCTGCGCGCGGGCGACCTGATCGAGATCGACGACGCGGAAGGGCACGCGGCCTACGCTACGATCGATGTCGTCCGGGTCGTCACGAATCCCGACGGGCCGTATGCCGTGGAGTGCACGATGCGCGCGGCGTTCGAGCGCGTGGCCGACGCAAGCTCTCCCCCGTACTCCGCGCCGCTGGAGCTGGCGGGACAGGCGAGCGTCGTCGGGTTCTTCACTGCGGTTCCGGCGACGCTGGTCGCGCCGGTTGATGCGAGCGAGCCCGCGCGCATGCGCTTCGATGTCCCCGTGCCGGCCAGCCTCGAGAGCGGTCACTGGGCGCGGTGGAGCGACGGCAGCGCGACCGTGTGGCTGCGCATCGACGAACTCGACCGCGAGCCGGACTTCGCCGGCAGCCCGCCGGCGCTCGACACCGCGAACGTGAACGCGGTCGCGCGCGGCACGGCCTGGCGAGAGCTGGGTGCGATCCTGCCCTTTGCAGGCACGCAGGTGCGCCGCGCGCACCTCCTCGCACTCGACCTGCGCGTGGACGAAACCCTCGGAGCGGCTTTCCGGCTCCCGGCCGCGGGCCTGACACCCGAGCATCCGCAAGGCTGGTGGACCAACTGGACCGACGTGGCCTTCTACCGCCCGGGCGACGACGTCGGCTCCGGACCGGCCACGCAAGTGGTGCCCGCCGAAGTGCCGCGCTTTCCGCTGTCACGGCGCGACGCGCCGCTGCCGCTCGCGTGGATTCCCCTGGGCGTCGAGCCGCTTTTCGGCGATGCGCTGGCGCCGCTTCCCGAAACGCTCACCAAGCTCGAGCGCGACGGCATCGTGCCTTTCGAAGCCGAGCTCTTCCTCGATCCCGATCTCGCCGTTGCGCCGATGCAGTCGATCGCCGCGATCGCCGACGCCGTCCGTTATCTGCAAGTGCAAACGCGCGCTCTGCGCGGCCTGCATGCCGCGTGGTCCATCGGCAACGGCGGGCTCTTCAACGAAGCCAGCCTGCTCGCGATTCCCGATGCGATCCACCTGGGCTGGCACAAGCGCGATACCGGCGTCGTGCCGCCGCCCGCGCCGCCGGGCGACGACGCTCCCGCGTCGTGGACCACGCATCGCGGCCCCTGCGCGAAGGCCGACAAGCGGCCGCGCATCGAGCCCGACTTCGGCGCGTTCCTCGATTGCGCCACGCGTGCGATCGAGGCGCCCGTTCTCGATGGGCCCGACCTCCCCGTGCCGCCGGGTGCTTACCGCCTCACCTGGACCGACGTCGAGCCTGGCGCGCACTACGAGCTGATCGAAGCGACGCAACCGGATTTCAGCGACCGGCGCGAGATCTTCTTCGCTTCCGGCACCGAGTACATCGCGCTCAATCCGCGCGAGGGCAATTACTACTACCAGGTGTTCGCGTGGGTCGGCGACAACCGCAGCGCGGCCTCGAACGCCGTCGTGGTCGTCGTGCGCAGCGACGACTGGGTGCAGGACACGCCCGCCGCCGCCGGCGCCGCCATCGAGGGGCAATGGCTCGCGGTGCATCGCGCCGCCCTGCGCATGGCGGGCGCCTCGGGCGAGCTCTTCGCGGGCCTCGCCATGCCGCGGCATTTCCGGACGCAGGAGGCGTTGCGGTACGTGACGCGCTTGCGCGCCGTCCTTGAGCCCCCCGGCCTTGCGGAGCCCGATGCGTTCGGCCACACCGAGCGCCAGGTCCTTTCCTACGGCGCGATGTACTTTCCGTGGTTGCAGGCCGACGCGCGCACCGGCTCCAAGGCACAGGAGTCGTCGATCGCCGCGCTTCTGCCGGGCAAGCCGCGCGTGGTCTCGCCCGACGGCGTGGCCCTGGGCGTATTGGCCGCGCGCGCCACGAGTCGCGGCGCGTGGATCGCGGCAGCCAACGAACCGATGAAGGACGTGGTGGGGCTCACGCCCCCCGTGGCCGCTGCCGACTGGCAGGCGCTGCAGGACGCGCAGGTGAACTTGCTGCGCGACGATCCGCGCGGGTTCTTGGCGCTCTCCGCGGATACGCTGGCGCTGGACACGGACCTGCGCCCCATCAACGTGCGCCGGCTTTTGATCCTGCTGCGGCGCCTGGCGCTGCGCCGCGGCGTGAGCTACGTCTTCGAGCCCAACGGGCCGGCATTGCGCCGCGCCGTGGAGCGCGGATTCAACGCGATGCTGGGCGATCTCTTTCGGCGCGGGGCTTTCGCGGGCAAGACCCCGGAGCAATCGTTTCGCGTCGTCGCCGACGACACCATCAACACGCCCCGGGACTTCGAGGCCGGGCGATTCCTCGTGGAGCTGCGCGTGGCACCAGCCATCCCGATGCGCTTCATCTCCATCCTGCTCGCGCAAGGCGGCGCGCGGCTCACCGTGACCGAGGAGCTCTGAGCGTGGCACAGGCCAGGTTCGAAGACGCCTTCGAGACGCTGCGACCGTTCACGGCCTTCAACTTCGCCGTCGAGATCAACCGCGGACAGGATGGCGACGCGTTGGTGGGCGCCTCGTTCGCCGAATGCGACGGCCTCGAGATGAGCATGGAAGTGAAGACCATCCGCGAGGGCGGAGGCAACAGCCGCCAGATCCGGCTGAACGGCCCGGTGAACTTCGGCACGTTGAGCCTCAAGCGCGGCATGACCCCGAACTTCGACCTGTGGAAATGGTTCCGCGACACGGTCAACGATCCCGGCCTGCGCGCCGAGGTCGAGGTGGTGCTGCTCGCGGTCGACGGCCAGACCGAACGCGCGCGGTTCTCTCTCACGCGCTGCCTGCCCATGAAGATCAAGGCGCCCGCGATGAACGCCAAGGACGGCCAGATCGCCATCGAGGAGCTGCAGGTCGCATACGAGACGCTCACGCTGAAGGGGCTGAAATGAGTCTTGTCAAGGCGACGCTCACCGAAATGGACGCGGGCTTCAAGAAGACGAAGGACGGTGCCGTGCCTTTCGAGGTGCAGTTCAATCCCGAGTCGCTCAAGGTGACGTTCGCCAACGCCATCGAGCCGCCCAAGGGCGGCGACCAGACCTCGGGTGCGGGAGGCCAGCAGTTCGTGGGCGCCGGCTCCACCAAGCTCGCGCTGCAGCTCTGGTTCGACGTCACCGCGATGGAGAAGAATCCGGTGGACGACGTGCGGCGCGTCACCAAGGACGTCATCTATTTCATGACGCCGCAGAAGGCCTCGGATCCCAAGAAGAAAGTGCCGCCCGGCGTGCGCTTCCAGTTCGGCAACTTCATCTTCGACGGCATCGTGGAGGCGCTCGAGGAGACGATCGATTTCTTCTCGCCCGAGGGCAAGGCGCTGCGCTCGAGCATCGCGCTCACGTTCACCAAGCAGGAAATCCTCGAGAAGGGCCCCGAAGGCGACAGCAAGGTCGATTCGCGCCCCGGCATAAAGCCGCTCGCCTCCGCCAAGCAGGGGGACTCCGTGCAGAACATGGCCGGCAAGAACGGCAAGGACGACTGGCAATCGATCGCGGCCGGCAATGGAATCGAGGATCCGATGCGCATGTCGCCGGGCGCCCTCGTGGATCTGGACGTGAGCGCGGGTCTCGGCGGCGGCGTTTCCATCGGCGGCTCCTTCGACGCGGGCGTATCCGCCTCCTTCGAAGGCGGCATCGGCGCCTCGCTCGAAGTGGACGCATCCTTGGGCGCGTCCGGCCCCAACGCCTCGCTGGGTGGCTCGGCCAGCGCTTCGCTTTCCATCGGATAGGAGAACAACCATGGGTGTGGTCGTCAACGATTTCGAAGTGCTGCCGACAGCCCCGGCCGCGCCCGCGAAGAAGGCGGGCGAGGGCAAGGACGAATCGTCGAAGGAGAAACTGGAGCCCTGCGTGGTGTCCGCGGCGCTGCGCTCGCTCGAAGTGCAAACGCTGCGTTCCTGGGCGCATTGACGATGCCCGACGGCGCCGTTTCCCAGATCAAGGACTCGCGTCCCTCGGTGGTGATCGAGGGCGAACGCGACGCGCGCCTCACCGCGGCGATGGTCTCGCTGCTGGTGATCGAGAGCCATGACGGTTTCGCGCGCTGCGAGATGGTCTTCGGCAACTGGGGCGGCGACGAGAAGGGCGGCTTCCAGCACTTCGACCGCAAGCAGCTCGAATTCGGCAAGGCCTTCAAGCTGACTCTCGGCGATGGGACCCTTTTCGAAGGCCGCATCAGCGCGCTCACGGCCAGGTTTCCGGAAGGCGCGGCCGCGCAGATCGGCATCTGCGCGGAAGACCGCTTCCAGGACCTGCGCATGACCCGGCGCACGCGCTCGTTCGCCGATGCCTCGCTCGCCGACGTGCTGCGCAAGATCGCCAACGACCACGGCCTGCAGCCCACGGTCGACGTCGCCGGCGAGACCTACAAGCTGCTCGCCCAGGTGAACCAGAGCGACCTCGCGTTCGCGCGCGACCTGGCGCGCCGCGAGGACGCGCAGGTGTGGGTGGAAGGCACCAAGCTCATGGCCGCGCAGCGTGCGCGCCGGCAGGGCAAGACACTCGAGCTCGCGTGGGCCGGCAAGCTGCGCGAGTTCAACGTGGACGCGGACCTCGCGCACCAGCGCACGAAGCTCTGCGCGAGCGGATGGAACGTGGCCGACAAGAAGGTCGCGAAGAACGAAGCCGACGAAGCCGCTGTGCGTTCGGAATTGAACGGCGGGGAGGGCGGCGCGACCATCCTCAGGCGCGCCTTCGGCGAGCGCGCCGACACGCTCGCGCACGGCGCCCCGGCGTCGGATGCGCAGGCTCGGGCCCTGGCCGAAGCGAGCTATCGCCACCTTGCGCGCCGCTTCGTGGTGGCGCGCGGCGTCGCGGAAACCAGGCCCGAGCTCAAGGTCGGCACCAAGGTGAAGGTGAAGGGCGTGGGCCCGCTCTTCGAAGGCGACTACACCGTCACCGACACCGCCATCCGCTACGACGGCAACAAGGGCTTGCGCACCGAATTCTGGTGCGACCGGCCCGCGATCGGGAAGCCCTGAGCATGCGCGTGAACGATCTTCCGGCCTTCGAGCAGCTGCTGCACGAACGTGCGTGCTCCGGATGGGGCGGGCGCTGGTATGGCGTGATGCCCGCGGTCGTCACCGACATCAAGGACCCCGACAACCAGGGCCGCGTGAAGGTGACGCTGCCGTGGACGCCCGACGCGAAGGGCGAGCGCTACGAAGGCTGGGCGCGCCTCGCCACCCTGATGGGCGGCAACAACCGCGGCAGCTGGTTCGTGCCCGACGTCGACGACGAAGTGCTGGTCGCCTTCGAGCAGGGCGACCCGCGCCGCCCCTTCGTGCTGGGCGGCTTGTGGAACGGCCGCGACGCATCGCCCGAATCGATGGATGGCGCAGGCAAGAACTACAAGAAGGTGCTGCGCTCGCGCAACGGCGTGAAGGTCACGCTCGACGACCAGGATGGCCAGGAAAAACTGATCCTCGAAACGCCCGGTGGCCAGAAGGTCACCCTGAAGGATGGTCCGGGATCCGTGGCCATCGAGGACAGCAACGGCAATTCGATCAAGCTCGAGACCGCGGGAGTCACCATCACCGCGTCGGCGAAAGTCACCGTCAATGCGAGCCAGGTCGCGGTCAGCGCCGGCATGGTGACGGTGGACGCGGGCATGTCGAAGTTCTCGGGCGTCGTGCAGGCGGACACCGTCATCTGCAACAGCATCGTGTCGGCGTCGTACACGCCGGGCGCGGGAAACATCTGGTGATCGCGTGAACATCCATCCCATCCAATGGCAGGCGCCGCAGCCGTTGTGGGGACGCTTCGGCGCCGACGACCAGAAGCGCCCCGCGATCCTGCGCTTCGCCACCGACGATTTCATGGACCAGATGCTTGCCACGCTCGCGCGCGATCCGGCGCGCGTGGATCGGCTCGTCGCGCGTCCCGAGAGCTGGCGCTCGCCCATGAACGAGAGCGCCGATCTCATCGAGCGCACGCCGGTCCCGCTGGCGGTGAAGGATGCGAAGCGCGGGCTTTTCGCGCGCAAGCCGCGCGCCCTGGTCGCCGCGACCGCGCACGAGGCAGACGACCCCAATGCGCAAGGCGCAGCGCGCAAGCTGCCGCTGAAGCTCTTCCAGCCCGCGCACCAGCGCTTCTACCTCGTGGCCTCGAGCCTCGTGTGCGGCATTCCCGGATTGCCGGAGCGCGCGCTGGCGCCCGCCGATGGCGAACTCGTGAACTTCGTGATCCGCAGGCTGCTGCCCGCCATTCCCGGACAGGCCACGGATTTGCGCGAGTTCGCATATGTGAAGGACGCTCAAGGGGCGCGCTGGCAACGCGTCTCCATGGACGCCGACCATGGGCAGGCCGCATTCGGCGAGGAGCTGCTGCCCGTCTTCCCTCTCGCCTATCAGGACGAGACTGCGCGCGGCCGCAAGCTCTGGGGAGGCTTCGTTCCCGTGGGCCGGCGCGAGGAGTACATCGGAGCCACGGTCGATCGCTCCGCGCCGCCCGCGTATGCGTCCGCGCTGCGCCAGGCGCTGGACATCGCGGAACCCGCGCGCACGCCGTCGAAGCAGGCGCGTGTCGCTCAATTCCAGATGGATGTGGCCGAGCCCTGGAAGAACCTGATCCGCTCGAGCCTCAAGTTCGCGTCCTCGCTCGGCCAGAAGGTGAAGATCGGCAGCGAGGAGGAGCCTGCTCCCACGCCCGCCGAGCCCGGCAAGCGCAAGCGCGTCTTCGATTTCAACCTTGCGCAGCAGAACACATCGTGGCTGATCCTGCTGGACTTCGCCGACTACCTGAGCGCGCACCTTCCGGACGTGTGGACGGCCATCGAGTCCGGCACGGGGGGAGCAAGCCTCACGCCGCCGCCGCGCAAGGATCTCTACAACTGGCTCGCCCAGCCGGCGATGCCCGTGGGACTTCGCAATGCGCTGAAAGCGAACGACGGCGACCCGGATGTGCGTCCGCCGCTCGCCAACCTGCGCGAGGCTTTGAAGGCGATCCGCGCCAGCGGCGTGCGCGAGAAGCTCGAGGCCGCGACGCTCAGCTATACCGCCGCGAGCAAGAGCGACGCGAACGCCGGCTGGCCGCCTTTCCATTTCGTCCTCGCGGGCGTCGATACGGTGGGTGCGGCGATGGGGCCGTACACATCGCTTCCGAGCCTGGGCATTCCCACCGGCGAGGAGTTCTTGCGGGACCCCGCGACCCCCGAGACCTTCCCCGCGGCGAACGACGTGGACTACCTCACCGCGCTCATGGGACGCGCGCTGGAAGCCACGCTCGAGGCCAACGCGCCGCCGATTCCGTTCGCGTTGCAGATGAAGAACGCGCTCGCGGCCAACGTGGGCGACGCCGGCTGGTTCGTGATCCGCTTCGTGCACCAGCGGCGCGATTGCGGCCCGCTGCACGCGCCGCTGCTTTCCGCGCCCACGCAGCGCTTCCAGCTCGCGAGCTTCTTCGATCCGGACGCGCCCGCGCGCCCCATCCGCATCTCGCTGCCGCTGGACACCAGCCCCGCGGGCCTGCGCAAGTACAACAAGAACGCCGCGTTCATCCTCTCCGACATGCTCTGCGGCCAAGTGCAGCGCGCCAAGGGCCTGGGCTTCATCGACCTCGTGCTCTCGGTGCTGCCGTGGCCGCTTCACAAGGACCTCGACGTGGGCGCGGGCGGCCCGTGCAAAGACGGTTCCCTCAGCATCGGGATGATCTGCTCCATCTCGATTCCGATCATCACGATCTGCGCCCTCATCGTGCTGATCATCATGATCTCGCTGCTCGACCTCATCTTCCGGTGGTTGCCGTTCTTCATCCTGTGTTTCCCCATTCCCAAGTTCAAGGGCAAGTCATGAGCAGCGTCTTCGGCAAGGGACTGTCGTTTCCGCCGCGGGTGGGCGCGGACGGCCGCATGGTGTGGTCCGAAGGCGAGGCCGGCATCCGCGAATCGATCACGGTGATCCTCAAGACCGATCCGGGCGAGCGCGTGGGCCTCGCCGAATTCGGCGCGGGCCTCGGACGCCATCTCTTCGAGCCCAACAACCCCGCCACGCACGCGCGCATGGAGGAGTCCATCAAGCAGGCGCTCGGGCAGTGGGAGCCGCGCATCGCGGTGGAGTCCGTCGACATCGCGCCCGACGAGGACGACGTCGAAGTGGCCATCGCCACCATCACCTACCGGCTCGTCGCCACCGCGGCGCGCGAGCGCATCACGGTAGGAATACCGCTGGCCGCGTAGGACATCGCACACATGCCGATTGCCCTGCCTGTCATCGACGATCGCCGCTTCGGCCAGCTGGTCGACGAGACGCTCGCCCGTGCGCGGGTGCACACGCCCGAATGGACCAACTTCAACCAGAGCGACCCGGGCGTCACGCTGGTGCAGCTGTTCTCTTTCCTCGGCGAGAACATCCTGTACCGCGCCAACCTCACGCCGGAGCGCAGCCGGGCCAAGTTCCTGCAGCTGCTGCGCGTGCCGCTCGCGCCCGCGGCCGAGGCGCAGGGCATCGTCGCGATCGCCAACGAGCGCGGGGAGGCGAAGACGCAGACGCTGGGCGCCGACCTCGAGGTGCGCGCGGGCGCGGTGCCGTTTCGCACGCAGTCCACGATGGACGTGCTGCCCATCGAGGCGCGCGTGTTCTTCAAGCGCGAGCTCCCCGTGCCGCCCGATGGATTGGTCGACTACTACAAGCTGCTCTACGCCTCCTACGAGGCACAGTTCCCGGAAGAGGTGAAGCTCTACGAGATCGTGGCGCTCGATCGCAACGTGGTCGAGAGCGTGGACCTGGGCCAGGAGACCGTCGACCAGTCGCTGTGGATCGCGCTGCTCGCGCGCGACAAGGAATCGCCCGACGCCATCCGCAAGGACATCGCCGGTCGCACTCTCATGCTGGGCATCGTGCCTGCGCTGGACACGGTCGCCGCGCGCCTGGTGCCCGGTGGCCAGGCGCAGGCGGGCAAGCTCTTGCGCTTCGACCTGCCCAATGTGGCGGCCGACGGCAAGGTGGAGCGCGACGGCACGGGCCGGCCCAACCCGAGCTACCGCCAGATCGAGCCGCGCACCGAGGTCGATCTGCTCACCACGCCCGGTGTCGTGCAACTCACGCTGCCCTCCGAAGATCAACTCGGCCTGTGGAGCGATGTCGATCCGCTCGAAGGCGGCGTGGGCGACATGCCGCCGACGCTCGAAGACGCGGCACTCGCCGCGCGCGTGATCACGTGGCTGCGCGTGAGCACAGGTGCCGCGGCGCGCGCCCGCATCAAGTGGGCGGGAATCAACGCGGTACCCGTGCGCCAGGTCGAGCGCATCAATGCCGAGCCGCTGGCCGATGGCGACGGACGTCCCGACCAGGCCCGCCGCCTCGCGCTCGCTCCCGTGCTCGCGCGTTCCGTGCGGGTCGCGACGCGCGCCGGCAACGACACGCCGCTCACATGGAAGCCCATCGACGACCTCGCCGCCGCCTCACCCGAGGTGCCGGTGACCAACCCGCGCCTGGCGCCGGGCTCGCAGTACGAAAGCAACTCCGACGCGCTCCTCAATGTCTTCGAGCTGGACGCGGAAGCGGGCGTGTTGCGCTTCGGCGACGGGCTTCGCGGGCGGCGCCTGCCGTTGGGCGCGCGCGTCTTCGCGAGCTACGAGTATTGCCAGGGTGCGGCGGGCAATGTCGCCGAGCGGGCCATCAACGGCTCGCCGCAATTGCCCTCCGGATTCACGGTGATGAATCCGGTGCAGACCTGGGGCGGGGCGGATGCGGAAACCGTGCAGGCGGGCGAGAAGCAGGTGAAGCGTTACCTGCAGCATCGCGACCGCCTCGTGAGCGTGGACGATTTCGAATCGATCGCCTGCCGCACGCCGGGCGTGCAGATCGGGCGTGTCGAAGTGCTGCCCGCGTTCCATCCGGACCTTTCCCCGAGCGAACCGGGCTCCGCGCCGGGCGTGGTGACCCTCATGGCGATCCCGCGCTTCGATCCCGGACAGCCCGACGCGCCACGCGCCGATCGCCTGTTCCTCAACGCGCTCTGCCGCTACCTCGATCCGAGGCGGCTCGTCACCACCGAGCTCGTGATTCGCGGCGCCGATTACAGAGGCATCTGGATCTCGGTGGGCATCGACGTGGCTACGGGGCTTTCGGTGGCCCAGGTCGTGGAGGATGTGAAGGCGCGCCTTCGCGACGTGCTGCGACCCATCGGCCCGAATGGCGCGCAACCGCGTTCGCAATCGCTCTTCGTGCCGCGCGGTGTCGATATCGAGCGCGGGTGGCCCTTGCGCACGGCCGTTTCCGCACGCGTGCTGCTCGCCGAAGTGGCCCGCGTCGACGGTGTCACCGCGGTGGCGGGCGTGCTGCTCGCCGAAGGCGGCAATGGCGAGAGCGAGACTGTCGAGATGGCGGGGCTGGAGCTCCCGCGCGTGCTGGGCATCTCCGTGGTCGCGGGCGATCCCATTTCCATCGACGCGCTGCGAGGAAACGATGGCGGCTTGGCGGCCGTCTCGCGGCGGCGCTTCCTGCCCGTGCCCGTGGTCCCGGAGAGCTGCTGATGAACGTCAACGGTTCGCGCTTCGAGCTGCTCCTGGGCCGCCAGGATTGGGGCCGATGCCGCGGCGGCGACGGCGATGGCGCGCACACGCTCGACGCCGCGTGGAAGGGCGCGGTTGCGAGCCCGCCCATCGATCCGGACCCGCAGCTGCCCGCGTGGGAGGCGATGCGCAACGAAGTGATGCTGAGCGCGCGCCTGATCGAGCTGCCTTCCACACCCGCGGAGCAACCTTTTTCGCTCGACGCGCGGCGCCCCGCGAGCGCGGACCGGCACGGCAATGTCTATCGCATCGGCGACGATCGCGCCACCCTCGCCGTGTACTCCGCCGGAAGTCGCCGCGAGAGCATCTTCTGGCCCGCTTCGCCCGCCGATTGTGCCGACGAAGCCGATCGCTGGCGCCGTGACTTCCAGCCCGTGGAGGCTCCGGACGCCCCTGCGCGGGATGTCTTCCTGGCGCTCGCCGTGAGCGCGGACGACTATCTCGTCGTCGCCTATGCGCGCGGGACGAAACGCGGCTTCCTGGCATTCGACCTTGTCGCGGGCGGTCCGCCCGTGCCCACGGCGTGGCCCGACGCCGTACCCTTCGATCCCTTCGACATGGCGCCTCGCCACGGCGGCGGCGTGTGGGTGCTCGATCGCGACCGGCGCCTGTTATGGGAGCTCGATTGCCGCCTGGCGGTGGTGAGCGTGGCGCAGCCGAGCGAGACCTTGCTCGAGGGCGAGCTGGACGATTTCCAGCCGCTCACGGGTGACGTGCGCGAACGTGCGCCGGTCCTCTTCCCGGGCGGCATCGACCTCGCGGGAAGTCCCGGCGCTGTCGTCAAGCCCATCGCGGTGGAGATGCTGGACGAGGGCCGCGTGCTCATCCTCGACATCGACGAGGCCATGAACCGTTCGCGCGTGGTGCGCCTGCGCCGCGAGGAGGGTGCATGGATCGCGAATGCGTCGCGGTGGCTGGACGAAATGCCGGACCTCGCGCACGACTTCGTGCTGGGCCGCGCACGCCTCTTCAACGGCGCCGACGCGGCGAAGCTCCTCTTCATCGCGACGCGCGGCGGCAACCAGGTGCGCGCGTACACCGTGATGGACGGGCCCGACTCGTTCGACCTCTCGGCCAGCACCGATCTGTTTCCGCTGCGCCGCTTCGGCGGGCGAGCGCTGGTCGCCATCAAGGAGGACGGCTACTACGACAGCGGCATCACCTCCGTCGTGTGGACGCCCATCGTGCAACAGCCGCGCGCGCTGTATGAGCGACGCGCGCAGTTCGTGACGCCGGTGTTCGACAGTCTCGATGTCGCCACGACGTGGGACCGCGTGGTACTCGATGCGTGCCTGCCGCCCGATACGGCGATCGCTATCGAGAGCCGCGCGGGCGACGAATTCGAAGGCGTGCTGGAAGGATCTCCACCGGCCTTCGTGGCGGCTCAGGTGATCGGCTCCTGGATGCCCGAGCCCGCGCCCATCCTGCGCAGCGACGGGCCGGAGCTGCCGTTCCTGCGAGACGAGGCGGCACGCGCGACGCGCCGCGAGAAGGGCGTCGGCGCCTGGGACCTCCTGCTGCAGAACGCCAAGGGGCGCTATCTGCAGCTGCGCATCACGCTCACCAGCGCGAACGGCATGGCCACGCCGCGCCTGCGCGCCCTGCGAGCGTGGTCGCCGCGATTTTCCTATCCGCAGCGCTTCCTGCCCGCGGTCTATCGCGAAGACGCCACCGCCGGCCCGTTCCTCGAGCGCTGGCTCTCCAACCTCGAGAACACGCTCACGAACATGGAAGACCGCGTGGTCAACGTGCAGGCGCTGTTCGATGCACGCGTGGCGCCCGCCGAGACGCTCGCGTGGCTGGCGAGCTGGTTCGACGTCGCGTTCGATCCGGCTTGGGACGTGCGCCGCCAGCGCCTCTTCGTGAAGCGCGCCATGGACTACTTCCGCTGGCGCGGCACCGTGCACGGCTTGCGCCTGGCGCTCGACCTCGCGTTCGACCCGTGCATCCACGAGTCCGAATTCGACGATCCGGCGCCGGGCGATGCCCAGGGGCGCGGCATCCGCATCGTGGAGACCTACCAGACGCGGCTGGTCGGCGCGCTCGCCGCCGGCGACGCGGGCAGCTCGGAGCCCGGTCCGCGCATCGTGAAGCTCGACGCGATGTGGTCGCCCGGCGAGGGCAACGCGGGACTGGTCGAGCGCTTTGCGGCGTTCCTCGGAACGACGGCCACGTTCTCGCAGCAGGTCACGCCCTTCTCGCTCGTGCCGCCCACCGACGGCACCGTGGACAAATGGGCGGCATTCACGCAGGCAGCGCTGGGCTTCGTGCCTTCCATCGGTACCGCCGAACGCACGCGTTGGCGCAACTACCTCATGGCGCGTGGCGTCGCGCCCGACGCGATCGCCTTGCCGCGCGACTACCCCGCGACGCCGGGCGACCAGGAGCTTTGGCTCGCGTTCGCGAAGATCAAGGACGGCGCATGGATGCGCGCTCGCTGGCAGGACTTTCTCGCGCGCCGCTATCGCTCCATCCAGAAGCTGGATCGCGCGTGGCAGGCCACATGGCCCTCGTTTGAAGCGGTCGCGCTTCCCGACGTGCTGCCCGAGACCGCGGCCGCGCAAACCGACTGGCTGCAGTTCGAGCGGCAGGTTCTCGCGATGCATCGCACGGCGCATCGCTTCTCGGTGCTGCTGCCGCTGGAAGACGTGACGTCGGATCCCGCCGAGCTCGAGCGCCGGCTGGGTCTCGCCCGGCGCATTGTCGAGCTCGAGAAACCCGCGCACACCGTATTCGACGTGCGCTTCTACTGGGCGTTCTTCCGCGTGGGCGAAGCGCGCCTGGGGCTGGATACGCAAATGGGCTCGGGCAGCCGCGCACGTGAGCTCGTGCCCGAAGCCATTCTCGGCCGCGCCTATGTCGGGGCGAGCTTCGTGGGCGGCGCGGCGCGCCCGAAGGACGGCGACCGGCTGCTGGCCGCATGTTGACGATGATCTGAGGAGCAAGCCATGGGCTGCTGCAACGAACTCGCGAACGCACTCGAAACGACGGTCTTCACACCGTCGCAGCACGTGAACTTCGCCAAGGGGATGGTCCTGGGCGTGGACGATTTCCGCCAGGAATTCGCCTACCTCTCGGGGCGCGACCAGTGGCTCGCGCGCGATGCCATCGGCTACGGCACGCTCGCCGGCCTGCGCGTCTTCGTGGAAAGCGATGGCGCCGAAGGTCCGCGCCTGCACGTCACCGCGGGCTCGGCGCTGGTGCCGAGCGGCAAGCTAGTCTGCGTGGGCGCGGACCAGTGCGCCGTCATCAACAAGTGGCTGGCGAAACCCGCCAACGCGGCCATCGTGACGCAGCTCCTCAATCCCGCGTCGCCGCCCGGATCGCCGCCGTTCTCACCGCCGCTCTCGCCGCCCGACATGAGCTCGGGCGCCATCGCGCTCTACCTCACGCTCTGCTACGACGATTGCACCGCGTACCCGGTGCCGGTGCCGGGCGAGCCCTGCCGCACGGAGGACGAGCTCATGGCGGATTCGCGCGTGGTCGACGACTTCCGCCTCGAGCTGCGCAAGGACGCGCCCGCGCAGGTGGAGGAAGACGCGCTGCGCGATTTCGTGAAGTGGCTGCACGACAATATCCAGGTCGTGACGACGGGCTCGCCTTCGGCGGCCGACGAGAACGCGTGGCTGGATGCGATGCGCCCCGCCGCGCAGCCGTGGTTCGACGCGGCCGCGATGTCACCGCCACTCTCGCCGCCGGCCACGTTCGAAACGCTGGGCGACTACCTCTTCAATCTCTCGCCGCCCGCGCTCGAAGTGGCGCAGGACCAGGTATGCGAGTTCCTGCGCGTGGCTTTCCGCTTCTGGGTGACCGAGCTGCGCCCGCTCTGGATGGCGCGCCGCTGCCATTTGCCGATGGTGAAGGACCAGGACTGCGTGATGCTCGCGCGCGTGGAATTCGAGGTCGAATATGTCGGCGGCTCTCCCACGGGTGCGTGGGTGGTGAGCGGCAGCCCGGCCGTGGTGGCGGTGAACGAGACCAAGCGTCCGTTCCTCGTGCACCTGCGGATGCTGCAGGAATGGATGATGTGCGGCTGCGATTGCGCGGGCTTGGGCACACTGCCGGCCATGGGCGGGGGTGGGGGCGGCGGTGGGGCTGGGGGAGGTGGAGGTGGAGGTGGAGGCGGGGGCGGCGGTGGAGAGTTTCCCATCATGGCTTTCCGCACGGGGCCGGGAGCGCCGCGCACCACGCCCGCCGGGCCGCAGCCGTTCACGAAGGCGCGTGCGAGCATGACGCTCGACGAATCGAACTACATCGTGATCGCGGAGAAGGGACGCGGCACCGCGGCCGTCAGGCTTACGTTGCCCGCGGCCAATGCCGCCAATGCGGGGCGGACTTATGTGATCCGCAACGTCGACGTGGACCGCCTCTCGGCCAACGTCGGTCCGGCGAGCGGCGATCTGATCGAGACCAAGCCGAGCCTGCCGATCAAGCCCCAGAGCAGCGTCACGCTGGTCGCCGACGGCGAGGGTGAGTGGCGCGTGATCAATGGGACCGTGTGAGGCGACCATGGCCGACAAGAACGTGCTCCAGCTGCAACAGCCCTTGAAGGATGGCGGCATCCGCTCGGTGAATTTCTTCAACGGGCGGCTGCTCTCCGGCAAGGACCTCTCGCGCGAGCAGGCGGCGCGGCGCGAAGCCGATGCGCGCCTCGGACTCGCGATCGGCGACGGCGTGGCATTCGGGCTGGAGGCGACTCGCGACGGCGATCTCGACAAGCCCTCGGCGCCGGTGCTTCGCATTCGCGCAGGGCTCGCCGTGAATCGACTCGGCCAGACGCTGCGCCTGTTGGGCGACACGAGCGTGGCCCTCGCGCGCGCCTTCGATGCGGAGGCCGCGGGCTGCATATTCGCCAATTGCACGCCGTTGCAAGGCGGAACCTATGTCGCGGGCGCGGGCGTGTACCTGCTCACGATCGCGCCGGCGCAGCTCAACGAAGGCCGTGCGCCCTCGAACGGCCTCGATCCCGCCAACGTCGCGTGCAACACCGACGCGGTGGTGGAGGCCGTGCAGTTCCGGCTGATCGGCGTGAATCCGCTGCGCTTCGCCGCAATTGATCCGGCCTCGCCGCAGTTTCGCAACCGTCTCGCCTATCTCTGCTTCGGGGTGGAGGCGCGTGCGAAGAGCGGCATCGATCCGTGGCGCGTCGATTCACCGCGCTATGGCCTCATCGACGACCTGCGCGAAGTCGGCCTCGACGATCGCGACGTGCCGCTGGCGCTACTCTTCTGGACCGCGAGCGGCCTGCAGTTCGTCGACATGTGGGCTGCGCGCCGCATGCTGCTCGAGCCCGATGCGCTCTCGGGCTATGCCTTCCAGCGCGACCCGCTCGATCCCGACGATCTCGCGTCGTTCGCGTTCATCGCGCGCCGCCGGCGGCTCGTGGAAGCGCACGCCATGTGCGCGCAGTTCCAGCAGCACCTGGGCGACGTGCTCGCGGCTTCGGCGAACCCGGCGACGGTGGCGGCCGTCGACATATTCCGGTACATGCCGCCGTTCGGCATCGTACCGCTCCTGAGTGCCCCCCTCAGAGGATTCCTGGAGGCGATCTTTTTCTCCGGTGTCGTGCGTCGCCCGCCGCCCGGATCCGGACAGGGAACCGAGTTCATCGACGCGCGCGTATTGAGCCAACTCCAGGAAATGGCGCTGTCGGCCGCGCCGACGGACCTTGCGGAAAAGGAATTCATCTGGATCTTCCGGCCGTGGCAGAACACCCGGGCGGCCAGCGACGGCACGCCGGCACAGCAAATGGTGGCATTCGCGAGCGGGCTCTTGCCCAATCTGGCGGCAGCGCGCTTCGACATGGCGCGCTTCGACTACAGCAACTATGTGAACTGCTGCGACGGTTCGTAAACGCGACAATCTGGAGGTATCTCATGGCACTCCCCACGCAAGTCCGGCCCGGCGATGTCATTTCCTCGGAGATCATCAACGCGATCCTCGAGCAGCTTGCCCTCGGTGGCACGACCAGTGCCGGCAGCCAGACCGTGCCGAATGTATTCGGCATGTTCCTCGCGGATGCGCGCGCGGCGATCACGTCGCCTTCGCGCGTTCTTTCCTTCGGATTCACGTTCGACGCGAACGGCGCGGCCGTGGATCCGCTGGCGCCGGCATCGCAGAGCCTGATCGTGCTGAACCAGAGCCCGGTGGGAGACGCTCGCGTCGCGCCGAATACGCCGGTGAATCTCGTCGTGTCGGCGTCGGGATTGTCCTCTCCCCCGCCGGTCCCCGCGCCGACGGTGACCGGCACACAGACGCCGGGCGGCATCGGCGCGACCGCCTTCGCGGTGGGCTCCACGATGGTCATTGTCGGAACGAACTTCAGCCCGACGGCCTCGCAGAATACGGTCCGTTTCAATACCGTTACCGCCACCAGCGTGATCCCCGATCCCGCCGATCCGACGCATCGCCTGCAGGTCGTGGTTCCGACGGGCGTCCCGGGCGCGCCGAGCGCTCCCGGAAATCCGCCGCTGCCGGGCGTCAGCGTCTCGGTTTCGGTCACGGGCAACGCCGCGGCGCCCACGGCCACCATCACGATCAACGCCCCCGTTGCCGCGCAGCACGCGATCACCTCCGTCGCGCCGGGACTCCAGTTCGAAACCCAGAACATCACCATCACCGGGACCAATTTCGTGGCGAGCGCGCAGGTGTTCATTCGCAATGTGGCCGCAACCACGGTCTTCCAGAACGCGACCTCGTTGACGGCGACGGTTCCCAACTTCGCCGATGTCGCGACGAACGCGGTCGTCGCCGCGCCCGTGCGCGTCGTGATCGCGGGCAACAGCGACGCGGTTTTCAACGGTTTCAGTGTTCGCGGTGCTTAGCTCCAGGAGATGACCATGAAAAGATTCCTTCACGTTTTCCCTCACGGCTCGTGCGCTGCCATCGGGTTCGCGGTCTTCATGCCTCTGCTGGCAGTTGCGCAGAGCATGACGCTTACCGTGCCCTACCGCGGCGCGGGTGCGAAGCAGACCGCCTCGACCGTGGTCGAATTCGACGCGACGACGATCGCGCCCGGCGCGACGATCACCGTGGACACCAAGGTCCTGGCGGTCAAGGACTCGAGCTGCGCCAATACCATCGCGTGTTCGAGCCTGGACGTGACGACGGCGCTCGACCCCATCTCGGTGATGCGGGTGAGCGGAACGCAGCGCGTCCAGGTGACGCTGAACTACCTGTCGTCCTTCGGAGGCACGGCCGCGTATTGCGCGGACATTGCGTTCGGATCCAAGACGTACGATTTCACGCTGAGCGGCTTCACGTTCGGGGCGTCGAAAGGCTATCGCATCTCGAGCTTCATGGCGCCGTCGACGGCCAATTGCGAAATCGCCTATGCCCGTGTGCCGAACGCTCGTCCCTCGTTTCCCGTGGCCTCGCCCATCGCGAAGATCGGCCGGCTGCCGTTGAACGTGGTGCTCGTTCTCGACAAGTCGCCCAGCATGGGATGGACGATTCCGGGTTCGGCCGACATCCGCTGGGACGGACTGAAGGCGGCGGCCCAGCTGTTCACCAACGTCTGGGACGTGATCGGTGCGCCGCCGGCACCGGCGACCATTTCGTCCGAAGGCAACACGGAAGATCGCCTCGGCCTCCTCTTTTTCGGCGGAACCAGCGTTGAATCCCCGCTCGACGGCGCGTCGTTCTTCAAGTCGCGCGGCGGCGCGGCTACGCCGTGGGGCGGTCCGGTCGGCACCGCGCTCGCGCCGGTGCCCGGATTCATCGGCGGAACATCCATCGGTGCCGGAACGGTCAACGGAAGGACGCGGCTCGATACCGTCGATGTCATTGCGGGGGACACCGCGATCCTGCTGTTCACCGACGGCGAGCAGAACACGCCGCCCTGCGTCATCCACCAGGGCGAGACGCTATCGCCAACGACGAAGCCATATCCCGGCATTCCCGGAGCGACCTACGTCGACCAGTGCACGGTCGCGGCAGGCCTGCCCGGTGCGCCGCTCACCCTGAACGGCTCGCTGCTTGCGAAAGAGGTGTTACCTGCGGGACCGATCTTCACCATCGGGCTCGGAGAGGGCGGCACGGCCGCATCGGCGCTGCTGCTCGATCGAATCGCGCAGGAGACTGCAGGCCAATCGCGGTATCCGCTCACCAGCGCGACGCTGACGACTTCGTTCATCGATACGCTCGTCGAAAACCTGAAGGGTGGAACGGTCTCGGCACTCGAGCGCACGGCAGGAACCGTTCCCGCGGCGAGCGCGGCGAGCGCGCCCATGGTAGTGGCGATCGATCCGTCCCTCACCCGCGCGGTGTTCGTGCTCGCATGGGAGGGCATCGGCCGCGAAGTGCAACTCGAAATCCGCAGGCCGGATGGGACAGTCGTGACTGCGCCGCTGAGAGAGAACACGGCGAACTCGCGGGTCGCGGGGGTCAACCTTCCTGCCGACGGTCCCAGCGGTCCCTGGCAGGCACGCCTCATTCGACTGTCCGGCACGCCGGGTCCGCTCAACTACCAGCTGACGGCCTACGGAGTCGAAACGCGGTTCAGCTCCCGCGTGACGGAAACGCCCGAGGTGGGCACCGGGCGCCCCATAAAGATCGTCGCCGAAGTGGGATGGGACGACAACGGCCTCGCGGATCTTGCGCCGGGCTCCATCGTGGCCACGATCGAGCGCCCCAACGAAAATCTCGGCAACCTGTTGCGCGCGAGCCTGGTCGGAGATCCCGCGCCCGCGCAGACCGATGCATCGCCCCTGATGGTGAAGTACCACCAGTTGGCCGCGACCCAGGGTTTCCTCTCCCGGGTCGAGCCGCGCCCTTTGGCCGAGAAGGTAACGCTCACCGGCGTGGGAAACGGACGCTACGAAGGCACGTTCGACGGCGCCAACATCGGCGGCCACTATCGAATTCGTGTCGACTACGACTGGACCGATCCGCGCACCGGAGCGATCCGGCGGCAGCAATTCGCGGAGCGCCAGGTTGCCGTGCGGCCTTCCGCGGCCGACTCGGCGGTTCAGGTGCAGCGCGAGCCGCGCGCCACGACGGCGCTGATTGTCATAACGCCACGGGATCGTTTCGGAAATTACGTCGGGCCCGGCTTCGAGAATCAGTTCCACGTGCGAGTCGGCGGCGCGACGACGGTTCCGGTGAGCGACCCGGATCTCACAGGCGCCTATGCCATTCGGCTGACCGGGCTGGCCCCAGGCGACGATCCGCGCATAAGAATCGACTACGGCGATCAGACCCTGCGCGATGCGCCGGTCTCGCAGCTCGCCACGGGCGGGGGAGGGCGCTTCGCGGTGTGGCTCGCGCTCGGCTCGACCTTGCCGAGCGGCAGCTTCAGCAACGGCTACAAGCGCGATCTCGCCGCCAATATCGGCTTCGAGTATGCGTTGAGCGCGGCGACCGCTGTCGAAGCGACGCTGGGGCTGCACCAGTTCAAGGGCAAGAATGGCGCCCCGGATCTCGACGTCACGCAGTTCGGCGTGAACGGCAAGTGGTATCTCGCGGCGCAGGGCTTCAAGCCCTTCGCGACGCTCGGCATCGGCGGCTACTCATTCGATCCGGGCTCCACGCGCTTTGGCGTCAATGCCGGTCTCGGGGCGCAGCTCGACATCGCGCCGCGTTGGTCGGCGGAGGCGCGCTACACATTCCACGCGGTGTCGGGCAACTCGCCCAACTCGCGCTACTCGACGTTGCAGCTCGGATTGCGCTACGCATTCTAGGGATCCGCAAGCATGCTCGGACTGGCGCCTCATGCCGCGGCGCTGCGCAAGGTGAAGGTGCGCAGCGCCCTGGCCGACGTGCTCCAGGTGCGCCAGCGGTTCGAGCGCGCGCTGGTCGACGTCGAGTGGATGCCGCCGGGCCTGCCGCCCAGCGCCATCCTGCTCGTACGGCGCCTTTCGCCGGCGCGACGCGAGGGCACGGTGTCGCGCGCTTCGTTCGGGGAACTCGTCTCGATCGCCTTGCGTGAGCAAGCGAGCCGTGCCCGGCGCCCCTGGCTGCACGCTGACGCGACCGACGCCGAAGCGGTGCTCTTCGAGGATGAAGCCGAGCTGATCGCATGCCTCGCACGAGACTGGCTGCATGGCCTCGTCGCGGACCGCTGGTGGTGGCGTAACGTGTTGCTCGATGCCAGCCCACACGCGTGGCTGCGCCGCGATGTCCTGTGCCGCGCGGAGCGCCTGGTTCCCGCGATCGCGATGCTCGCGACTCGCGGGGAGGCCACCGCCTTCATCGCGCGCCTGGAAGCGGCGGATTGCGCACAGGCGATAGCGGCAATCGCGCGGTCGCATGCCGTGCCGCTGGCTGGTGTTCATGAAGAGCCCGCGACTGCGCCATCGTCCGAACGTGTGGCGGGCGCGATCGCGGTGTCGCTCGACGATTTCGTGAGCGCAGTCCGAAGCGAGGCGGTGCGGCGCCTGATGCATGAAGTTCCCGAGCTGCGCCATGAATCCTTGAACGGAGCGCAACGGCGATTGCTCGCGCTGGCGCTCGCTCTTACGCGCGCCCCCACCTGGGCGCGCACGCCGTCGGTCGCCGTCGGCCTGGAAGCGCTTGATTCTGTCGAGACGATCGAACTCGTGCGCTTCCCGAAACCGGTGTCGGTGTCCGCGCACGGCCGATCGGCCATCGTGGCGCCCGCGCAAGGCACGGCGGCATTCGCCAAGCCACACTCCGGCGCAAGTGAGCCTCACGGCGAGAGCGATTCGGTGGACAGTGCGCCCGCCGCAACCGTCACCGCGATCGGCCGTCGGCCGGTCGGTGCGATCGCTTCCCCGGAAGGCACCAAGGACTGGGCCGACGCGAGCGAGCCTGGGGAATCACAACGTCACGTGCCTGCGCAAAAAGCGTCTATGGCGAAGGAATGCATCGCGCCAGCGACGACCGCGGCAGCCCCGCCATCGTGGATTACCGACATGTCGAACGCCGTCGACGCAACGACCGCTGCGTCGCCTGCACCGCCCCGCGAATCGACGCCGTACCCCGCCGGGGCCGCGCCGCACATTGCCACGCAATTCGGCGGCCTCTTCTATCTCCTCAATGCCGCGCTTGCCCTCGAGTTCTACGGCGACTTCACCGCGCCGCGCTCGCACGGGCTGGCACTCTCGCCCTGGGACTGGCTCGCGATGGTGGGGCGGGCCTGGTTCGGGGACGAGATCATAGCCGATCGGGTGTGGGGCGCACTCGCCGGTCTCGCCGGACGAACGCCCGAAGAAGAGCCCGGGCGCGATTTCCAGCCGCCGTCGCAGGATTGGCTCTCCGACAACCTCGCGATGCTGCGCGCGCGAATCGCGCTCGCCGTGGACGGCGCCGAAGATGATGACCTGCCAGCGCTCGTGTGCCGCCACGAAGCCGGAATCGAGATCACGGCCGGCACGGTGCATGTGCACCTCGCGCTGCGCGACCTGCCGCTCGCCATTCGCATCGCGGGCCTCGATCGCGATCCGGGATGGATTCCGGCCGCCGGGCGCGACATTCGCTTCCATTTCGCTTGAGGGCAGACCCGTGAACGCTCGCCACGATCCCCAGGAAATAGCCGCGGCGGCGTTCGCGGAGATGGAGCGCTCGCCGGCCCAGCATTTGAGACTGGCCCTCTTCGGCGTGATCGCGCGTGTGATCGAATCCTGCACGGACGGCGACATCGGAGTCGCTCTGCAGCTGCAGCCGTTCCTGGCCGACTATCTCGAGGAGATGCAGTCGCAGACGGCGGTCACGGACAATCTCTCACGCAATTGGTCGCACGCGGTCCTGGCCTGGGAAAGCGAGGCGGTGAAGCGCGGGGCGCGCCTGCCGCTGGTCGCGCTACGTGAAGCGGGATTGAGCCCGCTCGAGATCGAGCTGCTGCTGGCCGTGGGTCTGGTCGAAGAGGATCCGCGCTTCGGCAACCTATTCGAGAACGCGCAGCGCAACGAGCGCCGTCCCACGTTCGGCTTGCTCATGGCGTGGTGGCGCGATGGCGGCGACGAGGACGACGACCGCTGCGACGCCGTGCGCGCGGGCCTGCAGCGCCTGATCGAATACGGGCTCGTGCAATTGCCGAATCCGGAAGCTCCGCGCGCGGATTGGGCGCTTTCCGTGATCCTTCCCGTTTGGGATGTGCTGCGCGGCCAGGCGCCGGCATTGCGATGGCTGCGCCACATACCTTGGGACGTACTGCCATCGCTCGAGGTGCAGGTCGCTTCCGACGAGGTGCGCCTCGCGTGCGCCGCGTTGCCCGCGTTGCTGGCGACCCGCCCCGCGCCCGTGCTGCTCGTACGCGGCGCCGCGCACAACGGCCGCAAGACACTCGCCGGAGCGCTCGCCCACGCGGTGGGCCGCTCCCTGCTCATCGTGCGCGAAGCCCTGTTCGAAGACGAGAACCGGTGGCGCCTGCTGGGCGCGATCGCGGCCATGACCAATGCCGTGCCGGTTCTCGACTACGAATTGACGCCCGGCGAGAGCCGCGTGCTGCCGCCGTTGCCGCTCACGGATGCGCCGCTGGTTGTCGTGACCGGCAAGCACGGCGCCTGGGCATGCGCGGATGCACGGCCCTCGCTCACGATCGAGGTTCCGCTCCCGGCTGATGCGCAACGCCTGCGCCACTGGCAGGCGTGCCTGCCGGCGCGCGCCTTCGATGCGTTGCCCGAGACGGCCGCGGGCATGCGCCTTTCCAGTGGAAGCATTCGCGCCGTGGCCACCGCCGCCGCGGGCTTCGCGAGCCTCGCGGGGCGCGAGGCTCTCGAGCCCGAGGACCTGCGCCGCGCATGCCGCACGCTGCAGGCCGCGCGGCTGGAGACGCTGGCGACACGGCTGGAGGCGCGGGGCGCGCTGAACGACCTTGCGGTGGACGATGCGACGCGCGAAGAGATCGCCACGCTCGTGGCGCGCTGCCGCTGGCGCGAAGAGCTGGCGCGAGACTCGCTCGCCATCACCGATGGAAGCGTGGGCGTGCGCGCGCTCTTCGGCGGACCCAGCGGATCGGGCAAGACGCTTGCCGCCCGGCTGCTGGCGGCGGAGCTGGGCAAGGATCTCTATCGCGTCGACCTTGCCGCGACGGTCAATAAATATCTGGGCGAGACGGAGAAGAGCCTCAATCGCGCGCTGAGCGCTGCCGAGGAGCTCGACGTCGTCCTGCTGCTGGACGAAGGCGATTCGCTCATGGCGGGACGCACCGACGTGGGTTCCTCCAACGACCGCTACGCCAACCTCGAGACCAATTTCCTGTTGCAGCGCATCGAGTCGTTCGAAGGCATCCTGCTGATCACGACCAATGCGGCCGATCGAATCGACCGCGCGTTCGCGCGGCGCATGGACGTGGTCGTGAACTTCCGCGCGCCCGATGCCTGGCGGCGCTTCGAGATCCTGAAGCTGCATCTGGCCGACGACCAGCTCGACGACGTGTGGCTCGAAGACGCGGCCGGGCGATGCGCGCTGAGCGGCGGCCAGTTGCGCAACGTGGTAACCCATGCACGGTTGCTCTCGTTGCAGGCGGGCCGGCGGCTCGACGAGGAACACCTGCACGCCGCCCTCGTGCGCGAGTACCGCAAGACCGGGGCCAACTGTCCGCTGCGTCCCGCGCAGGCGAGGACATGGCCGCGGTAAAGGCTGCCGCACCGCTTCGCGGGCCGCCCGCGCGTGCGCCCGCCGCGGCGGTCACCGCGCGCCTGGAGAGCAGCTCGCCGCGTTCGCCTTCCGGAGTGCAGCTCGAAGATGCGCGCGTGAGCAGCATCCTCTCGGGCAAACCGCTCTACCGCATGAGCAACGGCCGCATCATCGAGCTGCCCGAGGGCATGACGGCGGCGGACGCCGCACGGCTCGAGACCGACGCCAGGGCAGCCGAGCAGAAACTCGGCAAGGGTCCCCCGCCCAAGCCCGTGCCCGACGTAAAAAAGGCGGCGGACAAGAGCGACAGGGCGGGCAAGCCCAAGGCTAAGGGCGCGGGCGGCCGCGGCGCTGCCGGCGGACGCTCCGTGCCGCGCACCGCGGGTGTGCGCGCTCAGCTGCGCAGCGCCGGCGGCAAGACCGCGCAGTATCTCCTCGGCAAGGCCGTGCCCGTGCTCGCAAGGGGAATCGGCCTCCTGGGCACGCTCAGCCGCAACGAGCAGACGCACGACAACTCCGCCGAGAAGCTGCGCCAGACGGAAGTGGCGGTCGTGATCCCGGTGAGCGAAGGCCAGTCGAAGAGCAACGCGGGGCAGGTGGGCGAGGTCGGAGGGCGCCCGGCGCCGCCGGTGGACGAGAGCAAGGGGAAGCTGAAGCTGCAGCAATCGCTCACGGAAAACGTCCCGAAGAACATCGAGGACGTCGACAACTTCAAGCGCGACAAGAAAGCCCAGCACATGGGCTCGGATGTGATGCAGGTGGTGCAGGGCGACAAGAACGCCGTCGTCTCCACCTTCGCCGACATGGAGCGCACGCCGCCGCCCACGCCACCCGATCATCCCCCGGAAGCGCTACCCCCGGTTGAAGCGGCACCCGGCACCGCGGGCATGAACCTGGGGCAGGGCGCGATCGCGCCGCTGCAGCCCGAGCACACCGACACCAGCAAGTACACGAACGAAGCGGACGCGAAGCTCAAGGAAGAAGGCGTCACGCAGGAGCAACTCGATATGGTCGATAGCGGCGAGCTCGCCTCGGCCAACAAGGAAAAGAAGGGCTTGGAGCAGATGGCCAAGACCGAGCCCGAGGCCATCCAGAAATTCTCGCGCGAGCAGTCGGACAACGTCGACAAGGACCTCAAGCAGGAAGAAAAACAGGGCCGCGGCAAGGTAGTGGCGAAGCGCAAGGCAGGCCTCGGCGGCACGGCGCACAAACAGAGGCACGCAAAGAGCGCGCTCGAGAAGCGGCGCGACGAGGTGGCGTTGAGGATCAACGGCATCTTCAAGTCCGCGCAGGACAAGGTGAAGAAGAAGCTGGCCGACCTCGAGACGCAATCGATGAAGCGCTTCGACGAGGGCAACGCGAAGGCGACGAAGGCGTTCGAGGACAACGTCAACAAGGAGATCGAGGCGTACAAGGACGACCGCTACTCGGGCTTCTTCGGCTGGGCCCGCAAGGCGAAGGACTGGGTCCTTGGCATGGACGACCTGCCTGGCGTGAAGGCGATCTTCGACCGCAACCGCGCCGTGTTCGTGAGCACTGTCGACCAGCTCGTGGCCACGATTTCCGCGGACAACAAGCGCGTCATCCAGGAGTGCAAGGACGACCTCGCGAAGGCGAAGCAGGACATCAAGGAGTTCGTCGACAAGCTGGGGCCGGAGCTGAAAGCCATCGGCAAGAAGACCGCGGGCGAGATGAACCGCCAGCTCGAGGAGATGGACGGGTTCGTTCGCAAGCAGGAGGAGGAGCTGCAGCAGAAGCTCGCGGACAAGCAGCAGGCGGCCATCAAGGCGATCGACGAGAAGATCGAGAAGATGAAGGACGCCATGTCCGGTGCTCT
The DNA here is from genome assembly GCA_031424255.1 of Burkholderiales bacterium. GTDB lineage: Bacteria > Pseudomonadota > Gammaproteobacteria > Burkholderiales > Usitatibacteraceae > Usitatibacter. Next base: position 13,171 of record JANPHA010000479.1, on the reverse strand, counting down.
CGCCAAGCTCGGCAAGCTGCTGCTGTGGGCGGCGAAGAAGCTCTTCACCTGGGCGCTCCAGCAATTCGGCTACTCGCTGGGCGAGATCGAGGGAATCATCAACAAGGGCGTGGCCGTGCTGAAGGCCATCTTCACCAAGCCCATCGTGTTCGTGAAGAACCTGATGAGCGCGGCGGTGCTGGGATTCCGGAATTTCGGCAAGAACTTCCTCAAGCACCTGCAGGACGCGCTCTTCGAGTGGCTCACGGGATCGCTGCAGGGCATCCGCCTTCCGAAGAGCTGGGACCTGGAAGGCATCTTCGAGATCGCGCTGCAGATGATCGGCGCCTCCTACCAAAACCTGCGCGGGCACATGGTGACGGTGATGGGCGAGCCGGCCGTGGCGGGGCTGGAAAAGGGCTTCACGCTGGTGCGCACGCTGGTCACCCGGGGCCTGATGGCGGCGTGGGAGCAGCTGCAGGAAATGGCAGGCGAGATGAAGAGCGCCTTCATCGACGCGGTGAAGGACTTCATCAAGTGGAAGATCGTCGAGGAAGCCATCAAGTGGGTGGGCGCCCTCCTCATTCCCGGCGCCGGACTGGTAAAGGCCGTCATCGGCATCTACGACACGGTGGTCTTCTTCATCAAGAAGGCCGCCACGATCGCGAAGATGATCGCGAACTTCCTCGGCTCCATGGGCGAGATCGCGGCCGGCAACATCGGCGCGGCGGCCGATGCGATGGAACAGGGCCTCGCCCGCGCGCTATCGCTGGTGATCACTTTCCTCGCGAGCCTGCTGCGCTTGAACGCCATTACCGCGAAGATCCGCGAGCACATCCAGAGGATCCGCGGCAAGGTGGATGCCGCGCTGCTGAAGGTCGCGAAGTGGATCGCCGAGAAGGCGAAGAAGCTATTCAATTTCGCGAAGGCGGGCGTGAAAGCCGGGGTGGCCAAGCTTGCAGGCTGGTGGAAACGCGAGAAGAAATTCTCCGTGAATGGCGAATCGCATCGCTTGTTCTACGCCGGAGGACCGAAGAACGCGAAGCTGCGAGTGGCGAGCGACGAGAAGGGCATCGAGGACTTCCTGAAGGAGATGAAGCCCAAGGCGGCCAAGGGAGCGAAGAGGAAAGCCTGGGACAACGTGAACGACGCCCAGGCCATCGTCAACGACCTGCGCATGAAGCGTAAGCCGCCAACCCCCGATGCGATCGACCCCCTCGACGCGCAGATCGAAGCGCAGTTCACGATCATCGCCGACAACCTGCCGGTGCTCTTCGCGAGCGACGACCCCTGGGGCACGGACAAGAACCCGGCGCTCCTCGTGTACCCGAAGAAGGCCGCCGCTCTCTACCGCACGTTGTACCTGGGGCCGCGCGTGAACGAGGGCGTGCGCATCAGGCAATCCGACCTGCAGGCGAGGGTAGGCAAGTCGGCCAAGAAGCTGGCACCCGGGTTCGATCCTGCCGAAAGGATTTCGGGATCGCAGAAAGCGCTCGACGACTGGTGCGCCAACGGCGGCCAGGTGCACGCATACGCGCCCCACCGCCAGCAGGACTGGCCGGACGGGGGCGCCTATGGCGGATCGGGCCAGCTGGGACTCGCCTCGCGGTTCCAGGTGCAAGTGGGGACCGCATTCACTTACGAGAAGGGCTCCACGCCGGGCGGACGCAAGTTGAACGACGCGCTGAAGAAGTTCGGCTACTTCGGCCGCGCGACGGGCGGCGAAGACTCCGACGGCGACCACGTCATCGAGGCGCAGCTCATCGGCGATACCGCAGACCAGATTCCCAACATGTGGCCGCTGGACAAGTTCGAGAACCGCCACGGGGAAGCCCTCGAGGGGCAGGCGGACGTCGAGGTCCTGTATCCGCCGCTCACGTTCAAGGGACTGCTCGCCACGAACAAGGCCTTCGGCGCGCAGAAGTCAAAACCGAAGGGCTTGCGGCTGATGGTGAAGAAAGCCGCCGCCAAGACATGAACCACGGACAAGGAGCTCCCATGAAAGTACCGATCATCGCAGTCTCGTTCGGCCTCGCCCTCCTCGCCGCCATCGCCTACGGCGCGTGGCTGGCACTCGACGCCATCCGCATGGTCTTCGCGAACCTCGACCGTGAGGTGGCGAACATCACTGCCATCGCCTGCATCGCGGTGCTCATCGCGGCGTGGGTCATCTCGCGCGGCTTGGGGGCATCGACGCGTCAATCGCGCGCCATGGCGCTGCGCGAGGAGAAGACTTCCACCTACCAGCTCTTCGTCGATTTCTGGGAGAACCTGCTGCGCCGCGGCCGTGGGCCAAGTGACCAGCTGCCGGTGGATCTCGCCGGCAAGCTGCACGTGCTCGAGCGCCACCTCGCGCTCTACGGCGCGGCCTCCGTGATCGGCGCGCACACGGCGTTGCGTGAACTCGAGCAACGCAAGGGCCTGCGGCATCCCGATGTGCGCGCGCGACTTGGTGAAGCGATCGTCGCCATCCGCCGTGACCTCGGAGCAGACACGCCGCTCAACGCGGCGTTCGAGCTGGAACGGCTGCTCCTGCCGATGGGCGAATCGCCGAGTCCCGCGGCAGTGGAGTCGCGCGACTCGAAGTTCCGCACGGTGCTTGCGACGCATTGAACGCGAGCGCAAAGGGCTAGGAGCGCGCGATGGCGATGATGATCGCTCCCGTGCGCATGCGGGCCGAGCCGAAGGCGGACCCGCGCTATGCGCGCGTGAAGTCGAAGCTCGACGCGCAGGCCAAGGCGATCAAGCAGCATCCGCCGGCTGCGACGAAAGCGAACGAGCCCGCGAAGGCGGCCAAGCCGCCGCCCAACGAGAAGGTCGCGGGCGCCAAGGCCAACCAGACCGAAAAGATCCAGGAAGCCGAGACGCCGCCGCCGAAGCCTGCGAGCTTCCTCGAAATCCTGCGCGCCGAGATCGCCAAGGTGATGCCCAAGACTCTGGGCGACACCGAGAAGTTCATGAAGGGCGGCGACGGGAGCGCCATCAAGGATTCGCTCAAGGGCAACGTCTCCCAGCAGGAAAAGGAGGCGACGGGCGATTTGAAGCAGGCCTCGAACGCGACGCCGTCGGAAGCGGGCGTGCCATCGAAGCCCGTGACCCCGATCGCGCCCGAGGCGGCGACGCCGGCGCCGCAGGTGGACGCGCCGGGAGCCATGCCCGCGCCGAAGACCCCCGAGCAGATCTCGCTCGAAGGCTCCAAGGACCAGGTCGCCGAGGGCATGAAGAAGGAGAAGCTCACGCCCCAGCGCTTGCAGGCCGCGAACGACCCGCGCTTCTCCGCGGTGCTCACGGCGCAGGAAAAGGTGGTGAAGAACGCCAACGCAGGGCCGGGCAAGTATCGCGCCGCCGAGACCGCCACGCTCGGAACCGCGGCGGGCCAGGCCCTGGGCGTCGCGGCCAAGGGCGCCTCCGCGCTCATCGCCTCGAAGAAGGGCAGCCAGGCGAAGGTGCTCACGAAGCAGGAAGAGCAGAAGGCGAAGGAAGAGAAGGAGCTCAAGGAATTCAGCGATTTCGTCGTCACCACCTTCGACAACGCGAAGAAGGCGGTGGATACGCGCCTCGAGAAGCTCGAGACGCGGGTGAACGACATGTTCGACCAGGGCACCGATGCGGCGCTCGCGGCGATGAAGACGTTCATCGAGGACGCGCTCTTCGACTACAAGCTCAATCGCTACCTGCTCACGCCCGGCGGCTCGCTGCTCTGGATCAAGGACCAGATTCTCGAGCTTCCCGACGAGGTGGACAAATTCTTCACGGCGGGCCGCACGCAATTCACCAGCGACATGGACGCACTCGCGGTGCGCGTGAAGGACGTGGTCGAGGCCGAGCTCGCGGCGGCCAAGGCGGAGGTGAAGGTTGCGCAAGCCGCGATCGCGGGGAAGCAGGCGACGCTGTCTCCGGGCGTTCAAGCGCGCGCGGCGGAAGTGACGGCGAATTTCAACGAAAAGTTCGCCGACCTGGAGTCGAGCATCGAGGACAAGAAGCAGAGCCTCGCCGAGGGCCTCGCGCAGAAGTACAAGGAAGCCTTCGACAAGGCGGCCGAGGTCGAGAAGGGCATCAAGGACGACAACAAGGGTCTCGTCGCGCAGGCGAAGGACAAGATCGAATCGGTCGCCAAGGCGCTGTCCGAATTCAAGGACAAGCTGATGGGAATCCTGCGCAAGGGCCAGGAGACCATCGAGCTCATCCTCAACGACCCGATGCAGTTCCTCTCGAACCTGCTCGCGGCGATCAAGGCCGGCTTCAACCAATTCGCCGGCAACATCCTCACGCACCTGAAGGCCGGCTTCACGAAATGGCTCTTCGGCGCGTTCGCGAGCGCGGGGATCGAGATCCCAAGCGACCTCTCGATCGTCTCGATCGTGAAGCTGGTGCTGGGCGTGCTCGGCATCACCTACGCCAAGATGCGCGCCAAGGCGGTGAAGCTCATCGGCAACACGGCCGTCACCGTGATCGAGAAGCTGGTCGAGTACCTCGACGTCGTGATCAAGGGCGGGCCCGCGGCGCTGTGGGCCAGGATCAAGGAGGACCTCTCCAACCTGAAGGAAATGGTGATCGACGCGATCCAGGACTGGATCGTCACCACCATCGTGAAGAAGGCGGTCGCGAAGGTGGTCTCCATGTTCAATCCGGCCGGAGCCATCGTCCAGGCCGTGCTCATGATCATCAGCGTGGTGCAGTTCGTGATCGAGCGCGCTTCGCAGATCATGGAGTTTGTCGAGGCCGTGATCAATTCGATCCACGCCATTGCCACCGGCGCCATCGGTGGCGCGGCCAACTGGATTGAAAAGTCACTCGCCAACATGATCCCGCTGCTGATCGGATTCCTGGCCGCGCTGGTCGGGCTGGGCGGGCTCGCGGCCAAGGTGAAGGGCTTCATCCTCAAGGTGCAGAGCAAGGTCGACCGCGCGATCGACAAGGTCCTCAAGAAGATCGTGGACACGGTGAAGAAGCTCTTCGGGAAGATCAAGGCGGGTGCGAAGAAGCTGCTGCAGTGGTGGAAAAAGAAGGCGCCGTTCAGCGGCGGCGGCGAGTCGCACGCCGTGGTCTTCCAGGGGGAAAAGGCCGCGGCGCAGGTCATGATCCGTACCACGCCCATGATCCCGGCCGGGTTCGTGCGCGAGTTCGCCCCGACGGCCAAGGGCCCGGAAGCGGACAAGGTGCCGGGCTTGGTCAAGGAAATCGAAACCCTCAAGGGCGAGGTGACCAAGCTGCAGGCAAAGGATCCGCCCGACGAGGCGGCCATCGCGACAGTCGACGGAAAGCTCACGGCGAAATTCAACGAGCTGGGATCGGTGCTCGCCGCATTGCTGGACCAGAGCGCGGACGAAGGCACGGAGAAGCGTCCCGTGCCCGCCGATTACCCGAAGCGGCGCGCGGGCGCATATCCGATGATCTATGTCGGGCCGGCGACCTCGTCCACCATCAAGCAAAACTGGCTCAAGGCGGTCGCGGGCAAGGGGCCGCAAGCCAAGGATGCACTCGCTGCCTACCTGCCCAAACTGAAGAAGGAAGCCGGCTTCAAGGCATGGACGGGCACGGTGAAGATCTACAAGGCCACAGGCGGCGCAGGGCAGGGGCTGCCCAACGGCGACGCGGTGGGTCTCGAGGAGCAGTTTGCAGGCCTCGGGCCCGGCAAGGTGATCATGTACGACGTGAAGGGCGGCACCGGCGGCGGCAGCAAGATCAACAACAAGTTCAAGCCGTTCGGCTTCAGCGCTTCGGGTGAAGGCTTCGATGGCGACCACGTCATGGAGCGGCAACTGGGCGGACCGGATGCGATCGCCAACCTTTGGCCGCTGCCGCTGGGCGAGAACCGTAGCAGCGGCTCGAAGGTGAAGAGCATGAAAGTCGAGTTCCAGAAGAAGCCGATGACGGTCCACGAGGCGCGCACGAAGCGCAAGAAGAAGGGCGGGCCGTTGTATCTCCTCATCAAGAGCACGGTATGACCCGGGCTCCATCGATCGACGAAAGGCAAGCCATGGAAGACACCGCGGCCGTGGAGCCCCTGGTCTCGTGCATCATGCCCACCGCGAATCGCGCGGAGTTCGTGCCGCACGCGATCGCATGTTTCCTCGCCCAGGACTTCGACTCCCGCGAGCTGGTGGTGCTCGACAACGGCACCGAGGCGATCGAGCACCTGCTGCCGCAGGATCCGCGCATCCGCTACGAGCGCGCCGCGTCGTCGCTCAAGCTGGGCGAGCTGCGCAACCGAGCGTGCGAACTGGCGCGCGGCGAAATCATCGTGCACTGGGACGACGACGACTGGTATCCCGCCGACCGCATCAGCCGGCAGGTGCAGCGGCTGGGCGAGGGCGGGGTGCAGTTGTGCGCGACCAGCCGCGTCTACTTCCTCGAAAGCGGCGGGGCGCGCGCCTGGGAGTACTGCTCCGGCGGCTCGCGGCCGTGGCTGGCCGGCTCGTCGTTCGCCTATCGCCGCACGCTGTGGCAGAGCCACAGGTTCCAGCCGATCCGCGTGGGTGAAGACGCGTGCTTTTCGGCAAAGGTGCCGCCGCATCAGGTGGCCGATCTGGCCGATCCTTCACTCGTCATCGCCACGATGCATCTGCGCAACACCTCGCCCAAGCGCCCCAACGGCAGCGCGTGGAAAAGGGCCGATGCGCGGCACGTCCTCGCGATGAAGTCGCCGCCGGGCGCGAGCCCCGGCTCGAATGCGCCACCGGCAGTCGTATCGAGCCCCTCGGGCTGTCCCGCCGTTCACGACTCGCGGCGCATCTGCGTGGGCGTGTACGTTCGCGACGACGCGGCGCGCCTGGCGAACACGCTCAAGTTCCTGCATGAGGGCACGGGTGTTCCGATCGAGATCGTGGTCCTCGCCGACGGCATCGATGCAGGCACGCGCCGGTTCGTGGATGGCTCGACCGGGCTCGTCGTCTCGTCGAGCGAGCAGGCGATCGGCGCCGCCGCGTCCTTCAATCGGCTGCTGCGCGAGCGCGATGCCGATGTCTACGTGTTTCTCGAAAGCGGATCGCTCGTCGGCCCGCATTGGCTCGCCCGCTTGTGCGCGGCGCTCGATGCGCATCCCACCCACGGATTGGCGGGCCCCACGACCAACATGGCGTGGAGCGTGCAGGGCGAGTTCCGCAACCGCGCGGCGACCGATCGCAACGTGTCCATGCTCGCGCGCGAAGCGGCCGCAAGGTTCGGCGACTCGTGGCGTTCGCTGGCTCCGCTTTATTGCCTGGCCGATTTCTGCTTCGCGGCGAAGCGCTCGGTGGTCGACGCGATCGGTGGCGCGGACGAGGGGTACGGCCCCGGTCCCTGCTGGGAGATGGACTATGCGCTGCGCGCGGCGCGGGCCGGATTCGGCGTCGTCTGGGCGCGCGGCGCGTATGTGTTCCGCCATCCGTTCACGCGACAACGCGATCGCGACGAGCAGGCGTGGCTGGAGCCCAGCAAATCGCGATACCAGCGCAAGTTCTGCGGGCAGCTGCTGAGCGGAGCGCGCGCGGAGATCGCCGATCACTGTCGCGGGGAAAATTGCCCGCATTTCGCGCCGGCTCATGCCCTCGCGCTGCGTGTGCCGCTGGACGCGGCGGTACCGCTCGCCGTCATCCCGATCGCGCGGTTGCGGCCTGCCGAGCCGCTCGTCAGTTGCATCATGCCGACGCACGGGCGGCCCGAGTGGGTGCAGCAATCGATCCGCTATTTCCAGCGACAGACCTACCGCGCGCGCGAGCTCATCATCATCGACAACAGCCGCGCATCGTCCGAGAGGGATCTTCCCTGCGATCCGCGCATTCGGTACGTGCACCGCAGCCAGCGCATGACCATCGGGGCGATGCGCAACCTCGCTTGCGACATGGCGCGCGGCGAGATCATCGCGCATTGGGACGACGACGATTGGTACGGGCCCACGCGGCTTGCGGCGCAGGTCGCGCCCATCATCGCGGGCGAAGCGGACATCACGGCGCTCGCGGGCACGCCGTTCTTCGATGTGTCGCGCGGCCAGTTCTGGGCCTGCACTCCGGAATTGTTCGCGCGCATGTTTGCGCACGCGGTACACGGCGGCACTCTGGTCTACGCCCGGCGCCTGTTCGGCGCCTCGAGCCGCTACCCCAACGTCTCGATCGCCGAGGATGCCGGCTTCCTGCGAGCGGCGGTGACGCGCGGCGCGCGCCTGCGCCCGATCGATGCGGGCGAGCTCTTCGTCTACGTGCGTCACGGCCAGAACGCGTGGCGATTCGCCTGTGGCCAGGCAGTCGATGCCGGCGGCTGGGCCCGCCTCGGCGAGCTCGCCTCCCTGCGTGACGACCTGCCGTTCTATCTCGCTCGCGGCCCTTCGCTGCGGCGAATTGCGTAGGCGATCATGGTCCTGCTGGTCGGATTCTACGAAGATCCCGCGCTCGCCCGGATGCAGGAGTTCGTCACCTGCCTCGAACGCAACCTCGCCAACGAGCGCATCAGCGAGGTGCATCTGTTCCTCGAGGAGGCGGGTGACGGCGAGCGCTTTGCGGCCGCGCACCCGGTGCTGCGCCACCCGAAGCTGCGGCTCATTGCGCACGGCCGGCGATCGACCTATCGCGCGATGTTCGATCATGCCAACCGCAACCTGGCCGGTAGGCGGGCGATCGTTGCCAACGCCGACATCTACTTCGACCACACGCTGGCGCGACTCGACGCTGTGGACCTCGCCGGGAAGCTCGCGTGCCTGTCGCGTTGGGACGTCCTGGACGATGGCAGCGCACGCTTCTTCGACCATCCCTCCAGCCAGGACGCCTGGATCTTCCAGGCGCCGATGCCGCCCATGTCGTGCGATTTCCACCTGGGAGTCCTGGGCTGCGACAACCGGCTCGCGTGGGAGGCGCAGGCGGCAGGACTCGTGGTCTTCAATCCCGGCCGCTCGGTGCGGATCTATCACCTGCACCGCAGCCAGGTGCGCCGCTACACCGAACAGCAGCGGCTCGTCGGGCCGGTCCTGTCCATCGAGGCCGGCACGCTGGGCACGCCGTGGCTTTCACCCAACGTGCCCCCCGCCGAAGTCGCGTTCGCCGAGGCGATGGGCTACGTGGTCGCGCAACTCGAGAAAGGCGTTTCATCGCATACCAACATCTCGCGTCCCCTCGCGCACATTCCCGCGCCGCTCGCGGGCAAGCCGTTCACCCAGGTCGTGGCTTACCAGGCGTCGCCCGTCGAGGTCGAGTTCCTGAGCGCGGGAAAGCTCTACATTCTCGTCGGCACCGACTGGTACGGCTACCTGCCGGCGACACAATGGTTGGGGTCGATCGGATACCGCGAACCGCTGCCGGCGCTGACGACCACGCTCGGCACCACGTTCGACGTTTGGTCGGTGACCGGCGCGGTTGGCGAGAGGTTGGTGATCCCAACCCAGGCGATGCTGGTGGCGGAGCGGCTCAGGCGACGGGCATGAATCGCAACCTTCCCGCGAGACCGCAATGATGCGCGAGACGCTGTTCGCGCTCACCTCGCTGTCGCCCGCACCCGGCCACCAGGCGCGGCAGCAGGCCTCGATCAGGTCCTGGCGCGACGCCGGGCTGGACGTGCACTCGTTCAACCACCCTTCCGAGATCGCCGTCCTGGCAGGAGCGTACGACCTGTCGTTCATCCCCGTCGAGCAAACGACCGCAGCCGAGTTCGGCCGCCCCTACATTCCGATCAACGCGATGCTCGACTGGGCCGCGCGCAGGGCGGTGCCGGTGCTGCTGCTCAATTCCGACATCGAGCTGGGCCTCGCGCGCGCCGAGCTCTACCGGCTGCGACTGCTGGGCGACGCGGGACTCATCTACTTCGTGCGCTTCAATCATGACGGCGATGTCGCCCGCGCCACTCCCGAGCCCTGGGGGATCGATGCGTTCCTCTTCCACGGGCGCAATGCGACCGGCTTTGCCGATTCCTTTCTCAGCATGGGGCAGCCGTTCTGGGATTACTGGCTGCCGCTGGGCTTCATGGCGCTGGGGCGGCCGGTCTGGGCAGTCGAATCCCCGGTGACCTTCCACCGCAACCACGCGAGGTCCTGGTCCTGGGATAGCTGGCATCGATGCGCGCTGGAGTTCGACCGCCTGACAGGAGTACTCCACGGCGATCGTTCGCTCGAAGCGTGCCTCGCGATGTCGCAACGCGTGCGCGCGGGCCTGCATCAGTACAAGCAGGCGCTACCCGAAAGGCCCGGCGAGATCCGTCATTGGGTGGAAGAGCGTTTCGCCCAGCGGGGTGCCAAGGTCTTCCTCGAGCTGGGAGCCCACCAGGGCACAGACACCGCGTGGCTGGCGCGTATCCCCGACGTGACCGTGCATGCCTTCGAGCCCGACCCGCGCAATCACCCGGCGGCGGCGCCCAATGTGATCGTGAACCGCGCTGCCATCTCCGATCATGATGGGCGCCGGCCGTTCGTATTGAGTGTCCAGGGATGGGGACGGGAGTGGACCTACTCGTCCTCGCTGAAGCAGCCCAAGAATCACCTCCTCTACTACCCGGTCACATTCGGCGATGCGATCGAGGTCGATACCATCCGCCTCGACAGCTATTGCCAGAGACACGCGCCCGGGGTGGTGGACTTCATCTGGGCCGATATCCAGGGCGCCGAGGGTGAGATGGTGCAAGGCGGGCTCGAGACCCTGGCACGCACTCGTTACCTTTACACCGAGTTCTCCGACAGCGAGCTCTACGAGGGCCAGGCCACTCTCGCGAACCTGCTGGCGCTCCTGCCCGGCTTTCGCGTGCTCGAGCTGTGGGATGAGAATGTGCTGCTGGAGAACACCGGGATTGCGGCATGACCGAGCCACGCTCGATCGACGAGTTGCTCCGGCGGCTCCTCGGACCCGGCCGCATGGCGATGGACGTCGGGGCTCACGTGGGGACAAAGAGCGAGCGCTACGTGGCGCTTGGTGCGCGGGTGGTGTGCGTCGAGCCGTTGCCCGAGTGCGTGACGGAGCTGCATCGCCGCTTCGACGGCGACCCCCGCGTGGTAATCGTTGCCCGGGCGGCGGGGGCGCAAGAGGGCACGGCAACGCTGTCCATCTGTTCACGCGCGCCGTACCTGTCGACCTTCTCGACGGCGTGGAAGGGCGGGCGCTTCAGGAACGAGGTGTGGGACCGCGCGGTCGACGTGCCGGTGACAACGCTCGAATCCCTCGTCGCGCAATACGGGCTGCCGGACTTCTGCAAGATCGATGTCGAGGGCCACGAGCGCGCCGTGCTGTCCGCCCTCGATCGCCGCATCCCGGCCCTGTCGATCGAGTTCGCGCGCGAGGCCGTAGGCGAGACCGCCGCCTGCCTCGCCCGACTGTGTGCGCTCGGCTACGCGCGCTTCAACCTCGCGTTCGGCGAGGGCGATGCCTTCGCGTTTCCCCGCTGGGTGGATGCGCGGGAGATCGAGGCGCTCATCATCGCCAGCACGGACCCGCTGGCGTGGGGCGATGTCTACGCCATCAACGGGGACACCTGAGCGGCGATCAGCGGCCGTTGCGGGTGCAGACGAACATCTTTCGCAGGAAGCAATCGTCGCGCTTCCAGGTGCCGCTTTCCTCGATCTGCCAGTCGAAGACCGAAGGGGCCGCCCCTCCCCAGTTGGCGGCCGCGCCCGAGATGTCGCGCGCCGAGAAGCCTTGGCGCGCCAGCGTGTCCGTGATCCAGGACGGGCTCGGCCGGCAGCCGCGCTGCGAAAACGCCTGGTCGTCGCCCGCTTCGTCGGCCGGCAGGCAGGTTGAATCCGATGAATCGACAACCACGGTCTCGAGATAGAGCGTGTCGGAGGCGCGCGTGCACGCGGCGAGGAAATCGATCGGTGTGGCCAGGTGGTAGAGCAGGCCGAAGCAGAGGATGGCGTCGAAGCGCCCGAGCGTGCCGGGATCCCAGCTCTCCAGATCGGCGACGTGCGCCTCACGGCCGGGATAACGAGCGCGCAGTTCGGCGATGTGCGCTTGCCGGGCATCGACACTCACCACGGTGGCGCCGTGCTCGACGAAGGCCTGGCCCAGCTCGCCGGTCGCGCAACCCAGTTCCAGCACGCGCTTGCCGGCCAGAGCGCCCGGATCGATGTGCGCGAACAAATTGCGCAGGCGCGCCTGGCGCGCCTCGACGTACACCGGGCCATCGAAGATCCCGCGGCCCCGCCCGGAATCAGGTGGACGAGGCGGCATTCTTTTTCTTCTTCTTTCCGCCTGCGCGCTTCGCGAGTGGTGCGCGGGCCGCATCCGCCAGCGGCGCTCCAAAGGCATTCTCGATCGCGATGGTGAGCTTCCCGTCCGCGACACCGGCCTCGAGCTTGGGCATCAGCCGGTCGAATGCGAGCTTGCTCTTGCCGATGAAGTCCGCCGATCTCGTCTGCCCGACGAGGATGCAGCCGTTGGTGTCGCCTTCCTTGTTGCCCTTGTGGATGCGGATCCCGGTGAAATTGGGCACGTTCAGCAGCCGTGGAGTGCGCCCGAGCCGTTTCGACACGTCAATCACGACCTCGTAGGTGCCCGCGGGAATCGCCGTGATTCCCGGGATCTTCACCCTTCGCACGACGTCTTCGAGCGTAAAGCATTCGAAGACGTCATCGATGAACAGGGAACCGATCGTGGTCGTGGACGACATCGTTTCCCGGATGAGCAGCAGGTCCATGCGTCCCCGGCTCCTTCAATCGAGGTTTGCGGGAATGGTGAGCGCATTTTGCGGCGGCCCGCCCGATAGTGCAAAGGGGGCAAGAAAAAAACGCCCGGCGCGACGGATCGGCCGGGCGTTCTCGCTTCGCGAAGGACCTAGCGACCCCGGCGAGCCGGGTTGTTGTCGTCGCCCTGGTTGTCCTTGTCCTTGTCCTTGTTCTCCTTGTCGTCGCCGCCGCGCGGCGCGCGGTTCTGCGGCGCTGGTTGCGGCGGTTGCGCTTGCTGCGGTTGTTGCGCCTGCTGCGGCCGCTGGGCGGCCTGCGCCGCTTGCGCTTCACGTGCCGCACGCTGCTGCGCTTGCTGGGCGGCCTCGCGCTGCTGTTGCTGCTGCTGCATCTGCGCCTCGCGCGCGGCGCGTTCCTGCTGGGCGCGTTGCTGCGCGGCCTGCTGGGCTTGCTGGGCTTGCTGCGCTTGCTGGGCTTGCTGCGCTTGCTGCGCTTGCTGGGCTTCTTTCGCGGCGCGTTCCTGCTGCTGGCGTTGCTGTGCCTGTTGCGCTTGCTGGGCATGATGCGCTTGTTGCGCTTGCTGGGCCTCTTTCGCGGCGCGCTCCTGCTGCTGGCGTTGCT